>CP003083.1:1536384-1843661 GCA_000306725.1 Methanolobus psychrophilus R15 | reverse complement strand
CTGTATCCGCCCGAACTCCTCGCGGATATCGGCTGCCGTCCCCAGAGTAATGAGCCTGCCGTTCTTCATGATCATGATATTGTCACACAGGCTTTCAACCTGGTACAGGTTGTGGGCACTGAAAATAATCGTTTTACCCGCCCCCTTGAGAGACCGCACGTAATCCGTGATATACCTGGAGGTCATCGGATCAAGGCCTGAAGACGGCTCATCATATATCAGGATGTCAGGGTCATTTATCAGTGAGCGGGCGATAGCAACCTTGCGCTTCATACCCTTGGAGAGGTCGCCTATTTTCTTGCCGTCAGCGTTGAGAGATAGATCAAAAAGCAGGTCATTAATCCTTTTCCTGGCGACGTTCTTTTCGACGCCATAGAGCTCCGCAAAGAACATCAGATAATCATCAACTTCCATGCCTTCATACAGGGGTGACTCTTCGGGAAGAAAACCCAGGAAGGATTTGATCTTAACAGCATCCCGACCGATATCCAGTCCCTTCATCGTAATAGTACCCCTGCTTGGCCTGACAAGGCCGCTCAGCATCTTCAAAGTGGTTGTCTTGCCTGCACCGTTGGGACCCACTATTCCGAATATCTCGCCTTTTGAGATAGAGAAACTGAGGTCTTCGACTGCAACAAAATCCCCGTATTCTTTCCTGAGCCCTTCTACTTCGATGATCTTCTGTTCCACATAAACAGAATATACTTCACTATATATAAGCAATGTTATAAAAATAGAGATACGATTGTTCGTGGCAACCGCGGTTTACTCTCACCTTAATCAGTACTTTGCTTACTACCGGGGATGCTCCTGATATAGACATCCATCTGCGGGAACCGGATGCTTATACCTTCCCTGTTGAAAGCATCATATATAGCGATGGTAAGGTCATTTTTGACAGGCCTGCCAGAATCGGTTCCGTAACTTATTCCAACATCAACGCGGACCCTGCGAACTGGCATACGCATGAGATTGACATTGAGACTTCCCCATCTAATGTAACAATGACCTCTAATACCCAAATAACTACATACATATTAATATAATAAATTACTAATAAAAAGTGATGTCCGGATGGTTAACGATAGCAAAATGGGAGTTTTTCAGGTCCAAACTCAAATTCGATTCAAGGTCAGCCATATTGCTGACACTTACCCTGGCACTGGTCATAGCAGCATCCTTTGCAGCCGCACAGACACAGATGAGCATGAACCAGAAAATATACACTGCGGCATCTACAGAACCTGCACTTCGCCCCATACTTGAAAGTGACCAGAGATTCAGTTATCTGCCTGTCACAATATATGATGCCACCCAGTTCTACCTGTACGGAGCAGATTTCGTAATTATCGGTAATAATGTATATCTTGGAGATAATCCCAAGTCAGCTGCTGCCGGAAGTGCACTTGAGAATACCATAAAGGAATACCGTGAGATCGTACTGACTTCCTACAATGACATTAACAACAGCCATCCGGTCTGGGTCACTGTGCACGATATTGAGAGACCTCAGAACTTCCAGCTATTGAGTGCACAGGGTGCTGCCGGAAGCCTGGATACAGGCATGGATAGCGGCCCTAATGCACGGTCCCACCAAGGTTACCCTGCAGGAGAAATAACAACAGAATACCTCAATGCAGGCTCCTCGTTCACACTTCCGCAGGACATCAGCGATCTTGACGATTACAAAGCAAGGGCATTCTTCCAGAAGCAGACGCTCTCTACGCCATCTTTCTTCTCACCGCCTATTCCATTCACGGCGATACTCTATGCTTTCCTGTTCATATTCCCCATATATTTCATCTCGCAGTTCTATTCCACAAGTATCATGGATGAGCGCACCAATAAAAAAGGAGAACTCATACTTGCCGCGCCTCTGTCCAGTAGAGAGATCGTAATCGGTAAAACATTACCCTATATCCTCGTCACCCTTCTCATCCAGGCTGTTATCACTATGTATATCATGGGAATCCCGGCGGACATTAGAACAGCACAGAGCTCACTACTGATCCTTGCAGCAATACTGCCGGTTGTGCTTCTGTTCTTCGCGCTATCATTTTTCGGCGCCATACTTTCAAGGAGCTTCAAGGAACTGACCTTCACAAGCGTCTTCCTGTCAGTGATAATCTCCGGATACCTCTTCTTCCCGGCGATGTTTACAAATATCCACGCCATCAGTTCCATCTCCCCGATCACCCTTATTGTCCGCCTTATAGAGGGCGAGACCCTGCAGATCGGCACATATCTGTTCTCAACCCTGCCATTCTATTTTGTCGCGTTTTCCGCCTTTTTATTCGGGACCTATATATACAGGGAAGAGGACCTCTTCACACAGAAAGCAGTATCAGAGAAGATAACAGATTGCCTGGAGATTTTCCTTCTGAACCCATACGGCTCTGTTTTCCTGCTGAGCATTATCTTCATCCCGTTCGTTTACATGACTCAATTGATGCTGATCGTCATGCTGTTCAACCTGCCGGCCCCGCATTCTGTCATCGTGATGATAGCACTTTCTGCGATGGCAGAAGAACTGGTCAAATCAGCCGGAATATACACAATCTTCAAAAGAAAGCTTCAGCTGGTCACTATGAAAAACGCTCTCAGGCTTGCTATCCTTTCAGGTACAGGCTTCTTTGTCGGAGAAAAGGCAGTTGCCGTCCTTACTCTGGCGCCCATTGCAAGTTCCGCATTTGGGGCAGTGATGACAATGGGCACGCTCCTGCTAATTCCCCTCCTGCTGCACATGTCGACTGCGGCGGTCAGTTCGATAGTAATGTACAGGTTCGGTACCAGGAGATACCTGCTCTCAGTGATACTGGCAACCGTGGTCCATAGCGCATACAATCTTTTCATTCTCAGAGGTGTTCTTTTTGGCTAAGCGTGCAAGATATTGCAAAAAAGTAAGGAGTATCGCTAAAAAGGAAGTAGGCGAGCTCATGCGTGAGAAAACGTTCATACTTTCCTTACTGATCCAGCTTTTCATAGCATCATTCTCAACATTTCTTGTCATAGGGCTCACTTCGTTCTACGATCCCACGATCATGGGTGATATAGAGATGCAGGGCATAAGCGTGGCAGTTGTCGGAACTGAAGAAAATGAACTGTACAAGCTGCTTCAGGAAAGTAAGATCAATACCCGCCTGTACAGTGACCTGACACCTGCTTACGGGGACTTCTATGAACACAGGGTCGACGCCATAGTAATAGCCCCTCCCGGCCCCCCGGAAGGGACGGATATACTGAACGTGGACATATATCTTCCCAAGTCGGAAATTAAGGCTACCCTGATATCACTTCAGTTAAAAGAGCCACTTGAAAAGTTTGAACAGCATGTGCGTGACATAAGGACCCAGCGCCTGCCAGGATATTCCCCGATAGAGGTCAACATCAACAAGAGAGGTATAAAGACCTCATCCACTTATTTCGAGTTCATTTACGTTGCACTGCTCCCACTATTGGTATTTACACCGGCGTTCATTTCAGGAGGGCTTGTTATTGACTTCATTACCGAGGAGTTCGAAAGGAAGACAATGGAATTACTGCTTGTCACTCCCGCGTCCATGCTGGAAATAGTTAGCGGGAAGGTGCTTGTTGCTGTCGCCATTGTGCCACTGCAGGCTCTTGCATGGATGCTGCTATTGAGTATGAACAGGATTGCCATCATGAATTTCTTCACGATACTGCTCATGGTTACGCTTATCGGGCTGATACTTGTCCTGACGAGCAGCATCATATCTGTCATTTTCAGGGAGAGAGGCGTTGCCCAGCTTCTGTATTCCATGGTGCTCATCTTCCTGTTCATGGCCTCCTACCTGTTCACAAATTCACCGCTCAATCTTGTAACAAGACTCTCGATCGATAGTATAGGTGCATCCGAATCAGCCCTCTGGGTTGGCCTCTATACGTTAGTGGCCTTGGCGCTGTGCATGCTTACAGTTGCCACGGTGAAAAAGACATATAAAAACAATTAAAAGATAAAAATACATATATGCTCCAAATGGCTGTGAGAACACTGACTGTCCTGATCCTTGCAATCGCAATGCTACCAGCTTTAGTGTATCCGGTCAGTGCCTACGATATCCAGAATGAGAACCTATGGATATTCCAGGGTACCTACGAACTTGCTGCCGGAAACAGAGCGGAACTCGAAGGGTTCACAGTTAAAGTACATTCTGTAGATATGGATAGTGCTGAACCTTCTGCCATAGTTCTTGTTTACCGCAACAGGGACTTCAAGAGATCATTCTTCATGGATGCCTCTGCAAACAGTGAGCATATCTATGATAATGAACTGAAGATCAATGTCCTTAGTATTAACTCGGGCATTGTTTCACTGGAGACATATAAACAGAAATCGGAAAGGGTCTGGGTCACAAGCGTTCCGAAAACAAACATGAAAACTGGTGACACACTGGAGGATGGCAGTTACCGTGTGAAACTCAAAGAAGTTGGTGAGAGCGGCGCTCTTGTCAGCATAGAAGGTAAGAATGGTGTTTTTGAAGAAACATACCAATCGGGCAGCTACAGGAAATTCACCGGCGAGTTCATGGTCCGTGTCATCTATATCAATCAAAACACCAGAGATGTATCCATTGAGACTTTCAGGCCGGGTGCGCCCGCATTAACAGTCGATATCCTGACAGACAAGACAGACTATAGCTCAAATGAGGATATATCGTACGTATTAACCCTCACCAATAGCGGCACTATTCCACTGCATGGTATTACCCTGACAACCAGTTCCTCAGCAGGAGTGGTTGGGGAACCACAACTCCAGCAGGCAGTTCTTGATCCGCTGAAAGTGAAGAAGTTCATTGTGCCTGTCAGAACCCCTGTAACTCCTGTCACCAGGAACATACTGATAGAATCCCAGGTTACAGGACATGATTACAAGGGTAAAGCATACTCAGAGCCAGCATCTTTTGAAGTACAGGTCAGGCCCTACATCTCTATCGAGAAAAAGGTGGAAGCTGTCAGGAAATCCCCAAAGGACAGTGAAATGGGAACTGACGGGCATTTCATGATAACGCTCACACTTAAGAACACGGCAGGCTACAGGACAACTCTGGAAGTACGGGACGAACTGCCATCATCAATGATCCCTGAAGGCGTGGAGGGAACGGAATGGACAGTGTTGCTTGATGCCGGTGCTACAAAAGAGATCAGCTACATTGCAAAGCCAACTGAAGCAGGCAGTTTCACTTTCAGGCCCGCGACGGCTCAGTGGAAAGACGAAGGAGAAACATATATTGTGGAATCCAGCCCCCTTACAGATGCTTTCATTGTCAGGGGATCGAAAGTCATTGTTGAGAAGAGTACTGTTTCCAGCTACCTGTATACCGGAGAGATGACCGAGATAGTTGTAACCGCATTGAATGCAGGAAACAGCAATGTCCGCATTACCCTTGCTGACAGTGTTCCCGGGGGGCTTTCCTTAATTTCAGGCCAGCTCTTATGGGAAGGAGACCTTGAAGCAGGTGCATCAAAGAAGATCAGCTATGTTGTAAAGGCCGGGAGAGCCGGAAACGTCATGTTGCCTGCTGCCAGGGCAGATTGCACTGACGTGGAGGGAAAACAGTACAGTGCCGTTTCCGATACTCCTGTGATCTACATCGATGATGTACTCACTACTGAACATAATCAGATAAGCAATGAAGCAAAGCCGAGTTCGTTAAATGCACTGACCGGCGAAATCCCGGACACTGGAAATGCTGAGTTGACACGCATTGAGGCTGCCGGCTTCCTGCTATCTGCTTTTATCACCCTGTTCTCATTGCTTGCGATCATACCGGCTCTTATGTATTTAGCTATCAGGGGTGTTTACAGATGAAACAAAACGGAAGGAGGATTTGAATGGAGATTCTGGCTTTTATAGGGGGTGCAATGCTTTTTATCACTTTTGCACTCACCGTGCTGTTCATACTTATAAAGATATCATCCCGGCTGGCGATGCTGGTCCTGGTAGCTGTGCCTCTGTTTGCAGTTATCATAATGCCCGGCACATCTGTGGCTTTCCTCTCATACGAGCATTTCCTTTTTGCAAAAGGTCTGGTGCCTGTCAACAATTTCCATATACTTCTAATGATGTGGTCAACACTGACAGGAATTATCCTCTATACTGAATTCCTTACCTGGTATCTTACAAAAGGAAAGAGAAGAAAGGAAGAAATAAAGGCCTCAGGTGCATCTGAGGGAGCACATAAAAAGGGTAGTAATATTATCTTCAAGATAAGGAATGTGTTCCTGAAACGCGGACCATCAGGCAAATGATAAAATACTATGGGAGATAAAAACCAATTGGGGGAATCTATCTGGAAGATGAGCAGAATATCAGGACAGATGATACGGGAAGTGGAAGCACCGGGCAGCGAAAGCCGATCCCTTGGAAGTCGGCCATCTATTCACTGGTGTTTCCGGGTCTTGGACAGTTGAACAACGGAAATATGAGCAGAGGACTGTTGTTCTTTGCTATTGCATTCACCCTGATAATTGCAGGACATCTGTTAGTCACTCTTATAATACTTGCGATCTTCTGGCTTTATAATATCTACGATGCTTATTCCGGTGCAAAGAAACTCTCATGAATAACTGCCTCTTGACAGCTACATGCATTCGTATCAATGTCCCGGCTTGTGACAGCGGGGTGAAAAATGATTTTTAGTGCCTACCGGCAACCGGAGAATCACATCCTCCCTTTTCCTAGAGCGTAATCTGCCATGATCTTCAGGTATTCCCTGTCAACTTCCATGAGCACTGTCTGAAACATTGCTACATGGACCTTTTCCTCTTTGGCGACATCCAGGAGGATCACTTTAAGATCCTCGCTATCAGTGAGCGAGGCCATTGATTCGTACAGGTTCACAGCATCCAGTTCTGCAATCATGGCAGCTCTCATTATCTCCTTATCAAGGTCCTCTTTATTCACCATCTGCAGGTTAATAGGTATCTCTGATAACATGTTTACCCCCTGGCTTACTTTGAAAGCTCCTCGACCTCTTTTTCCCCTGCCTTGAGTTCCTCTTTCTGCTGCTCATCAGCCCTTAAGAGCAAAGTCTGGAACTCGCCCACATGGGTCTTCTCTTCAAGTGCAACATCCATAAGGACCCTCTTTACTTCATCGTTGTCTGTGAGACCTGCCATTTGCTCATAGAGATTGATGGCATCCAGTTCGGCAACTATTGCCGCCCTTAATATCTCTTTGTTTATATCCTTCTGATCGACTTTGGAAAGGTCCACCGGTATCTTTGATAACATAACTCACACTCCCTGATATACAGATACAGCAACCGCTCATTTGACATGTATGCTTATCAGCCACTGTTCCAGTTCCCATATTTGATGAGACCCGCATGTACTTATATATTTCGCGAAAGGGAGACAAATATGACAAAAAAGGAATAGAGAGAAGTATTATTACTCGAGATTATGGTAATAATACTCCCCGCTGGCCTTCTGCTCCCTGTCAAGCCTTGATTCCGGTTTGTTAACCCTGGGCCGGGATGTATCCTCATCACGCCTGAAGGTGATATGCAGGTTCGCCAGGAACTTGTTCATGCCATCCTGCATGCTGAAAGGCCGGTGAGCCTTACCGTTGACTGCAGGCTCACCTTCAAAGACTATGAGGCGCTCGCTAAGCATGTCTATCAAATAGATGTCGTGGTCGACCACCATGGCAGTCTTACCGCTGTTCTCGGCAAATCTCTTGATCACCCTGGTAGTCATGGAGCGCTGTTCGACATCCAGGTGGGCGCTTGGCTCGTCAAGGATATACATGTCTGCATCCCTGCACAGGCAGGCTGCAATGGCTACCCTCTGGAGCTCTCCACCACTGAGGTCCTTAAGATCACGTTCATACAGGGGCTCAAGCTGCATGGGTTTGGCTACTTCGGACTGGAAATAGCTTGTATCGAACTTGCGGGAGACGCCACGCAGGAAGTACTGCACCTGCATGGAGACATCAGGCTTGATATATTGAGGCTTATAGGAAATAGTGATGCCCAGGTCCATCTTGCCTTCATCCGGGTCGACCTCTCCGGCCAGTATCTTTACAAAAGTGGATTTACCGATACCGTTGGGTCCGACTATTCCCAGAACTTCACCCTGTTTAAGGGAGCCGCTATCAGTCTCAAGAGAAAAACCATTCCCGTATTTCTTGGAGAAATGATCGTAATTTACCAGGGTCGCAATATCTGATCCTACACGCGGAGGATGCACCTCAAACTTTATGGCATCGGGCCTGATACGTACGTTCTCCTCGGGCAGGTAACCCTTAAGATACTGGTTGATTGCGATACGCACACCTTTTGGATAGGTTATGACACCATAGGCTCCCGGCTGCCCGTACGCCACATGCACAACATCTGCCAGCATGTCAAGGATGGCCAGGTCGTGCTCGACAACAAGCACCGCTTTATCCCTGGCTATTTCCTGGATAAGCTGGGCGGAGTTGATGCGCTGGTATATATCAAGATAGGGGCTGATCTCGTCAAAGAAATAGAAGTCAGCGTCCCTTGCAGCACATGCTGCAATGGCTACTCTCTGGAGTTCTCCTCCACTAAGCTCGGATATATTCCTGTCAATAACAGGAGACAGGCCAAGCTTTTCTATCAGTTCCCCGAGAACGCCACGCTCGTCGGTCCTGTCAAGCAGTTCACTGGCTTTCCCTTTAAAGGCCTTGGGGATCATATCCACATACTGGGGCTTCTGGGAGACCTTCGTATTGCCGTCAGCCACGTCACTGAAGTAGTCATGCAGAGCTGTGCCCGCGTAATGCCGGAGCACATTTTCCCAGTCACCTGCGCCATCTCCGAAGTTGGGTATAAGGGCACCTGACAGTATCTGCACCGCCGTACTTTTTCCGATGCCGTTAGGACCCAGAATACCTGTGACCCTGCCCACCTGAGGAACCGGCAGGCCATAAAGCGCAAAAGCATTTGCTCCGTACCTGTGAGTGGGTTCTTTCAGCTCTTCCGGAAGGCCGATGATCATAATAGCATCGAAAGGGCACCTGTTGATACAGATACCGCAACCTACGCAGAGCTCTTCCGAGATGATCGGCTTTCCGCCGCCTTCCGGGAAAACGATGGTTTCGTCCCCTGTCCTTACCCTGGGACAGTACTTTTCACATTCATGACTGCAGCGCCTTGGCTGGCACCTGTCCTTGTTCAATATGGCTATTCGCATGTGGGATCCCTGACATTTAAATAAGGTGCATGTTCAAAAAAGAGATGATCAATTCAGAAGCAGCGTCCATGTCACAAGACAGAAATCTATGACGAGGAACTCAACAAAGAACCAATCCTTGAAACCGAACTCCTTGGTATCGATCTTAATGAGCGGGAAAATCAGCTTCTGTGCATAATAAGCAAGAGCAGCAACGATAATGAGCACTGCATACCACCTTATCTCATCACCGACACCAAACTGAGTATAAGCCAGTATACCGGCTATGATACCAATGATAGATGCAACTGCTGTCTTTATTATACCCTCTATGTGTGCCTGTTTTCTCTCCTCGGGAGTCTTTACCTTAATAACAGGTTTCGCGGCGCCTGCACCTGTATCTGGCTGCACCGCCCCTGCCTCGACGGGCTCTTCCATGGAAGGGACAGAAGGAGCAAGCGCTTGTTTTCTCTTGGACGATTTTGACAATTGACAATCTCCTGGAACAACTTGGATAATGTGGATACTATAGAAAGCTGGTAATTATATAAACTTTTATCCAGCGCAGGGTAATATGCCATAACTAGATAAAATGATTGCTCAATATATTGTTCACCTTATCAAGAGAAATGGCATTAAAGCCAAGTCCTCTAAGGTGACTGGCGAACCTGCCGGGCCTGTGCCCTGACGGATGATAGACCAGCGTGAACTCCGGATCCATAGCCTGCACCATGCCAGTCAGCCCCCTTGCGTCCAGATGGTCACTTATATGTATGGACGGATATTTGTAGTCGCATCTGCCTGTCATCACATATTTGGACATGTTCATGGGAAGCTTGTCAAGGTCCCAGGGTGGCACGACACAGATAGAGTCGCCACATGCCTCTCCCAGCCCGATGATGTCACCAGCATCTTCAAGCAGGTAGCGTGTCAGGGCAAGGGATTTCTCCTCCATGGCTATTGCACCGTTATACCCCAGGCCTCTAAGCAATCCCACAGCCCTCTGGGCCTTACCAAAGGCATATGCTCCAAAGGCGAGGCAGGCGTTGTCCTGCAGGATGTTCCTGAAACCTATGATATCGTCATCAAAATAGCATGTCGCATCCCCGGGATCTCCGTAGTTGGCTTCGGTAATGAGCACATCACATTTGGGCAGCATGGAAGCATCCTTAACATCCCCCGTGACCAGGATACGAGTACCTACTTCGTTCTCCCAGTAGAAGGATGTGGATCCCACAGTATGAAAATTAGGATAGGCAGTTATTGTGACACCATTGACTTCAATGGAGCCGCCAATATCCATTGTTCTGCCTTTATAGGAACGGTCATGCCTGATTTCAAGAGCTTGGGCCGTCTTAACAGAACAGACGGCGCGTTCTGAGAGCATGGCAGACATGCCATGGTGGTCAGAGTGCGCATGAGTGATAAGATAGGCGTCAGGCTGAACATATTTTGCAGGGTTCCTGGTGGTATCTATGGAAAAAGTGACAAGTTCTCCCTCGCAGGACCTGAACTTAACGGAAAGATGAGGCTTGAATGTACCTTTTGTGTTCTTCTGCCTGAAGACCATTACCCCAAGATCGATCATTTCCTGCAATATCCGTATTCCTCGAACATGGATTAAACTCATAGTATTTACGCTTATTCAGAAATGGGGACTGTAGTAAAAATATAATGAAAGATTTGTAAAAAAAGGAAGGCGCTTAAAGCACCTTTTTCAGCTCTTCGATAAGAACACCTGCTGTCGTGACACCTGTAAAACGCTTTACAGGATTTCCATCCTTCAGGATGACAAGAGTTGGAACTGCCTGAATGCCATATTTTGATGCAAGTTCCTGATTCTGGTCAACATCGATGACCTTTACTTCGACTTTATCCCCCAGTTCCTCCTTTACTTTCTCAAGGAAGGGCTTCTGCATCTTACAGGGTCCGCACCACGTTGCACTAAAATCCAATAGTTCAGGTTTGCTCATGTTAACACCTTATATTTCAAATTAAGAGTTGTCAAGATTAAGAATGACCTGTTGATATAACTGTTTTACTGGCATGTTCAAAGGCAGAGGATCTGTTTAGATTCCTTGCCTTCCGACATAGTCAATATACAGCGGTCATGCAAATATTACACACAACCTCTGCGCCAAAATTATATATATCTTTCGAAGTACCGCCACAACTATAGTTTCCGTATCTTTGCCGTCAGGTCCAGTGGCTTTGAATAGTAAAGCTCGCTTGTGACAATGATATCGACAAATTTTGCATATTCAGCAACTCTTTTCAGATCAATGCCACCCACTGCAACTTCAAGCCCCGGATTTAGAGAGCGAAGCTCAGGCACAAAGGATTCCAGTTCCTCAGGACTGAAATGGTCAAGCAGCAGCACATCTGCAAGAGGCGCGTATTTATATGCCTCCTCCCTGCTGCGTGGTTCTATCTCTATCTTCCTCGTGGACCTCAGCCTTCCGATATCCTCAATGATACTGAGATGGTTCTGGCTGAGCAGAACAGAGTCACTCAGAGAATTGCGATGATGCTGACCGCCTCCTGTCTTCACGGCCTTGAGTTCATATTTGCGAAAACCAGGATGTGTCTTCCTGCTGGTAGCTATTATCAGATCAGGGTTGACCTTATGTGCCAGCTCGACGCTAAACCGGGTATTGGAAGCGATAGCACAGACAAGTGAAAGGAAAGTTTGTGATACCCTCCAGAGCCTGAAAAGCGCAGGAAGATCACCCTGTGCCTCAAATATCACATCATGCGCATTGAATTCTGCACCGTTGCCGAGGCTGCTGATAACTTCCAGGCCGTTTTTCCGGTAGAAATCAGCAAGGTCATCCATGCACGCAGCTACACCATGCTCCCGAGACATGATACGCAGCTTTCCCTTGCCCGTTATACCCAGAAGCTCTGTGGTCTCATCACCGTATGGGCAATCTTCCGAGAGGTAAAGATCAAAAAAATCAACCATGATATCACCTGTGATCAGCAATACTTGGTATACATACTTCATAACTGTTACTATAGTGTAAGGCTGTCATGGCAGAAAATGTAAGAACACGTAGGGGAGCAGACATTGAAGCGAGTATTGCAGCTATGTCAACAGACAAGTAAAAAAGCAAAGAGGTAGTTCAAATACGCTATGGACCAACTTAACTTTGACGGCTCATGCGATCCAAACCCCGGAGGAAGGATGGGATTTGGATGGGTTATTAGCTGGAAGAGCAAACAAGCTCCCACAGAAGGAAGAAAAGAGAAGCAGCGTTCCCCCGCAAACACAAACAATGTAGCGGAGTACACTGCACTGAAGGAGGGAATAGTGAATTACCTGGAACTTGGCGGAAAGGGGCCTCTCCGGGTGTGCGGCGACAGCCAGCTGGTCATCAGCCAGATGTCAGGAAAATGGAAGATAAATAACGAGAATCTTGCGATAATCAAAGAGCAGATAGCATCGCTCATACAAAGTAACGGTCTCAGGGTAACGTTCAAATGGATTCCCCGGGGTGAGAATAGTATAGCTGACAGACTGGCAATGCCGGGTGATGCACCAGCGAGGCCCGTTGAAAGGAAATTGATAGCAGACGTGAACACATCCAAAGCCCTGCCCTTGCTTAGGATACAGATCAATGAATTGAACGCACATCCATCCCCGGGGTTCAAAAGCTTCGCCGGATTGAAAGTAGGTGGGATGGACGCCTATTCCAGGATCAAGCTAGAAGACCTGAAAAAGCAGGCGGGTGTAAGTGCAGCGGCTCTTGTCCTGAAAGAATTCCCACAGGATGAACTGCATCAGGCCTCTGCCCTGAGGTGGATGCTCAGGGGGCTTGCAGCAGACCTTGCAGTACGGAAAGTAAAGACAGACATTGAGCTTGGAAATAAAAGGGCTAAAGGAAATTCAAAGCGCTAGGCTCACACAGCTTTTTATGGCCAATATGAACCATGCGCCTTAAAAATGGAAAAGGGAGTTCAGTCGTCCAGAGAGGAAAGGTCTCCCGGATCCATGCCAAGCTCCCTGGCTTTGAGCACCCGCCTCATAATCTTGCCACTGCGGGTCTTTGGCAGGGATTCCACGAATTCTATCTCTGAAGGTATGGCGATAGGACCCAGATCCATCCTTACATGATATACAAGGTCCAGCTTGAGTTTATCGCTGGGCTTGTAACCTATGCAAAGTATGATGAAGGCTTTGATGGAATCTCCTTTGAGGGGATCGGGCTTGCCTATGACCGCTGCCTCAGCAACGGCTTCGTGGGAGACAAGTGCGCTTTCCACTTCCGCACTGCCTATGTTATGGCCAGCAACTATAAGGACATCGTCAGAACGGCCCAGTATCATTATATAGCCGTCCTCATCCTTCACAGCAAGGTCACCGGCAGTGTAATAATTGCCAATGGTGCTCCAGTACTGCCTGTACCTTTCATCATTACCATATACAGTCCTCATCATTGAGGGCCAGGGTTCCTTAATGACCAGAAGACCACCTGTACCCGGAGGCACGGGCTGGCCGTTCTCATCGACAACGTCCACAACAATGCCCGGAACGGCACGGCCTGCAAATCCCGGCTTCATGGGTTCGCCTACAGTCGTGGTGATCATGTGCATGCCCGTTTCTGTCTGCCACCAGGTATCCAGGACGGGGCATTTATTCTTACCGACGACGCTGTAGTACCACTCAAAAGCCTCCGGGTTGAGAGGCTCGCCTACAGAACCCAGTATCCGAAGGGAATTCAGGTTATATTGTTGCGGCCACTGCTCACCCTGTCTCATGAACATACGAATAACGGTCGGCGCTGTGTAGAAGACGGTCACGTCGAACTCTTCTATGATGCTCCACCAGATGCCGGGGTCAGGATAATCAGGAGTTGCCTCCGTTATCAGTATTGTAGCACCCAGAGAAAGAGGACCATAGACTATGTAGCTGTGCCCGGTGATCCAGCCCGGGTCGGCCGTACACCACATCACGTCGCTGTCTTTCAGGTCTAACACACACTTAGTGGTGTAATATGTTCCGACCATATAGCCACCGCATGTATGGACAATACCTTTTGCAGGTCCTGTGGTGCCACTGGTATAAAGTATAAAGAGCGGGTCCTCGGAATCCATCACTTCCGGTTCGCATTCCTTATCCTCTTTCTCCAGGATGTCATTAAAGTCGACCTCTATCTCCGAGAAGAGCTCCATTGGGGGGGACATTCTCCTGAGAACAATTATCTTTTCCACACAGGAAGCATTTACAACAGCTTTGTCAACAAGGGATTTAAGATCGATACGTTTGCCACGTCTTATAGCTGCATCTGCAGTTATGACTATCTTTGCCTGCGCGTCCTTGATCCTTGAATGCAGTGCATTGGAGCCAAAACCGCCGAACACAACGCTATGTACCGCACCTATACGGGCACATGCCAGCATGGCAATTATCTGCTCGGGCACCAAGGGCATGTAGATGCAGACTCGGTCTCCCTTGCCCACGCCCAGTGACTTCAGACCATTGGCAAATCTCATGACCTCACGGTAAAGCTGCCGATATGTGATCACCTGCTCTTTGCCATCATCGCCAACCCATATTATTGCGACTTTGTTCCTTTTACCATTGAAGATGTGGCGGTCCAGGCAATTATAGGTTATATTCAGTTTTGCATGAGTGAACCATTTTGCATGCGGGTGCTCCCATTCACGGACATGGTCCCATTTTTTGAACCAATCCAGCTCCTCTGCAATACTTTCCCAGTGCTTTTCAGGATCCTTGAGAAATCCGGCGTAGGCAGTTTCATAATCCTGTATCCAGGAATTCTCTTTAGCAGAGGGATCTGGCAGGTAACTCTTGCCGCTCAGTTTTACATCAAAATTCTCAGACATATTCACCTCGAATGCAAATCAATGACTGCTTATTTTCATGAACTGGTCTTGCCTTCCGACCAAACGGGTACAAATCTCCGCCACACCCACACCATCAAAGAAGATTATACGGCTTCTTATATAATGGATAATCATGATATTAATATAAGTCTATTGTGGTCTGAGAAAATTAACAGCGTTAAAAACAAAGTTACATGAAATCAAACTTTAATTAAAAAAGGCATTTATGCCCATGTAAGGGGCAAGCCTAAAAAGGAAATTCAGGAAGAGAGAGCCAGTATAGCTTCTGCAAGGTCACCGTTGGCATCCTTTAATGCCTGCCTTGCTTTCTCTGCCGGAACTCCTGTCTGCTCTGCAACCAGCCTTACGTCATCTTCGGGTATCTCGGTCTGCCTGGCAATCTCTTCCGGAGTGCCGACTATCTGGTAAGTGTCGACACCCTGGGCGGTCATCACAGAAACGTTTGCATCATTGAACACGATATCCTTATCAGGAGTCCTGATTATCACTTGCTGCACATCGTTGATCTCGTTAACGTTTATACCCATCTGTTTCATCATCTGTTTGACTTTTGCGGGGTTCATACCCCTACCGCCAATTCCCGGAAGCATATAATCACCTTATAACAATACCCAATCTGTATCTATTTAAATATTCTTATGTGCATTCGTTACAATTAGTGGCAGCCGCCGCCACACGGACCACATGAGCCTGCAGAAGAGGCATTATCAATGATAAAACCGTTGCCCTGCGGACCTTCGACATAGTCAATGGTTGCTGAGGTAAGGCCTTCTACATCATTCTTGTTGATGACGATCTTCAGCCCATTCTTCTCTTCCACAATATCGTCGTCCTCACTGATATCATTGTCCAGTGACATGCCATACTGGACACCGCAACAGCTCATGCCTGCTACGAATACTCTCAGTGAATAATCCTGCTTATCCTGCTCCTGAAGCAGGGATTTCAATTCTGATGCTGCCTTTTCGCTTACTTCTACCATATTAAGTCCTCTTTGTTTAACTTAGTTCAAGGTGATTTACTGGGTAATCCTTTATATGATTTATTGCTATATAAAATATTCGTGCCAGTGCGAACAATATTACTGAAATCCCTTTGCACCCTTAAACAAATTCAGCATCATCATCCACAGGGTTATGCAACACTTCTCCGGTATAAGCATTCACCTCAATGGAATTACGCGGTCCTTTTACTTCCCAGATGGGTATATAGACCAGGTCGATGTCCAACTGGATATCGGAGAGTGAGGGCTTGAAACGCTTGTGCTCAGAGATGATAGCATCACCCTGGGTATTATCAAAACGCAGGTCCTTTGTGTGTTCATCAATGATCCTGGCAAGCATGTTCTTGCGGGCTTCCTCCTTTGTACTGGCGGACTGCCTTAATTCATAGGGCATATCCGGGATGGCTATGCTCTCGCGCACATCGTGCAGCACAAAGTTCTCACTCTGCCCGTTAAGGGCATTCAGACAGCCTGAACCTTCTCCTGTTATGTCTACGATCTTTGACCTGTATTTCTGTTCGCTCTTAAGGGTGTAATTATATTTCCAGAAAGGCACCAGTTTCAGGACAGCGTTCTGATATGTATGGATGTGGGGTTTTGCAATAGTTACAGCATGATCCTTTGTGACATTCAGAGGGACCGCCCTCAGGTTGAGAAGAATACTATCAGGATCTATGGCCGAAGCAGCAGCTTGCCTTTCCTCCATTAATACAGGGGGAGCGATAGGAGCTCTTTCAGGAACTCTTTCAGCACGTTGAGACATACGAGCGAGAAGAGGGCTTCCCTGTGCAACAGGCTCCTCTCTCACAGGACCCCCACCGCCAAATATCGCATTTATGGCCATTTTTGCAACTTCGTCAGCTTTGGATACAGTCTTTTTCACAGGGTCACCCAGTAGGTCAAGCTCACCGTTACTTCCCTCGATATCAGCAAGTACAGCCCTGCCAATCTGCAGCGCCACATCATCCCGATCCCACACCCTGAGGCCGGAATCCCGGGCGTGCTGCAAGAAATCCCTGTCAGCCTTCCCTGTCACAACATAAAGCCCCTCACCATCGGCTATCATACTGATGAAACTGTTCGTTTCAGCGATATCGGCGTGAACGGCAAGTTTGATGAATGTCTTTTGGCCGTTCTTTTCGGCGATCAGATCATGCTGGTAAGAATCAACGACAGCATAGCCTGCCGAAGTAAATATATCTTTTAATATGCGCACTAGGTCCTGTTTCATAAAAATCAGCATCCGTTGTTTTGAAAACTAAAATAGGGCTCATTAAATAAAAAGATAAGCAATTAATACTCAATTAATAAGTGATCCAACGTGAAAAAACAGAATGACACGGGATTTTGGTGTATCAGAGCACACGAGTAGTGGTTTCAAGTTCAATTCCTTTTGCAGTAACCGAAAATGGGATAGTTCTGTTTGGGACCAGCATGCCACGCATTTTCCGTATCATGATCGTACGCTCTATCTCACTGCCATGCTCCCTTAACCTTAGTTCGATCACACCATCACAGATATGCTTAAGGTTATTCTCTGTAATGGAATCATGCATGCCGCTGGTCATCAGTATCATCTGGATGGCACCTGTTGCCTTGCCTACGGAAGACATTATCTCTATAGCTTCAACTACATTGTTCAAGGGATATGAGCGCAGGAAATAAGATATGGAATCAATCACACCACGATACTTGTTAACCCTCTTCTGCACTACAGTACCCTTTAACATATTCATGGAGTCGGTTCCCTTTTTAAGGAAATCCTTCGCAGAGATGGTGTTTGTGAACTCTTTGGGAAGCACGTTGTAGAACCTGGGGCTGTAAGCGTCAATAAATTCAAGCGAGCCACTGTCGATGTATTTGCGGATGTCCAGTTTCATATCCTGCATGTCAAATATTATCTCCTGTACGGGATGTTCCGAAGAAAAATAATAGACATCTTCGTTGTTTGAGAGACCGCCCTGAACGAACTGCCTCGCAAACAGATCGCCATTAGCCCCCGGCTCTGCGAGCACAAGAATAGTGGTTCCGGCGGGCACACCTCCACCCAGTTGTATATCCAGGCCCCCTATACCCGTAGCGACACGACAGCCACCGGTACCTTCAAAACTGAAATCCATTTTTTCACCTTCTATCAAATGTGCAATTAATAAAAATATGTGGAAATTATATTTAGATTGAATAATAATAGGCTTTTATAGTATATATCAATTAGTGATTGCTATCTGTTATATTATTAAGTAAGGTGTAAGTGACCGCTATGATCAATATAGACGACCTAAAATACGAGAATGGGCTCATTCAGGCAATTGCACAGGACCATACCACAAAAGAAGTGCTCATGTGCGCTTTCATGAACAAGGAAGCACTTCAGAAGACAATGGAAACAGGCATTGCACACTACTGGAGCCGAAGCCGGGGGAAACTCTGGAAAAAGGGAGAGAGCTCAGGCCATATGCAGAAGGTTAAAGAAATGTTCATAGACTGCGATATGGACGCAGTGCTTATCCTGGTGGAACAGGAAGGCGGCGCATGCCACACCGGATACAGGTCGTGCTTCTACCGTAACATGGAAGGAGAAGTTACCGGTGAGAAGGTCTTTGAGCCGGATGATGTTTACTGACAATTATTTTGAAAAGACGAGGGAATAAATTTCCAGAAGGAGAGACTCCCCGGATATTTTATGAGTCGCAACTGAATTATATAATCCAATTCATAAACCTTCAATATGAAAGAAGGCAAAAAGAATGCACAAAGGATAATACCGGATACAAGTTCTGTCATTGACGGCATTATCTCTACTGGTGTGGAAAGGGGAGATTATAGGGATTATGACGTCTGCATACCTGAAGGTGTAGTTGCAGAGCTGGAAGCTCAGGCTAACCGGGGACTGGAAATAGGATTCAGAGGGCTTGAAGAGCTACAGAGACTACAGGAGATGGCAAAAGGAGGCGCTATCAGACTCTATTTCTGTGGGAAGAGGCCAAACCTGGATCAGGTGAAACTCGCGAGAGGCGGGGAAATAGATGCCCTTATACGTGAGACTGCAAGGGAAGCGAAAGGAAAGTTCATCACGGGAGACCGCATCCAGTCCATGATTGCAAGGGCGAAGGGAATAGATGTTGATTTCGTGAAACCGGAGTACAAAGAGCGGGGACCCCTTATAGTTGATAAGTTCTTCACACCCGATACAATGTCGGTGCACCTGAAGAACAAGGTTCCCCCCATGGCTAAGAAGGGGTCCATCAAAGAAGTCAGGTACGTACAGATAAGGGATGAGCCCTGTACATTCTATGAACTGAAGGAGATATCCAGGGAACTGATGGACAGGGCCCGCTCAGACCAGAACTCTTTCTTTGAGCTTTCCTTTACCGGAGCTTCAGTGCTGCAGATAGGCAAGATGAGGATCGCCATAGCCAACCCACCTTTCTCGGACGATGTGGAGATAACGATCGTGCGTCCTGTGGCGTCGGTGTCTCTTGACCAGTACCGCATGAGCGAGATGCTCAAGGAGAGGATACGCGCCCAGAGGGGAATACTGATATCAGGACCTCCCGGAGCCGGCAAGTCAACTTTTGCCGCAGGAATAGCGACTTTCCTGAATGATAAGGGATTCGTGGTAAAGACCATGGAGTCTCCCCGCGACCTGCAGGTGCCGCCGGAAATTACCCAGTACGCACCCCTTGACGGCAATATGGAGAACACTGCCGATGTGCTGCTGCTGGTGCGCCCGGATTACACTATTTACGATGAGGTGCGTAAGACCAGGGATTTTGTGATCTTTGCAGATATGAGGCTGGCAGGCGTGGGCATGATCGGCGTGGTGCATGCAAACCGCGCTGTGGATGCAATCCAGAGGCTTATCGGCAGAGTGGAACTTGGGGTTATACCTCAGGTGGTGGACACTGTGATATTCATAGACAAGGGAGAGGTCGCCAAGGTGCAGACCCTGCAGTTCACAGTAAAGGTACCCGCCGGGATGATGGAGGAAGACCTCGCAAGGCCGGTCATCCTGATATCCGATTTCGAGACCGGAAGGAACGAGTTCGAAATATACACCTACGGAGAACAGGTGGTGGTGATGCCTCTCGGAAATGAGGAGGCCAGAAAACCCGCCTGGGCACTGGCTGAGGGCGAAGTGCAGTCTGTGTTGCAGGATTATGCCAGCGGCCCGGTGAGCGTGGAAATGATCTCAGATAGCCGCGCAATGGTGAAGGTCCGGGAAAAGGACATGCCCCGCATTATCGGGAAAGGAGGCAGCACCATCGATGATATCGAGAAGCTACTCGGCATTCATATAGATGTGCGCAAGTTCGAGTCGGAGAAAGAGGAAAAGAAGAAAGGTGCAAAAGACACAAGGCCCCACCGTCCCATTATCGAGCGTACTAGCCGGCATGTCATCCTTAACGTCCCCGAACTTGCCACCCAGGATGTGGAGGTCTACGCTGAAGAAAAATTCCTCTTTTCAGCCACTGTCGGCAGGCACGGCGATATCAAGGTCCGCACTGACTCAGACGTTGCAGACAACATTATGGAAGCAGTGGAAACAGGAGAGTCCGTGTGGGTGAAAGTGGCCTGAGACCAAAAAGAGACTTGCTCAAGATAATGGATATAGGTGACCACACATCTTGCGCAATATTGTGGTCACCTATCTGAGAACCGACCTGACATTTGCAGACAATATCAATAGGGGCGAGTCATGAATGGCTACGCAGATATTGTGCGATGTATCCTGCAAACTCATCAAAATCATCCAGTCGCTCTGTAAGGAACATGTAAAGGATGCTCATATCTATGTCCTCGTATATATGAACCAGAACATTTCTGAACCCTGCTGCCTGAGAGAAAAACTCTGCAAATCCCGGAGGAATGATCCCGTTCTTCCCAAGTATGAGGAACACACTTCTGTATATCTCGGGCCTTTCAAATCCCTCTCTTGAAATTATTATTTCGCCAATGTCTATTGCACTTTCAATTGCAATCTGGAAGTTCCGCTCAACCGCACTGCGCAACTCGTAATTGTTTTCCAGCTCGGTACTGCCCGCATCTACGGACTTCAGATAACTGACGCACCTTTGCATGAAGTTCAGTTTCCTGAGTATCCTGTCTTCAGCGTTCATTCAGCCAGCCCCTTTTCCATGATCCTTTTGAGCGTATTCCGGTTCAGGCGATCCTCATAGTATTTCCAGTCCAGATACACCGACATGATGCACTGCTCGACATCCACCTTCAGGTCAGGATCCCTTTCAAATATCAGGACATTTGGCCTTATGATCTCAAACTTAAGTACTGGCGAAGTATCATTGATGATCAAGAGATCGACCCTGTCGCTCTTGAGAAGGGACATGAGTTTGCCGATCAGCTCAATACGCTTGCGACCCCTTTCAATCGTTGTCAACTTGTCTGAAAGATAGACGCCAATGTCAATATCACTGAGAACACCGATCTTCCCTTCCGCCACCGACCCGAAAAGATATGCAAGCTCCACTTGATCCTCTGCCCGGAAGAATTCTTTGAGGAGAGGGAGAAGTTGCTCTTTTTCCAGGATAGAGGTTTGTGGGTTCATAAGAGTCACTTAAGAGGCCTTCTTCTAAAGTTTTGTAGGTGCTTATAGATGATAAAGGTTAAGTCACCTGTTGATGAATGCTTTTGGTTCTTGACCAGGTTCCGGAAGAACATATTTTTTACCCCGGTAGGTGACCACAAAAGTGCTATATAGAATGTGGTCACCCATTTATTATGCATATTGAAAAAAGAAAACAGGGAAACAACACGAAATACTACCTGTCCCATTCCTACCGCGTCGGAAAAAAGACAAGGAAGATAAGGCATTACCTGGGCCTTAACCTGACGGAGCGGGAGATTGAGGAGCGCAGGGAAGAAGCGGAAAAAGAGATAAAGCAGCAGATAGAGGCCAGGACCGACCTGCTGAAGTTCTCCCTGACCAAAAAAGAAATCGAAAAGCTTAATGAATACGACAGGGAGATCGAGATAGTCCATCTTGACGTGGAGGGCTGGAAAGTCTTTACAGAGAAGTTCGTCTTTAATACCAACGCCATCGAGGGTTCGCAGGTGACCCCTGATGAGGTCCATGACCTGCTCCGGCACCCGGATGAGAACCGGAACATTACTAATTCTGATGAACTGGAGGCGCTAAATGTTGCAAGGGCCGTGGAGTTCATACATAACACCGATGAAGAGCTCTCTCTTGAGCTGATAACGAAGCTGCACTGGCTGTGCTTTGAGGGCTCCAAGAAGTTTGCCGGTAACTTAAGGGATGTGGAAGTGGTGATACGCAATTCCTATGGCGAGGTGGTGCACCGCGGAATCCCGAAAGAGGATATCAGGAGCGAGCTTGAGGAACTGGCTAACTGGTACAGGGACAATGCCGATGAACTGAAACCACTCGTGCTGGCCGCACTCATCCATAACCAGTTCGAGTTCATCCATCCCTTCGAGGACGGCAACGGCAGGGTTGGAAGACTGCTGCTGAACTATGTCCTGCTCCGGCATGGTTACCCTCCCATCAACATATTGTTCGAGGAGAGGGGGAAGTACTATCATTGCCTCCGGAAGTATTCCAGCGAAGATAAATTGGAGGAGACACTGGAATTTCTTGTGGAGCAGTACAGGAAAGGACTGGATTGAGTTGAAAGGCGGATGGAGGTGACCACAATATTGCGCAGGGTTTGTGGTCACCTATCTAAAGTATACGGATTCTTAAATGCTTATCTTCCTGAACAGATAGGAACCAAATCCGACCATCAGGATGGTAAATCCAGAAAGGATTACAAAACAGATGGCCGGATCTATATGAGAGCTACCAAGAAGACCATACCTGATGCCTTCGACACCGTATGTAAGAGGGTCCAGCAATGTAAGGTATCTGACCCATCCGGGCAGGCTCTCAATAGGGAACAGTGCACCCGATAAACCGAATATCGGGAAGATGACAAAGTTCATTATCAGCTGGAAACCGTGCATATCCTCCATTCTTGAAGCTATGGCAATCCCAAATGCTGTGAATGAGATCCCGATGAGCATCATAAAAACTATAGCTATCAGGAATCCCGGAATACTGCTGATCTCAAGACCTATCAATAATGAGAGGACAAATATCATGAGTCCCTGTATGACGGCTGTGGTGGCTCCCCCGAAGGTCTGACCAAGCATTATCTCAAGCCTTGAAACTGGAGCTACCAGCGTCTCTTTCAGGAAACCGAACTGCTTGTCCCATATTATCTGTATGCCAGCAAACACGGAAGTGAAAAGAACGCTCATGGAAATTATTCCGGGAATTATGAAGCCGATATATCCCTGTTCCATACCCGGGATCGCAACTACGGAATTCAGACCAAATCCGAGTACGAGCAGAAGGAACACGGGCATACCCAGACTACCTACCATCCTGCTTTTTGAACGAGTGTAACGTTTTACACTCCTTAACCAGAGAGTATAAACTATGTCCATTCTATCACTTCCTGCTCCTGTGCATCATGCGCATCTGCTCTTTCCCGCTGGCTTCCTCTTCCCTGATGGTCCGGCCTGTGAAGTGCAGGAAGACGTCTTCAAGAGTTGGTTTATGGATGGAGATCGAGTCGATGGGAACACCACTTTCGGAAGCCATATTGACTATCTGTGCAACATGCTTTTCCGCGTTATGTAAGCCAATGGTGATGGACGAATCATGAACTTCAATGTTGCTGATCCCCGGCAGGGATCTGACAACCGAATACAGGTTATCCTTTTTAGAAGACACTATAGTAATGATATCGCCACCAACATCGTTTTTCAATTTTTCAGAGGTGTCAAGGGCTATAATTTGGCCTTTGTCTATAATGGCTATCCTGTGGCAGAGTTTGTCTGCCTCTTCCATATAGTGAGTGGTAAGGATGATCGTGATACCTTTTTCCTGGTTCAGCCTGTCAATATAATCCCATAGGTGGTTCCTTGTCTGTGGGTCAAGCCCGAGGGTTGGTTCATCCAGGAACAGCACTTTTGGTTCATGCAGCAAGCCTCTTGCGATTTCCAGGCGGCGCCTCATACCTCCGGAGTATGTTTTGACAAGATTGTCCTTTTTCTCGTCCAGCTCCACCAGCTTAAGGAGCTCGGTTATCTTTTTTTGCCGTTCATTTTTGGGGATACGATAAAGCCGGGCATGGAAATCCATATTCTCATAGGCTGTGAGCTCTTCATCCAGACTCGGGTCCTGGAAAACTATCCCAATGGACTTGCGTACTTCGTCTTCGTTCCTGAGTATGTCATATCCATTGACCCATGCCTGTCCTGAACTTGGCTTGAGCATTGTTGACAGCATGGCCATGGTAGTGCTCTTCCCGGCCCCGTTGGGTCCAAGAAGGCCGAATACCTCACCTTTTTCTATATCAAAGGAAAGGTTGCTTACGGCGGTAAAATCACCGAATTTCTTAGTAAGATCCTTAACTGTAATTGCAGACATTTTCATTCTCCGATGCCCTCGAACACTAAGTCTATCTTTGCAGACAGATCCCTGGAAAACGAGTCATCCGTATCTGAGTGCATCCACATCATAAGTGAGTGGAAATAGACGGCATGCAGGGTCTCTGATGCGATCTGAAGGTCAATCCTTTCCTTGATCTCTCCTTTCTCCACACCCTCTTTGAGAAGATCACGGAGTATGCTGATGAACCGTTGCTGATTGCCGTGTCCGTGTTGCTTTCTGCCCGGCTGCTGCCCGGAGGCCATGACCAATCGCCTGTGTTCAAAGAACAGCATTCTCAAAAGCGCCTTGTCCTTTTCATAGTTCTCTGCAAGGAGAACAAGGAAATTCTTTATTTTCTCCTTTGCAGGCGCATTTGTGGCCATCTGTGATCCAAGTATATTGAAAACAAGTTCTTCCTTGCGATCCCTGAAGTAAAGCAGAAGCGATTCTTTTGTGGGGAAGTAATTGAAGAACGTACCTTTGGCTATGCCGGTTTCCTGTGTGATCTCATCAACTGTGGTGTTCTCAAAACCCTTTTCCCTGAACAGCCTTCCGGAGATCTCAAAGATCCGGTCTCTAGTTTCCTGTTTCTTTTTTTCACGCAGGGACATATTGCCTCATTTATTTGCTGGCCGATATAAATGTGACCGCGGTCATTAATGACCGTAGTCATATTTAAGCATTTTGAGGCATGAAGTTCAAAAGAAAGAGATATCCGGCCCGAAGGGCCAAAGAGCCGGCTTTTGAAACAAAGGTGACCACAAAATGGATAGATATCTGTGGTCACCTATCTGAACTACACTGGCTGTTTTTCGTTAAATGAGGCAGATGAACGAAAATCCAGAAGAACATCAAGGGATATTTTTGCTGCTTTGCGCTCTGTCGATAGAAAACACCAGATCAGATTTCTCATTCAAAAGCCTTCTTTCTTTTCCATTCAGACTGATGCTTTTTCGCAATCTTCTTTGGGACACGGATTTACACGGATTTTGAGTTATGGAGCTTTTTATCAAATTAGAAGTGAGGGTTTAGGAGCGAGTTTGATGTCCTCAGATAAGCCATTCAAATCAATAGCAACAGATTAAGAGTTACAACAAGAAGATTTATTTACCAGAAGTGCACAGTAATTCTTACGCTTAAAAATTGGAGAAGTGAATATGAACAGTGGAATTGAGATGAAAGAAGAAAAAGCACAGCCAGTCCTCTCGATCAGGACCAGGGCGACAGTTCAAGACCTTCCAAACATAATCGGGGAGAGCTACGGAAAGATCATGCAGCATTTGGAGATGATCGGCCAACAGCCCGCAGGAGCTCCTTTTGTTGCCTACTATAATATGGATATGGAAGACCTTGACCTGGAGATCGGCTTTCCGGTTGCGAAGCCACTGGATGGGAACGATGAGATCAACAGGTCAGAGATACCCGCAGGGAAATATGTATCCATGACCTACAAGGGCCCTTATGCAGGCATGGAAAAACCCTATACTGATATGGCAAAATGGATCGAGGAAAATGGGTACAGAGCAAAGGGTATCTCTTACGAGTATTACTACAATTCTCCCATGGAAGTACCTGAAAGTGAACTCCTGACCCGCATCGTGATGCCGGTTGAATGATGACTTTTGGGTGTTGCTGCAGCAGAGTATTCTGGATTGCTGCCGGCTATGTGATATGAATAGCGATAACAGGCTGTTTTATACTTTGGACAGCCTTACAAATCATTTTCTCAGTTTCAAATTGTAATGTTTTCTGGCGGCGATATCGTCTAACATAGAATGGAGTAATCCGGATCTTTCTTTGAGGGCTAATCCTTCAGATCCCTTTGTTGCTTTATCCAATGCCTCTTTTAATTCCTCTACCTCTAAAACCGTGGCTGCAATACAGAAATAACTTTTCGAACGCCCCTCGTTGAATTGCTGCAGCATTGCCTGTAGCAGCTGTTCCCTTACCTTTTGTGACTTCTCAAATTCGGCCACACCATTTTTCTGGATAAAGGCGATATCGTCTTCAAGTTTCTGATAGCACTTGAAGGAGTCATTCTTTTTCCCTGCATCCCTGTGCTTTTTCCACTTTTGGCAGGTTTCATTCTCCCCGCAGTCCCAGCAAAACTCGATCCCTTTCTTCTTTACCGCACAGGTGATGAAAGGACAGCCGACATTCATCCTGCTTTCACTTTTACAGCCTGAACACCGGCTTTCTGTGGTCATGTGATAATTTGGACAAAGCCTGCAGGAAAGCCCGCATATTCCAATTTCAGGGTATCTTATATCCATATTTTCCTGTGATAGAACCTGTCCTCTTTGATTAAATAGTCCATGCTGCTATTGCCCTGACCCACGTACTTTGAAGGCTGCAGGTGACCACAATAATGCATTCAAGATGTGGTCACCCGTCTAAGTATTATATCGAAAAGAGAAAACAGAGAAACAGGTAGATATCCCTTGATTTCTGCCATGTGGCAATTATATTTCATTATGATAATATTTTCTTTGACGAGTGATGTCTACAGGATTTCAAATAGAAGAAAATTTTATTTTTTTGTGGAGTATAATATATTTTTTCTACTTGACCTAAGAAAACGAATATTTATAAGCAGCTAACTCCAAATGAATAACTATGAAAATCATACTAACCTCAGTATTTGTAAGTGATCAGGACAAGGCTCTGAAGTTCTACACCGAAGTGCTGGGCTTCGTGAAAAAGAACGATGTTGCTGCCGGAGACTACAGGTGGCTTACCGTCGTTCCCCCTGACGATCAGAACGGAACCGAGCTTTTGCTTGAGCCCAACGACAATCCAGTAGCACAGGCATACCAGAAAGGAATATTTGAACAAGGTATCTCTGCCGCATCCTTTGGTGTCGAGGATGTCCGTGCAGAGTATGAAAAGCTAAAAGAACTGGGTGTGAAGTTCACGATGGAGCCGACAAAAGTGATGCCCAAGGTAACCATAGCAGTCTTTGACGATAGCTGTGGCAACCTGATACAAATACAACAAACGGCGCAAAAGTAAGCTGTTCTCAGAATCCTCATCAGAATAGCCGACTTGAGAATATTCAAAACAGCAGTCACTCTTATAGGAGCTTTGCTTAACAAATAAATTTATACCAGAACCACTGATGAATGAGCATGGAGTACACAATCGTTCTTGAAATAGCAGAAGAGGGCGGATACACAGCACGTTGCCTTGAACTCCCGGCAGCGATAAGTGAAGGAGATACCAGAGAAGAAGCGCTTGAAAACGTCAAGGAAGCCATTGAACTGGTGCTTGAGGTCACTCAGGAACAGGCCAGGGTACTTGGCGAGATCGCAAAGGTTGATGTTGCAAGTGCCTGAACTGCCAGTAATTTCCGGCCAGAAGATTATCAAAATTCTGGTGAAACTTGGTTTTGTAGTCGTAAGACAGAAGGGCAGCCACGTATTCCTTCAACGCGGACACGACACCGTGACCGTACCTTTGCACGACCCTCTGAAAAAGGGCACATTGAATAGTATACTTAAGCAAGCTAATGTACAGCTTGACGATTTTATGAGAGAGAGGTGACCACAATAGTGCGGCCAGGATGTGGTCACCCCTCTAAAACAGATAGATACTCATCCTACGGCTTTTTCAACACCGCCGCCCTGTCCGGAAACCTCTTCGGCCTCCCCACAACCTCAAGCCCCGCCTTACCGGCAATCCTGAGCGTTTCCTCAAAAGCCTTCCCTGATACCTCAAAGGGCGGCTCTTCAACATAGACCAGCCCGCCGTCCTTGAGCAGCGCCACCACTTCCCGGAAGAGCGCCCTCCTGTCCGGCACCTCATGGACCACGTAGAACAGGAACACAAAGTCAAAGCTCCCTGACACGCCCAGCCGGTCCTCCTCGCACTTATGCAGTACGATATTCCCTTCCACTTCAGTCCTCCGGATCTTATCCCTCACTATCTGAAGCATGCCTTCCTGCAGATCAACAGCCACCACCCGCCCGCTCTTCCCGACCATGCGGGCTATGTCAAGCGTGAAAAATCCCGGCCCGCACCCCACTTCCAGCACGTCCATCCCTTCTCTGACATAGGGTGCGAGGATTTTCTGGGAGTTCTGCAGCCATCTGCGGATACTGCTGTCGAGGCGGCCGGAGCGTTCTACGGGGAATACGCGGTCATTTATACTCATTATGGGATTCTCCTATTTGAGAAGAGGTAGTAGATCAGCCCGACAATTTTAAAAACAGATATAAAGTATATAAATTATCATATTTTCTGGGATGTACGAGACAGATGAAACACTTAAAAGTAGTTGCAGCAATAATAATTGATGATGATAAGGTTCTCTGTGTTCAAAGAAGTCGTGGAAAATACGAGTACATTTCTTTAAAATATGAGTTCCCAGGTGGAAAAATCGAATCTGATGAAACTAAAGAACAAGCACTAGAACGCGAATTATTAGAGGAGCTTGAAATGAAGATAGAAATTGAAAGAGAGTTTCTAACTGTAAATCATCAGTATCCTGATTTTAGTGTTACTATGCACAGTTTCATCTGCAGTGTTTCAAATTCAACATTCAATCTGAAAGAACATATCGATTTCAAGTGGGTAAATCCAGAAAATTTATCAAATTTGGATTGGGCTGAAGCAGACCTGCCAATTGTTTCAAAATTAATGAAGGAATATTAAAATGGATAACTTTCCTGTACATTTATTAGATAGTTTGAAAACTGGTTTTATTGACCAGTCTTTTGCTTCAAAAAAAGAGTATCTTCCTGAGTTACTAGTAAATGATGCTGATAATGGGAAAAAAGTACTACAGAGCATCTCCAGAGAGCTAAAAAATTGTGACGAATTTTGGTTTTCAGTAGCATTTGCTACAAAAAGCGGAGTAACTACTCTAATTAATTCATTTGAAGAACTTCAAAGTAGTGGAATTAATGGAAAAATACTGGTATCTCAATATCAATATTTCACTCAACCAGAAGCATTAAAGTGTTTGTCAAAGTTTAAAAACATTGATTTAAAAATAGCAGTTGATAGTGATTTTCATGCAAAAGGATACCTCTTCAAAAAAAACAATAGATATAACTTAATTATTGGAAGTAGCAATCTTACAGCTAATGCATTGTGCTCAAATAAAGAATGGAACTTAAAAGTTTCAGCTACTTGTGACTCTAAATTGATATCCGATTCCATTAAAGAATTTAGAAGTGAATTTGAAAATGCTAAATTCGTTGATGATAAATTTATTGAATCCTATGAGATAGATTATGGTTTGAAAAAGAAGTTCATTTCAATTTCAAGAAAAAGCATCGAATCTCACCACAATGATTCAATAACTCCCAATGCAATGCAAATTGAAGCATTGGCAAACTTGGGAAAGTTAAGGTCAAAAGGTAAAGATAAGGCTTTGTTAATTTCTGCAACCGGAACAGGAAAGACATATCTATCTGCATTTGATGTGAAAGCATACAATCCTAAAAAGTTTTTGTTTATAGTACATCGAAGAAACATCGCAGAAAATGCCATGAAAAGCTTCAAAAAGATTTTTGGCGACAGTCAAAGCATGGGTATTTACTCAGGAAATGAAAGAGAATTTCATGCAGATTTTATTTTTTCAACAATTCAAACTATTTCAAGGGAAGAACATTTGCATCAATTTGATCAAAGACATTTTGATTATATAGTTATAGACGAAACCCATAGAGCAGGGGCAGAAAGTTATCAAAAAATCCTCAATCATTTTAAACCAAAATTTTTGTTAGGCATGACTGCTACTCCTGAGAGAACCGATGGATTCGATATCTTTTCTCAATTTGAACACAATATCGCATACGAAATTCGGTTGCATAGAGCTTTAGAAGAAAAAATGTTATCGAATTTTCATTATTTCGGTGTAACTGATGTTACAATAGACGGCCAAGTTTTAGATGAAGATGCGGCTTTCTCGTTGTTAACAGCAAAAGAACGTATCGATAGAGTTATTGAAAAAGCTGAATTTTACGGATGTGATAATGACTGTGTGAGAGGACTTATTTTTTGTAGCAGTGTTGATGAAAGTCAAGGGATTTCTGATGCATTTAACAAAAAAGGATACAGAACTGTCTCTTTATCGGGCAAGAGTAGTGAAGAGGAGAGATTTACAGCAATAAATAGATTGGAGAGTTCTGATCCTTCCGAGAAATTAGACTATATCTTTACTGTTGACATCTTCAATGAGGGCGTGGACATTCCAAAAGTAAATCAAATTATTATGTTAAGGCCTACTGCATCAGCCATCATATTTGTACAACAATTAGGAAGAGGGTTGCGTAAAGTTAACGACAAAGAATACCTAACTGTAATTGATTTCATAGGCAATTACAATAACAATTACTTAATTCCAATTGCATTGTATGGGGATACTACTTACAACAAAGATACACTGCGCAAATTGATGTTAACCGGAAGTAGTTTGATTCCGGGTTCTTCAACCATTAATTTTGATAAAATCACGCATGAGAGGATTTTTGCAGCAATTGACAACGCTAATTTACAGCTCAAAAAAGATCTTGTCAAAGACTACGAGCTCTTGAAATTCAAGATTGGTCAAATCCCTATGATGATGGACTTTGTAGAACATGGTTCTCGAGACCCACAATTGTATGTAAACTACTCGAAATCTTATTTTAACTTTGTATTAAGTCAAGAAGAATCCTTACGAAACAAACTATCTGAAAAAGAGATTAAACTTATTGAGTTATTCTCTAATGAAATTGCAAACACTAAAAGGATCGAGGAAGTTATTATTCTTAAAAAACTGATTTCTGGAAATATTCTTCTAAATGAAGATTTAAAAGTAATTATTTTTGAGAAATATGGATTTTCGCTTTCTGATGAAACAATAGAATCGTGTATCAAAAACATCAATTTTGGTTTTGTAACTGAAAGTCATAATAAAAAGCTAGTTAGTGTAAGTAAAATATATGATTTAAAAATCATTTCTTATGCAAACGGGGTGATCTCATTTAATAAGGATTTTATGGATTCACTCCTAAATGAGACTTTCTTGATTTTTCTAAATGATATGTTGGAATATTCCAAAGCAATTTATGATCGAAATTTTGACAAAAATAAGTATGTTGATGGCTTCATATTATATCAGAAGTATTCCAGAAAAGATGTGTTTAGAATTTTGAACTGGGATCAGAATCCTTTAGCACAGAATGTCGGAGGCTATCTTATCAGTCCTCAGAAGACAAATTGTCCAATATTTGTAAACTATCATAAAGAAGAGCACATCTCGAGTACTACAAAATATGAAGAAGGCTTTGTCAATAACTCTGAATTTGAATGGATGTCTAAATCTAGAAGAACATTGAAGAGTAATGATGTAATTACTATTAGAAATTATAGAGCTGGAGTTAGATTGCTTTTATTCATTAAAAAGAGTAATGGAGAAAGCAATGATTTTTACTATATGGGAGATGTGACTCCCATAGATGAAAGTTTCGAAGAAGCTACTTTAGTCGATGATGATGGCAAAAATGTTTCTGTTGTAAAAGTCAGATTTCGGATGAAGCATCCAGTTGAAGATTCGATTTATGAATATATTACAGCACCATGCAGTTAAAAACTAGTACACAAGGATAGTCATTACCCTAATATACACTCCCCAACAATCCTCACACAGGAGAATCCCAATCATGAAAGTCTCGATAATAGGTTCCGGTTACGTCGGATCAGTCTCAGCAGCCTGCTTTGCTGAACTTGGCCATGAGGTCATCTGTATAGATGTCGATGAAGAGAAGGTAAAGATGATCAATGCAGGTAAGGCGCCTATCTGGGAGGAGGGGCTGGACGAGCTTTTGATGAAGCACTCGCAGAAGAGCCTTATCGCGACATCGGATTACGATTATGCGGTGGCGAACTCCGATGTGTCCTTCATCTGCGTGGGGACGCCATCGGGGGAGGACGGGAGCATCGACCTGTCCATCGTGAAGGCGGCAAGTGCCAGCCTGGGTGCGGCCATCGGGAGGAAGGATGGTTATCATGTGGTCGTGGTCAAGAGCACCGTGGTGCCGGAGACTACAGAGAAAGTGGTGCTGCCCATCGTTGAGGAGTTCTCTGGGAAGAAGGCGGGGAAGGATTTCGGGGTGGCGATGAACCCGGAGTTTCTGAGAGAGGGCAAGGCTGTTTATGATTTCATGCATCCGGACAAGATAGTGGTGGGCGCCATTGATGAGAGGTCGGGTTTTGTGGTGGCCGAGCTTTACCGGGGGCTGGAATGTGCGGTCACGCGCACCAATCCGAGGAGTGCGGAGATGATCAAGTACGTCAACAACTCCTTCCTGGCGACCAAGATCTCCTTTGCCAACGAGGTGGGAAACATCTGCAAGCAGCTGGGAATCGACACCTACGAGGTCATGGACGCCGTGGGCACGGACTTTAGGATCGAGCGCAGGTTCCTCAATTGCGGCGCGGGCTTTGGGGGGTCATGCTTTCCCAAGGATGTCAAGGCGCTCATAGGCAAGGCAAAGGGGATGGGCTACGAGCCTCAGCTCCTTGAGTCCGTGGTTGCTGTCAACGACCACCAGCCCCTGAAGATGGTGGAGCTGCTGCAACGCAAAACAGGACATATCAGGAACAAGAGAATAGCTGTCCTGGGGCTGGCCTTCAAGAACGACACCGACGACATAAGGGAATCACGCTCCATCCCCGTGATTGCTGAACTGCTGCGCCTTGGGGCCGATATCGTAGCCTACGACCCCATGGCCGCAGGGAACATGAAGAAGGTATTCAGCAATATCACTTATTGCGCCACATCATCCGAGGCCCTCGCAGGGGCCGATGGATGCCTGATAATGACAGAATGGGAAGAGTTCGGGAAACTGGACAGCGAGTTCGGGGGTATGGCCGACAGGGTGGTCATCGACGGGCGGCATATGCTCAAACCCAATCAGCTCAAGACAAAGATCGATTACGAAGGCATCTGCTGGTGAGCATGAAGGCAGGAAGTGTACCCGCTCACATATCAATGGAATCTTACCATGACAGAAAGATCCACCCCGGGAACAGGAGAAAGGAAAACGAGCAAGAGCAGCTTTTTCGGGAGCATCGTGGACATTATCTACTGCTGGATGGCCGGGGAAAATACCCTTCTCTATCGGGCTCCTTTTATCAAAAGGATAACACGGTCACGGACTCAACCTGTTCTTCCCGAAGAAGTCAACATACGTCATGCTGGACAGGCAAAAGTATTATGTCCATAGCGTGAAAAAATATCAGTTCAATTGGTGGGCAGGTCATGAAAAACGACAACCAGGTAAAAGAGAGATTTTTTAATATTTTCTGTTTCTACTATAACTCATCTTCTTTGTTTGCATTCATCTGAATACAGTACAGATAAATTTGAATATAATGCAAACAATTACTATATATGTGAATAGAGGAAACATTTCCCTCAATAAATCACTGGCAAAATAAATGCAGGATGGAAAAGTAATACAAGAACTTCCTGAAACAAAGTATGATGAAAAAATGTACCCATTGTTTACGGTAATTTCTCCAGAATGATGTTCTGTGTGTGGTTGTGATCTAAAACCACATAAATCATATAAACGGTATATAATCTCAAGTCATGGATTGATCGTTTGTTTAACAACTAATCATATCTGTTCTGATGAAGAGTGCAAAAAGCATCTGAGATTTCATGGATTTAGCATCATATCCACTCATCCAGAAGCTGACCTCCATAGAACCACAAATGCTGCCACTTTTCAGCCCCATCGAAAGAGCTGTTATCGAGGTATGCAAAGAAGTTGTAGATAAACAAATTCCTCATAAGGGGAGATAAGTGGCTTTATACCAGAATATAAGTGTAAAGGTCATACTCCCCTTTTCGTAACTTCATTGAAATCCCTTGTGCCCTTTTTGTGTACTCTTGTGTCATCCTGAACTTTTTCCCTTCTTTTACTCTTTTGTTAATTGGAAAACCCATTTTCCATCGCTTTTCATAATCTTTGAGCCTTTTTAATAATCGCATGCTGAGTTTGTACTTTATTTTGGGCCTGCCTGCCTGTCCTTTTTTACGGGGGATCTCTTTTTTGAGGATAAGGTAACTGCTCCTTCTCCTCTTTGCCTGGTCGTAGTACTTGGAGTATCGATGGATGATCTTGTACACTGCACTTCTGGTGATTTGTTCTTTTTTGTTTGGATTCCTGTTAACAAGTTCGGTCAACTCCTCAATGGTCAGATATTTATTGTCGTTATCCCTCATAGTTTGGAATAGGAGTAGTTTTGCAGCACCTGTGGTACCTCTGTAATAGCAGTACACACAAAGAGGCTTTGTTTCTATCTCTTTGTCAAAACCACATGATGGGCAGGTGCTGGTCATAAGAACAAGTCGCTAGATAATTTTTTTACTCCTTAGTGTTACAACGAAAACTGGTCGTTGCTACGCAACGTTGCCTGTTGGAGTGAACTGAAAGCCTACGCTGAAAGAGGGAATGAATGCAGAGATAATTCCACTCATACCAAAGTATGCTTCCCATGCAGATCATTTCGACCCCATGGACTTGCCCAGCTTCTGCGCTATCAGTGCCTGAGTCTCGGGGTATGATAGCAGTAAACTCAGGGCATCAGGGATTTTTTTACTTGTCTCTTCCATTTTTTGGACCATCTTCTGGTCAAGCACAAGAGAGCAACGACTGCAGAATCGATCATCAGGACGTAGAATATGGTTGCAACGAGGACAACTTATAAGTGTTACATGTCTCTTCTCTTCTTTTTTGATACCATATTTCTTATAGATGTCATCATTCATTTCTTGGCCAGTGAAATTGCTGTATATCTTGAACATCTGAGTACTGCCTTTGGACCAACCTGATCTATGGTTAATAGTCTGTTCATTGAAACCGTCAAGTATCCAGTTGGTAATTGCCTTGTGCCTGAAAAGATGAGTATGGATGCGCCTTTTGACGCCAGCTCTTTTAGCTATATTATTCAGGGTCATTCTAACGCTTTTATATTTCAAAGGTCTTGATTTATCAAGGGTTATCCATAGTGGAGCTTCTGCATATTCTCTTAAAGGATGCACTGCTATCCACTGCTGTAAATATCCGGAAGACCATGTCAAAGGCAAGCCCTTTGGAGATGCGGTCTTTTTGCTGCGGCTTGTCTTGCTTCTGTAGATTATGCATCCGAACTGAGTGGATTCCACATTTTTGATTCTGCAGGATGCAAGCGCATCTATCCTCATACCTGAATCTGTAAGTACAGCAACTAAGGCCCTATCTCTTGGATTCGTGCATGCAGCCAACATTTTATCGATTTCCTTTTGAGTGGGCAGATCAGATGGTTGGACCGGGGTCTCGATTGATTTCAATTTGATTAATCTCACCCACTTTGGGTCATCACCCTTATAAAGATATCCGAAGAATTTCTTGGTGACTTTTTTGTAATTCCTTACCTCACCTGCAGACAGTTTTTTCACATATTCAAGGTGCATTATCAGCTTACCAAAGTCATTTTGATCAAGCTCATCTAGATCAAATATGCATTTTATAGGTTTAACATGATACGTGAAAGGCACAGGATTATTGAGCCAGTCCATTGCAACCACGTGAATAATAATGTAAGGATACAGCATTTATGCTAATAGTAAGGGAAATTTGGTATATTACTTGTCCTATATTGCAAAACAGTGAACGTGGAGACGTTGTGCTCGGTGAGCCCATTCCCACCACAAGCATCACAAAGATATTGATGGGCAAGTGAACCTCCTCCCTCTGACTAGAGAGGCTTCCCGTTTCACCGATCCAGGTTATTACGAAAGAATTTCTTTGTTTCTTTCCTTTTCCCGTATCTCGAGGGCGTTAGTGTTTATTGATCTTTTATGGAGAACAACAAACACCAATTCCGCTAGTTCCTGTAGCGTATTTTAGAGTTATGCCAAGTTCCTGTAGTCCTTTGTTAAGAATGTTAATGCTTGCATTGACATCCCTGTCATGATGCTGACCACAACAATCGCAGTCGAATTCCCTGACAGAAGTATCTTTGACCTTAACATTCTTATGTCCACAGACAGAGCAGATCTGGCTTGATGGGAAATACTTCTCTATCTGATGGTAGATCTTGCCGAACTTCCTGGCCTTATATTCCAGCATCCTGAAGAATTTTCCCCATGAAGCATCGTAGATACCTTTGGAGTTCTTCTGACCATTTGACATTGAAAGGATGCTGAGATCTTCGGAAATAATAAATTGGTTCTCTTTTACTATTCCATAACTCAGTTTATGGAGAAAATCAGTCCTGCAGTTTGCTGTTCTTGAATGCATTTCAGCAACATGTATTCTCTGTTTCTCATAGTTTTTAGAACCTTTCTGTTTCTTTGAAAGGTCATGTTGTCTTTGAGCAAGTTTCTTCTCGTTCTTTTTGTAATGTTTCGGATTCGAAACCTTATTACCGTTACTATCTACCAGATAATCCTTGATACCAACATCAAAAGCAATGATATTGTTGTTTTCTTCTGGTTTTCCCGGCAGGGGTTCTACATTGATCAGTAAAGAGACAAAGTATCTGTTGTCTGGTGTCCGGGAAATGGTTATACTCTTAATACTTCCGTTGAAATCCCGGTGTAAATGAGCTTTTACCTTACCGAGCTTTGGTAGTTGGATTGTCCTGTTCTCATGGTCAACTTTGATGTTGTAATTTGTCATATTGGTAGTGTATGACTGATAGTGAGAATGCTTGGATTTGAAGGAAGGTGGATTAGAATTATGATCAACATAACAGTTCTTGTAAGCAGCTGCCAGATGGATCAGAGCATTTGTAATAGCAAACTTGTCTACTTCCTTAAGCCATGTATGCTGATCCTTGAGTACCTGATTGCAATGATTGTTCCATCTGGTAGCATTCCATGGCAACTTGTTGTTCTGGTGGTCTTCTGTTTGTTGAGATAAGTAATAGAGGATTCAGATTAACCTCTCTTTTTTAAGTATCGGATAAATCTAAGTTGTTACTCGTCCCACTTCATCCAAGATTTTTATGTTTTTGTTCCTTTTCACCTTAATTTTAGGATAGCTTACGCTATCTTAGATAGTTCCCTTCCTTTTCAGTGTTCTCAATTGATGAAGATTAAAAGAAAAAGCTGTAATCAGCATTTTTACATTCACCCTTTCCACATTTGTGACAAGCACTTTTCCTGCTTTGAACACTTCCTTTGCTACTGCATAGACTCTTTCACATGGAACTCGCTGTACACTTATCCTTTCATTTCTGAGAACATCGTTTATTCCTAATGGATGTCCTCTTACCGCTCTTTGCATTGTTGCTGCAAAACCCTTTGCAACTGCTCCAAAGTATCCTTTGTCACGGTAGACTACTTCACCCACTTCAGATAGATCTACCTGTGAATCATGTACTGATGCAGTTGTTGTTTCAAATCTTCTGATCAGTTCATATTCCTTATCAATAATTGTATGAAGCTTGTAGCCAAAATGAGATTTGCCACCTTTTTTTGCCCAGGTTCCATCTTTGCTTCTAGCTGTTTTAGCATCCTTTCCACGAGGTTCATCAGCTTTAGCATGTCCAGGGTTGGAGTGGATGAATGTGGCATCCTGGATCATCCCTTTTTTGATCTTCAATCCAAGAGCATTAAGCTGTTTTTGCATCTCGTCCCATATTTCTTTCTCTTTTCCATTATCGCTAATTCTCTTTCTAAATGACCAGACAGTTTTACTGTCTGGAACATATTCAGGAAACCCCAGAAATTTCCTAAAGGATATTCTGTCAATACACTGTCTTTCAAGTTCAGCATCAGAAAGACCATGCCACTGTTGTAGAACAAGCATTTTAAACATCACAATAACATCAGCTTCAGGCCTGCCGCCTGAAGCTGTTCTGTTCTTGTACATTGATTCCAGAATTGGACGAAACGGTTTCCAATCAATAAGTGATTCTATTTCTGCAAGCTTGTCTCCAACGGATTGAAGGCGTTTATATTCTTCATTAAGAGCAAAATCAGTCAAATCATCCATAATACTTAATTTGTTTATCTATTATTTATATTTTAGTCTAATGTGGGTCTAGTTTATCGAAATCCTCAATAGTTATAGATAAAACGAACACAGCCAAAGGTCTTGTTGATCTGAGTTATTTGCTCTTCATCTGGATATATCTCGTAAGTATATCCATAAAGATTATCAGCATTCTTTGGCTTGCGTACCATAAAAAATCCTTCTTTTTTGTTTGGTAAGTGTATGCTTTTTTTATTGATATTGTTTACTGGAGTAATGCCTTCGCAGGGACGATGCTAATCTCCGTCTGAAGACGGGGGAATGCGCATCGTAACTTTCTTCAATAGCCGAATCATTACTAAACAATTTTCTTGTCTTTTTCAAAAATTACCACCGACATACAAGAAAATAACCTTGTATATAAATTATCCGATTTGTTCCTGATTTTTTATAAAGAGTCGCTAATAATAAATAATCGTCACATTCATGTACCAAAACCCTGCTTTAAATCACACATGAAAAAGATAGTTATCATCGATTACGGGCTCGGTAATCTCAGGAGCGTCCGCAAGGGCCTGGAACATGCCGGCGCTGATGTGCTGATATCCAGTGACCCCTCGGAGATTCTGGGTGCCGACGGTGTCATCCTTCCGGGGGTTGGTGCCTTCAGGGATGCGATGAAGAACATCCAGGGACTGCTTGGCACCATTGGCAGCTACGTCGATTCAGGTAAGCCCATGCTAGGCATCTGCCTGGGACAGCAGATCCTCATGAGCCGGTCCGAGGAAGGCGGGCATACAGAGGGACTTGGCCTGATAAAGGGCAGTGTCCTGAGATTTCCTCACAGTGATCTGAAAGTACCCCACATTGGATGGAATTCCATCGGTATGACCCGGCAGCATCCTTTCTTTGAAGGCATACCTGATAACACGTATGTGTACTTTGTGCACTCCTATTATGTGGATACGGCAGGAAGTAATGCACTTGCAGTGTGCGAATATGGCACAAAGTTCGCAGCATCCGTTGTCAATAATGCAGGCAACGTCATAGGCACACAGTTCCACCCCGAGAAGAGCGGGGATATAGGCCTGAAGATGCTCAGGAATTTCGTCAATATGTGTTAGAATTGTTAGAACGAGGCTTACATGGATATCGAAGGCTACGCAAAAAGAGGGCTCAAAGATAGTGACCCCGACCTTGAGGATAAGCTCACATCCAGGATACTGGAAGTGAAAAAGACAACATCGGAGCATGCCCGCAAACTTGCAAGAGCTGCCATTGTGGAAGCGAAGGCTACCCTGCATGTCAGCGGCGATGCACTGGAACCCACCATCTCCGGCGTGACGATGGGAGAGTTCGGGGTTGGCTCAAGAGGGATCGGTGATTTCTACACCCATGAAAAGATAGCGGAGGTAATTGGCAAGACCAGCGCCGTAGTGGACACAACACATCTTGACGATTCAGGCGTTGTCAGATCAAAAGACCCTGGTGAATATGTCATAGTCACAATAGACGGCATACATTCCAGACTCAGCGATTTCCCATTCCTTGCGGGTTTCCACGTGGCCCGTGCGGCCTTGAGGGACGTTTATGTCATGGGCGCCCGCCCGGTGGCGATGCTTTCTGACATCCATGTTGCAGATGACGGCGACGTCGCAAAGATCTTTGACCACATAGCGGGCATAACTGCCGTTGCTGAGCTCTCAGGCATACCGCTCATCACAGGCAGCACCCTGAGGATAGGCGGGGATATGGTAATAGGGGAGCGCATGACAGGCGGTGTAGGCGCTGTTGGAGTGTCATCTGACCTCACTGCCAGACAGCAGACCCGGGTAGGAGATGTCATCCTCATGACCGAGGGAGCGGGCGGTGGCACAATATCCACAGCCGCACTCTACTATGATATGCACGAGGTCGTTGACGAAACGATCAATATCAAGTTTCTGGAAGCATGTGAGAAGATACTTGATTCCGGCCTTGTCAGGTATATCCACGCCATGACAGACGTGACCAACGGAGGGATACGCGGGGACGCAAAGGAAATATCAAGGACAGCCGGAGTAAAGCTTGTGTTCGATGAAAAAGAGATGCGTAAACTAGTGAACCCTGTAGTCCTCCAGATGCTGGAATCCCTCGAGATAGATTATCTTGGAGTATCACTGGATGCTTTGCTCATCATTGCCCCGGCGGAAGTGGCTGAGGATATCATGAGAACCGTAAGGGCTGCAGGTGTGGAAATAAGCATCATCGGAAAAGTAGAGGAAGGTAGTGGCTCCATGATCATGGTCGACAGTGAGTTGAGGGACTTCACCCCGCGGTTCAGGGAATCCGCATACACTCCCATCAAGAAAATGATAGGTGAAGAGCAGCCCCGCAACTTTGAGGAAATGCAAAAGGCAATTGACAGTGCCGCGCTTGAGGCCATCGGAAAGAAAAAGAGAATAATAGAGAAAGTAAGGAGCAGGTAATCTACTGATTACCGGCCTCTCTCAACTTTTCCACTACCAGCACCACATTGTCCTTTTCCAGTATTACGACTTTTTCACCTTTGTCCAGGGCCTCTGCAGAGCGTGCTTTCCAGTATTCTCCCCTGTGTATGACATAACCGGTCTGGTCGGGGGATATGGGCTTGTGGACTATTGCAGTATCCCCTATGAGCTCTCCGAACTGAGGCTTGCGTTTCCTCACCTCAAGGACCTTGTACATAGCAAATAGCAGGAACAGCCCCACAATGATAGTGGGGGTCACTATCGAAGCGATAATGGTCCTCTGGAACTCGGCAGGCGAATAATTGCGCGGGAAATCAGTGGGTGCAAGCAGCACGCTCCCGGCCACTATGCAGATCATCCCCGCTATACCGAACACACCCACACCCGGCGACTGCAGTTCCAGGGCGAGCAGGGCTATGCCCACAAGTATGAGGAAAATGGCGCCTATGTTCACATCAAAACCTGTGCCAATGAGTCCCAGCACGATGGCGACCACGCCGAAAACTTCAGCGCCAAAACCAGGATTTGAGATGCCAAGGATCACAGCATACACCCCCAACAGCAAGAGCAGCGAGGAAACAATAGGATTTGAGACGATGTTCATAAAACCAAGCCTGAGGGGAGCTTCATAATAAACTATCTCTGCACCTGCGGTTTCAAGCGTCCTGCTTTTTATCTCCAGTCCGTCAACCTGTTCAAGCAGGTCCTCTATAGAAGGAGCAACATATTCTATCACACCGTACTCAAGAGCTACTTCCGAATTGAGATTAAGGTTCTCAGTTATGAACTCACGGGCTGCCGTCTCATTCCTGCCATGCATCCTGGCATTTTCGGTGGCTCGTTCGACAAGGGCGTTCACTATCTTGGAATCTGTGACTGGCTCTGAGCCACTGGGTGTCACGCTGACCGGCTGGGCAGAACCAATGACAGTAAAAGGGGCCATCGCAGCAACATCTGTACTGATCAGTATGAGTGTCCCTGCCGACCAGGCCTGCGTACCTTCAGGATACACATACCCTATTACAGGTATGTCGGTCTTCGGTATCATCTCCGTGATCCTGAGCGTTTCATCCAGCCCGCCACCGGGAGTATTGAGAGTTATGATAAGTGCCTCATAGCCCTCATCCTCTGCTATGGCTATGGCGTCTGCCACAATATCATCTGTTACAGGAGTAATAGCACCCGATATTTCAAGCACCAGCACATTCCGGTTCTCCTGGGCTCCGGCGGCAGAGGACAATAGGATAGTGGTTAGTGTCAGAAAAAAAAGAAGGCTTATAAAAAGCCTGTTTTGAAAATTCATATTGTTACCTTATTTGGGTTTGTTCTGAAGAGCCTTGGACATGGCCGCGATCTCCCCCATCTCGATGGAGTTGGCAACGACTATCATGTTCCGCTCCCTTGCGATCTCTGCCAGTGTCTGCAGTTCCCTGAGCTTGATGGTTACAGGGACCTCTTCATACAACTTTGCAGCCTCCATCATCTTCTGAGCCGCAATGAACTCACCGTCTGCAAGGATTATACGGGCACGTTTCTCACGCTCTGCCTCTGCCTGCTTTGCAATTGCACGCAGCATTGTATCGTCAATGCTGACATCCCTGAGGGTCACACCTGTTACCTTGATACCCCATGGGTCCGTGGAGATATCCAGGGATTCCTGTATGTTCAGGTTGATCTCATCCCTCTTGGACAGCACATCGTCAAGGTCGATCTGGCCTATGACATCACGAAGCGTTGTCTGTGAAAGGGTAGAGGTCGCATACTTGTAGTTCTCAACTTCGTTGACAGCCCTTGAAGGGTCGACAACCTTGTAATACACAACTGCATCAACTGCAACGGTCACGTTGTCCCTGGTAATGACGGCCTGTTTGGGAACATCTATGGTAACCACACGCAGGTCCACTTTTACCACTGTATCGATGACAGGGATTATAAAGAAAAGACCCGGTCCTTTTACACCGCTTAGTCTTCCAAGACGGAAAATAACAACACGCTCGTATTCCTTGACAATCTGTATCGCTTTGGAAAGAATGAAAATTGCAACTACTGCTGCTATAATTATGATTTGATCTAATACCATTTTATTGAAACTCCCGGGAGATTAAAAAAGGTTATACAATACTAAAAAGAATCCGTGCATTAAAAAGACATCGCTTACATTCACAAGGACTCAGAGGAATTAATAGGAGACGGGCCTGAAGCCTTTGTCTGAGGGGATGTACACGAAAGCATTACTGCCAGTTGTTATTATAATAATAACCTTCAGACCCGATAAACAATAATCTCACTTATCGCTTATTAATGTGATTGATTTTGCCGTTAACAATTTCAAACAGTTGGAGAGAAAAACGCCATCAGATAACTTAGAACATAGTGAAAAGTATATAAATAAGTGAGCCCCGAAGCAAAGACATAAATCACATATATGCCTTTTAAGGTTTGATATAATGAGCGAAAAATGTCAGGAGTGCGGCGGAAAGGGACACAAGGTCGTCGACTCGAAGAAATGCCCCGAGTGTAAAGGGGCAGGTAAGTCCAGATCGGTCGATTTGATGAAGCTTTCAGAAAAAGATATGGATAGTTTCCTCAAGAACGGTTCCAGCTGCATGAAGTGCAACGGCACCGGAGAGATAGAGATTACAGAACAATGTATTGCATGCTCTGGAAGAGGTGCTTTTTACAAGTGCAGTATATGCGGGGTGGCAACCGAGGGGTTGTACAACGGCGAAGAGGTCTGCCCGTCCTGTGCTAAAAAGCAGATAGTGTATAAGCTCGATGATTCCTGCAATATCGAAGAGCTGGAAGTTGGAAAACTTTACCATGCTGTTGTCAGGAACATAGCGGATTTCGGGGTCTTCGTAGACATGAACTCCAACATGAGAGGACTCATCCATTCCAGCAACATGAAGGAAGAGCTTAAAGTCGGCGAGGATGTAATTGTAGCTGTCAAGGAAATAAAGCCAAGGGGAAAAATGGACCTTGTGCCACGTAAGCTTAAAGAGTACCAGACCGTGGACCTTGAGAAGGACCTTCCCACAAAGCTTGCGTCAGAGATCCAGAAGCTTGTCGGGACCAGCGTAAGGGTGGAGGGGGAGATCATACAGGTCAAACAGACCGCAGGTCCGACCATATTCACCATTGCCGACGAGACCGGACAGATATCCGCAGCAGCGTTCGAGAGCGCAGGCGAGAGGGCATACCCCCATATCACTTCGGACATGATAGTGTCCGCCACCGGCGATATCACTGCCCGCGGGGACAGTGTGCAACTGGAGATAAAGAGCCTCAAGAAACAGAGCGGTCCAAAAGAGGCAGAGATACGTAAACGTATCGAGGCTGCCCTTGACAGAAGGGCGGAGCCGCATGATATCCAGTTCATGGTAGAGAGCGAGATACTTGAGAGACTAAGGCCCTCCATGCGCAAAGTCGCAAAAGAGATACGCAAAGCGATAATCACTTCCACACCTATATTATTGCGCCACCATGCCGATGCTGACGGAATGACCGCAGCCCTGGCAATTGAAAAGGCCATGGTTCCCCTGATAAAGGAAGTCAATGGACAGGATGGCGAGTATTACTTCTACAAGAGGGCACCTTCAAAGGCACCGTTCTATGAGATGGCCGATGTTGTGCGCGATATCAGCTTCGCGCTAGAGGATGCGGCGCGCCACGGGCAGAAGATGCCCCTTGTTGTCAGTGTTGACAACGGCTCTTCGATAGAGAATATACCTGCAATGAGGCAGGCCAGTGTATATGGCATCAGGATGATAGTTGTTGACCATCACCACCCGGACAAGGAAGTTGATGAGTTCCTGATAGCGCACGTCAATCCTGCACATGTGGGCGGGGACTTCGGCATAACAGCCGGGATGCTCTGCACTGAAGTGGCACGCATGATCAACAAGGATGTGGAGAACGACATCAGACATCTGCCTGCAGTTGCTGCTGTCGGGGACCGCTCTGAAGCACCTGAGGCGAAGGTGTACATCCAGATGGTATCCGATAAGTACAGCCTGCAGGATCTGAAGGATATGGCCCTTGCACTTGACTTTGAAGCCTACTGGCTAAAATTCAATAATGGTAAAGGCATAATTGACGATATTCTCAATTTTGGAGACGAAAAGATACACAGGAACCTGGTGAAGGTGCTCTGCGAGCAGGCTAACGAAATGATAAATGAGCAGATAGATGTATGCATGTCCCATGTCAAAACACAGACACTCCCCAACGGAGCGTTACTTAACGTCCTTGATGTGGAGAACTATGCACACACATTCACCTTCCCGCCACCGGGAAAGACTTCCGGGGAAGTGCACGACCAGCTGTGCCGCAAGTTTGAAGGAAAGCCACTTATTACCCTGGGTTTTGGGCCGGACTTTGCGGTTATAAGGTCAAAGGGAGTAAAGATGAATATCCCGCGCATGGTCAGGGAGCTTCATGAGGAAGTAAAGGGTGGCGGCGTGAACGGAGGAGGACACCTTGTGGTCGGCAGCATCAAGTTCGTCGAAGGGATGCGCACCGAGGTGCTTTCAAAACTGGCTGAGAAAATAGGCGCTGTAGAAGTAGAATAATACTTCTACGCAGCCAAATTATTTTTTGACTTTTTCTGTCCCTGATCAGTCTACACGCACAATGCGTACAAGGGAACTTACAGGCACTTCCGAAATGGTCTCGGAGCCGCTTTTATCTACAAGCACTGCAATAGCTATGGGCTTTGCACCGGCGCTGCGAAGATGGGCCACAACATCACTTACCGTGCTGCCACTGGTGATGACATCATCCACTATCACACATCTTTTGCCTTTGATACTTGCAAAGTTCCTGCTGAAGGCACCCCTTACCTGCGTATCCTCACTCTGCTCGTTGTAAGAATGATAGACAGAAAGCTCCACTTCAAGCTCGTCAGCCATGAGGCTTGCCAAGGGAACACCACTTAAGCCAATGCCTACGATGACATCTGCCTCAGTATCTGCCTGCTCCATTGTCTCGATGACCATATCACAGAGGGCTATGCCTATGTGGCGCAGCCTGAAAGCACTCTTGCCGATGCCGCTCCAGTTAACAGAGATATCCTTGGGAGCAGGAGATGCTTCTTCCTTCTTGGAACGTGTTAAGAGCCAGGTCACTGTATCCCTGGAAACATTGAGTTCGTCTGCTATCTGCCTTGTAACAAGCCCGTTAGCCTGCAACTCCACAGCCTTCTGGATCAATTTATCAATATTCTTCATATGAACCCCGCTATTCTGGATAGATTCTTTTCTTCCTTATGTATGTCAGACATGTTATATTTTTCTTTTACGCTTCTTATTAAGCTGCGAACCACACACTGGGCAAATATCCCCCGTGGGAAAGCGCCTGCGGCATCCGAAACACCCTTTCTCCCATTCGAGCACGTCCCGTATCTTTTTCTGCACCACAGGCATTACCCTGATGCCAAGCACACTGGCAGTGTTCTGTACAGCATAATCATCAGTCAGGAGGACAGCATCCTTACCATACTCGAGGGCTTTTGCGAGCACGTCTATATCAGTTGCAGACAACTCCTCAGAGTCTCTGGTGCTACCTGCAGCCTCAATTACCCGCTGCTTCATGACCGGATCAACAGACTCAACCCTTGCACCATTCTCCTGGGCCAGCTCAAACCTCATGGAAGCCTCATGGCTCCTGAGCTCTTTCACAACAGAGCTCACAGTTACAATCGTTGAAGGGTCGATATCCTTTCCCATTATAAAGACTGCCGAATCAGCGATATAGATCATTGGTCAGTATAGAGATTCTGCACTCATTAACTCTTTGGGTGTTCAGGAAAGGAACTCTTTGCAAGAAACATAGATAAATATAAGAAAATAAATATAATATAATTATGACCAATTTGAACAGATCATCCAGCGGAATACCACCCCTGGATAAAAAGCTGCAGGGTGGCTATCTTGAAGGGGAAGCATGTTCATAACAGGTTAACCGGCACGTGGATACACTCACATGGTTGCAGAATTCATATACGTTCCAAAGAGGAGAGGAACAAAAATATTATTGGATCTTATAAATTGTGATATAACCGGTGAAGGCATTGCACTGCTGGCATCCCATGGTAAAAAAGATAAACCTAACTGCTGATAATCCCTTAAAAACATCCGGTAATGATAATATGGACATCAATAAATCTAAAGATATCATCGTCAGGTTCATCAGGGAAAAGGTGCGGGAAGCAGGATGCAAAGGAGCGGTTGTGGGGATCAGCGGGGGCATTGACTCTGCACTGACAGCATATCTTTGTGTCGAAGCATTGGGAAAGGAAAATGTGTTGGGAATTCATCTTCCGGAAGTCAACCTCACGCCCGCCGAAGATGTCCTTGATGCCACTGAAGTGGCCGAGCGTCTAGGAATAGAATTCAGGACCATAGATATATCCGGCCCCCTGACAGCTTTCATGGTGGCAGTGCCGGATAGCGGATCGGACTTCCGTCATGCTAACGGCAACCTCAAGGCAAGGATACGTATGTCAGTACTATACTACTATGCCAATACGATGCAAAGAATGGTAGTCGGCACAGGTAACAAGACAGAGCTCCTTTTGGGATATTTCACAAAATATGGAGACGGCGGCGTAGACCTTGAACCAATAGGGGACCTGTACAAGACAGAAGTAAGAGAGATGTCAGACCTTTTAGGGGTGCCGCGGGGAATTATTGAGAAAGCACCGTCAGCAGGCTTGTGGGCAGGACAGACCGATGAGAACGAGCTTGGTATCACCTACGAAATAGTAGACAGGTTCCTGGCAATGCTCCTGGAAGGAGAAAAGCCGCAGGTAGCCCAGAATACGCTCGGTATGACCCCTCAGCAAAGGGATTCGGTGCTTGCACGCGTCCATGCGAACATCCACAAAAGAAAAGCTCCCCCAATGCCGGAAATGGATGCGCTGAGGAAGGCCTATATTACAGTATGATCACCTGCCAGGAAAAATAGGAACCTCTGAGTCCTTAAACCTTATCAGGGGTTTGGCAAGATGCCTCCTGGCACAGGGAGGAACTTCATAGAATCCTGCCCCAAGATTCCTTTTCACCTGCACTGATTCTATCTCGAGAGATTCAGTTGCACATTTCCTGCATCTATAACCCTGACCGGTGCCTGCGGATTTCATTCTTTTTCCACACGATGGACACAAGGGATTCCTGTTTTCAACAACTTGTGCAAGGGATAAAATTTGGATCTTCTCGATATTCAGGGTGCTTTCCATAACACTGCCATACACAATGACCCGATCTCCCGGGACAAGTTTGCGGACGACTTCCCTGAAGTTCTTAGTGGGCTCAAAGGCTGCGCAATCTATTGTTTTCCCTGCATCGTCCTTTAGTAAGAAAATGGAATGCCCACCCCTGATCGTATGCGGTGCAGCTGCAACTGTCCCTTCTAGCATATAAGAGTGCATGTCCAAAACATCGTCCACACCCTGTGTGTGCAGGAGGTGCATATCTGTCCCCTGATTGGTCCTGTAAACATATGAACGCTCGATCTCCTCAGAGCGGACCATTGCTACGGCTGCTTCTACGGCGGATCTTGTGTTCCCTCTGATTCCGTACAGCACCGGGTCCGGGGATCTTGGCACGCATACGACCAGTTCGTTGAACCTGTCAACCGAATCCCATGTCCCAGGATATGTTTTCAGGTCTGCCCCAAAGAGCGAATCACTATCCACAAAGCGTTTTGTGCCGCATGCCTCAGTCTTCCTGTAAGTAAGGAATTCGTAGGTATGTTCCCATTCCGGATCAAGCATCGCGCCACAAGCTGCAAGTGCACCGATAAGTCCGCGCCCGTTCTTGAAGGCATGGAATGTCAATCCCAGGTCTTCTGCAAGAGACTTTGCTTCTCCTATGGATATGACCTCCCTTACGGCCCGCAGGAAGAACTCTGCCAGCAAGGTTTTAGCTTTTCCGAAGTCTTCCTCCATGATGAATACCACACCAGGATTTGTATTCTCACATTCCATCCTGGAGAGAGAGGAGATCCTTGAGACGACATGCCCGATGAGCTTTCCAGGATCGTTGCAATTGAAACACATTGCTACTGAAGCGTTTCCCCTGGTCTTGTAGGGAATTGTCGGGTTCAGGCGGATAAGCAAAGGGTCATCCACCGGATTGCCAAAAGCAGAGAGCTCATCCATCAGCAGGGCTCCGAGATAGGTTGTGCACATCCCTTCCCTGGAATCGGTATCATCCATTCCGATGATAATTCTTTTATAACTTGCGTCCATCGAACCGATAACCCATACTCGTGCCTATGATTAAACTATTCCGCATGTTGTGCTTAAGAATATTCTTTAATAGCATCCCTGCATTACATGACAAAGATATATTTATATAGACCTGCAAACAAAGGCTAAACTGTAATGACAAAAGAGATTCTAATACATCAGATTGTCGATGTATTGAAGCAGGCAGGTTTTATTGTTTCAAAACGCTGCAACATCCGGCCCCGAAGTTTTGATCTCGCCGCCAGGAACGCTGAAACTCTCCTTTTCTGCAAGGTACTGTACAATATTGACGGACTTAATGAAGAAACAGCAAGGGAAATGAGAGGTCTTGCCCGTTGTCTGGGCGGGTCTGCACTGCTTGTTGGAGCAAAGACAAGGGACCAGTTGCTTGAGGACAACGTTGTTTACATGCGCTATGACATACCTGCCATCAATGTTCAGACCCTTTATGATTATTTTATTGAGAATGTACCTCCCCTGGTTTCAGCCTCCCCGGGGGGGCTTTATGTTTCCATCGATGGCGACGTGCTGAAGGAGGCCCGTCAGCGCACAGCCATGTCTCTTGGAACCCTGGCATCCCAGCTTGGCGTTTCACGCAGGACGATAAGCAAATATGAGGATGGCGGTATGGACGCTTCAATCGACATAGTCCTCCAGCTTGAGGAGCTGCTGGATGTGGCCCTGGCCAGATCCATCGACCTGCTGCAATGCTTTGAGAAGCACAAAGGAACAGAGGTCCTCCCGGAAACGGAAACAAAAGTAGAAAAGCAAACCCCTGATGAAGGTATACTGGACATGCTGCATGCCCTTGGATACCAGGTTATGTCAACAGCCCAGGCCCCGTTCAAAGCGATCTCAAAAGATACTTCGAACATACTGCTCACAGGGATCAGCAGCTACAGCAGTGCAATGATCAAGCGTGCGGACCTTATGAGCAGTATTTCATGCGTTACCATGACAAAGTCAGTGTTCATCATTAACGGGGAAACAAAGTCACAGAACGTTGAGAACACAGTCCTTATCGAGAAGAGGGAACTTGATAAATTATCAGGAAGCGATGAACTCGCGGAGCTGATAGATGAAAGGACAAAACGGCATATTCCAAAACCCTAATATACAGAAATCCCTTTAAGAGTAGCAATGACTACGAACATAGCGGTACTTGTTTCCGGAAGGGGCTCCAATCTTCAATCTATTATCGATAGTATCGAGAGCCAAAATATCCGGGACGCAAATATATCCGTGGTCATCAGCGATGTCAAAAATGCGTTTGCCCTTGAGCGTGCCCGCAGGCATGGTATCGATGCAATATTCATAGACCCCCGCTCTTTTGTCGATAAGAAAGCATATGAGCAGGAAGTGCTCAAAACCCTGGGACAGTATGATATCGGACTGATACTCCTTGCAGGTTACATGCGGATAGTTGGCAGGGAGGTCATTGAGGCCTACCGCAATAAGATAATTAATATACACCCGGCACTGCTCCCATCTTTCAAAGGGCTGCACGCCCAAAAGCAGGCTTTTGATTACGGTGTCAGAATATCTGGATGTACCGTGCACTTTGTGGATGAAGGCATGGATACAGGACCAATAATAATCCAGAAATGCGTGCCTGTCCTGGAAGGAGATACACTGGACACTCTTGCAGCGCGTATCCTTGAACAGGAACATCAGATATTTCCTGAGGCCTTGAAGCTTTTCGTTGAGGGTAAACTTAAAGTGGAAGGCAGGGTTGTAATACGCACATAATCACATCCATACCTACTATTATTACACTAGTCTAACGGTTGATAACATGTCATATATCTCGGAAGTTGACCCAGAGATCGCCGAAGCCCTCAGGCTTGAAGCGAACCGCCAGGATTACAAGCTGAACCTTATTGCCTCGGAGAACTATGCAAGCCGTGCAGTCATGGAGGCGCAGGGCTCCGTGATGACGAACAAGTATGCAGAAGGCTACTCAGGCAAACGCTACTACGGCGGATGCGACTATGTCGACATAGCTGAAGACCTTGCTATCCAGAGGGCAAAGAAGATATTCGGTGCTGAGCACGTTAATGTCCAGCCTCATTCAGGTTCCGGTGCCAACATGGCAGTCTATTTCTCAGTACTTAAAGTAGGCGACACCATCATGTCAATGGACCTTTCACACGGCGGTCACCTTTCGCATGGTAGCCCTGTGAATTTTGCAGGCCAGCTATACAAGATAGTACCATATGGAGTGGACAAGGAAACCGAAGCACTTGACTACGACGCTCTTATGGCAATGGCAAAGGCCAGCAAGCCCAGAATGATAGTTTGCGGCGCCTCGGCATATTCAAGGACTATCGACTTTAAGGCATTCAGGGAAATAGCAGATGAAGTGGACGCATACCTGCTTGCGGATATCGCCCATATCGCAGGCCTTGTCGCAGCAGGAGCACACCCCAGCCCGGTACCATACTGTGACTTCGTGACCACCACCACCCACAAGACCCTCAGGGGCCCCAGAGGTGGAATGGTGATGTGCAGGGAGGAGTATGCAAAGGAAGTCGCCAAGGCAGTGTTCCCCGGACTGCAGGGCGGACCCCTTATGCATATCATTGCGGCAAAGGCAGTGGCATTCAAGGAAGCTATGAGCGAGCAGTTCAAGAAGGACCAGTTCCAGACCGTCAGCAATGCCAGGACACTCTCCGATGAACTTCAGACGAGTGGCTTTGACATAGTGTCAGGAGGTACTGACAACCACGTTATGCTCATCAACCTTAACAAGTTCAATGTCACTGGAAAGGAAGTTGAAGCAGGCATGAGCAAGGCAGGTATCATTCTTAACAAGAACACCATTCCTTTTGAGACCAGAAGCCCCTTCATCACAAGCGGTATAAGGATAGGCACTCCGGCAACCACCACCAGGGGCATGCAGGAAAAGGAAATGAAAGAGATCGCCGGCTACATCAAGACTGTCATCGACAACCTTGGTAACGAGACTGTGCTCAACAGCGTCAATTCCGATGTGGAGCAGCTCTGCAGCAGTTTCCCGATATACAAGTAAAAGCATTGCTCCGGAAGGCATGAAACAGGGTGTCCACAATGACTCAAGAGAACTATGATTCCAGAAAGATTGACGGCAAAAGCCTGGCAGGCAAAGTGGAAGCGCAGGTAAGGCAGGGAGTCGGGCAGCTCAAAAAAGAGAAGAATGTGATTCCAGGCCTTGCAACCATACTTGTGGGAGAGGATCCGGCCTCAAAGATGTATGTCCGCCTGAAGCATAAGGCCTGTGAAAGGATAGGGATACATGCAGAAGATCATAACCTGCCTGAGTCCACAACTCAGGAAGAGCTTATGGGGGTCATCAGGGAACTGAACTTCAGAAAGGATATCCATGGCATACTGTTACAGCTCCCCCTTCCCGGACACCTGGATGCAAAGGCCGCCATGCTGGCTATTGACCCCACCAAGGATGCAGATGGTTTCCATCCATGCAACATGGGAAAGCTTCTCATAGGCGAGGAGGGACTTGTACCCTGCACACCTAAAGGAGTCATGAGGGCACTGGAAGAGTACAATGTCCATATCCAGGGAAAACATGCTGTGATAGTAGGACACAGCAACGTCGTGGGAAAGCCCATGGCTGCAATGCTCATCAATCGCAATGCAACGGTCTCTGTCTGCCATGTCTTCACAGACAACCTGAAAAAGTACACACTTGATGCTGATATTCTTGTTGTCGGCACAGGCGTGAAACACCTCATAAAGGAAGATATGATCAAGGAAGGCGCGGTCATCTTCGATGTGGGCATCACCGAGGAGAACGGCAAGGTCTACGGAGACGTTGATTTTGACAATGTGATCCGGAAGGCCTCCCTCATCACCCCGGTTCCCGGTGGTGTGGGGCCCATGACAATAGCCATACTCATGGAGCATGTGCTTAGGGCAGCAATGAATGCGTGATAAGCACTCTTATATACTTTTATATTTTAGTAGCCAATGTCCTTTTATCCAGTGGTTAATTGATCCTGCCAGGTTGAACTATGGTTGTTGATGTTGATATATGTGGCTTGAAAATTGGTGACGAGCACCCTGTCAGATTGATGGGTGTTATCAACCTGAGCAAGGAGTCGTTCTATAAGGACTCTGTGGTAAGTACTGATTCTCTCCTTGATGTTGCCCGGAAAATGGTAGATGACGGCGCAACGATAATAGATATAGGGGCCCGCTCAACATGGCCTCTTGCAAAACCCCTTGTCAGTAAAGAGGAGGAACTGCAGCGCATGTTACCTGCACTGGACATGCTGAAGGATAACGTGGATGCGCTTATTTCCGTGGACACTGTTTACTCTGATGTTGCGGAAGGCTCCCTGAAGCATGGTGCTGATATTGTTAACGATGTGTCGGGATTCACCACCGACCTGCGTATGATGGATCTAGTGGCAGACCACTCCTGTCCCGCTGTTGTAATGGCATCAAATGAGATCCCCGGGGACCCGATAGGCATGGATGCCATCATGGGATCCCTTGCATCCATCATTGCCAGGGCCGATTCAAAGGGAATAGATACGAACAAGCTCATACTCGACCCTGCCATTGGAAGGTGGATTCCTGAAAAAGACCCCATTTATGATTTTGAGACCATCGACCAGTTCGAGAGCCTGAAGGTTTTTGGGAAACCACTGCTTGCAGCTATATCCAGGAAATCCTGCATCGATGCGGTGCTGCACAAACCCGCAAGTGAGAGGCTATATGGAAGCCTTGCAGCTACGGCTATTGTCGTACACAAGGGAGCTCACATCATACGGACCCATGATGTCGCGCAAACCAGGGATGTTGTCGAGGTTGCAAAGGCGATGAGAAGCAGACAATCCTTTGTACAATCAGGTAATTTTGAGATATCCGTCATAAACATAACTCATCCTGATGACGCTGAATATCTTATGAAGGGCATTGGTGTCACTGGAACCGGTGCGAAGGTGATGAAGAATAAAACAGTGAGCAAAGTTATACGTGTCAGCAATATCACCACCACCGAGGCCCTGATCATCAAGCAGGAGATGCTGGCCAGAGGAGGGGATGCTGCCCTTGAGCGCGATGCCGTATCCCATGAGACCGAAAAGACGGATGCACTGATCATAGGTACACTCCTGCAGTTCGAGAAAGTGGTCCGCAAGCTCTCATACCAGGCACGCAACCTTCCGCTCATTGCAGAGATGATGGCAAAGGCCCTGGAACAGGACATGGACGTGGAATACCGCTACCAGAGGGAACTATGATAATCTCATCTGCAAAGCCTTTTGAAGAAATACTGGAACTGCTTAAAGAAGAGGACGATATCTTTATCCTGGGCTGCAATGCCTGTGCCGCAAAACTGCATGTAGGCGGCGAGCTCGAGGTCATCAGAATGCAGCAGCGCCTTGAGGAAGCGGGGAAGCGCGTGGTGGGATGGGTGGTCCCAGGCGCCGCCTGCAGCGTGGCATCCTTTGATGCGCTTGTTGAAAAGAACCCGGCCATAAAGGAAGCAAAAGCCATTCTTGTGATGGCATGCGGAAGCGGAGTTTCCACAGTATCCAGAGTTGCAGAAGTGCCGGTCTACCCTTCTAACAACACGAATTCCCTTGGAGGACGCTCGCAGGGAGAGGTAATCCCGGAACTCTGTGCCATGTGCGGGAATTGTACAGTATATTATTTCGGTGGCATCTGTCCCAGGGGACAGTGTCCCAAGCAGCTCATCAACGGACCCTGCGGCGGGTCGAAGGATGGGAAATGTGAAGTAGACCAGGATAAGGACTGCGTGTGGGAACTGATCTACCTGAGGCTTGAGAGGATTGGCAGGCTGGATCTTCTGGAGAGGATATGGGACCCTAATGGCATACCAGATTAGGAGTCTCCTGTTTCAGGCAAAATATGCTATTCTGTGAATTGCGATGCTTTTAAAAACCAGACTCACATATAGTACCACGATGCCCCGGACCTTCAAAGAAAAACTCTTATCTGACGATTTTCTTGTTACAGCGGAAATCACTCCCCCCAAAGGAACAGACCTGAACGAGGCCCTTGAAGACGCGGAGATACTCAGGGGGCTGGCGGATGCATTCAATGTTACCGACAACCAGCGGGCAGTTATGAGAATGAGCCCTCTTGCTGTCAGTAAGGCACTGCTGGACAAAGGGCATGAGGTCATTATGCAGCTGACATGCAGGGACCGAAACCGGCTGGCACTCCAGTCGGATGTGCTTGCAGCTTATTCACTGGGAGTAAGGAACATATCTGTAATGTCAGGGGATCATACTACCAAAGGAGACCACCCCCGGGCCAGGCCTGTCTTTGATATTGATTCCGTACAACTTCTGGGAGCTATCCGAAAAATGAAAGAAGGCTTCGATCTCTCAGGGAACGAGATAGGTGGCATGCCTGACCTGACAGTGGGAGCAGTATCCAACACCGACCTGTCCAAACCCATGCAGCTGCTGAAGCTCAGGAAAAAGATAAAGATGGGTGCAGAATTCATACAAACGCAGGCCGTGTATGATACCGGGCAGTTTCAGACATTTATGGAACATATAGTTGACATGGATATTCCTGTCATTGCCGGGGTGATCCCCCTCAAGTCAGCAAAAATGGCAAGATTCATGAACGGGAACATACCCGGGATCAATGTGCCACCGGAGATGATCGAGCTCATGGAAAATGCAGAAGATCCGGCCTGGGAAGGGCTTTCAATATGTGCACAGACCATAAGAGAGCTTAAAGGGCTTTGCCGGGGCGTTCATGTGATGCCCATCGGCAGTCATAGTAGGACGCCTGAATTACTAGAGATGGCAGGGATCAGGAAGGATAATTAATGTCAAAAACGCAGGTAGACCATGCAAAGAACGGGGTCCTGACCCCTGAGATGCGATATGTTGCAAAGACCGAAGGCCTTGATGAGCAACTTGTAGTGGAAAGGGTCGCCAGTGGCAGCCTTGTGATAATGACCAGGGAAGGATGTCCACCGGTTGCTATAGGCAAAGGAGCATCCACAAAGATCAACGTTAACCTGGGTACTTCTTCTGCTTCTATTGACCCTGATTCCGAGCTTGAGAAAGTGATGGTTGCCGGGAAGTACGGTGCAGACACTATCACAGACCTGTCCATGGGCGGTGACATAACCGGAATAAGGAGAATGGTATTTGAGAACACAAAGCTTCCCGTTACCACGGTGCCCATATATCAGACCATTGTGGAATGCGGGATGGAGGGCGCAAGTATTGATGATATCCTCTCTTATATCAGGATGCATGTTCATGAAGGAGTCAGCTCCTTGCTGCTGCATTGCGTTGACAGGGATATGCTTGAACGTCTGAAGGGCTCCGGCAGGGTCATGGGTATGGTGTCCAAGGGCGGGTCTTTTACCAGCACCTTCATGCTGCTGAATAATTGCGAGAATCCTTTTGTAGAGCACTTTGAGGAGATCGCGGAGATACTCAGGAAAAACGATGTTGTGCTTTCCCTTGGCAATACAATGAGGAGCGGCTGCATCTATGACCTGCAGGATGAGGCACAGGTAATGGAAGCCAGAAGGAACGCCGGCCTTGCAAAAAGAGCGAACGAAATGGGTGTGCAGGTAATCATCAACGGTATGGGCGGACATATACCTGCCTCCGCTATACCTGCAAGTGTCAGGTTTTACAAGGAAATGGGAGACTATCCCCTTTTTGTAGCAGGTCCGCTACCAACTGATATCGCTGTGGGGTACGATCACATCGCAGGAGCAGTTGGAGCAAGTCTCGCAAGTGGGGCGGGTGCGGATTACCTATGCTACATCACTCCTGCAGAACATCTCTCACTTCCAAACCCGGAGCAGGTCAGAGAGGGACTTATCGCATTCAGGATCGCGGCGCACATCGGTGACTCCATGAAGTACGGACTTGACGACCGGGACCTGATGCTTGCCAGGAAGAGGGCCGATTTTGACTGGAAAGGACAGGCAGAACTTGCCCTGGACCCTGACCGCCCGGGACAGATGTGCCCGCAGGAAGGGCCCTGTTCCATGTGCGGGGATTATTGCGCTATAAAGATAATGAAGGACTACCTGTCAGGGGCTAACTGAATGAAGGCTGATTACCCATCCTTACAGATGTATGGCATAAAGACACCACTCATAAAGCCGGGAGACAACATTGCTGAGGTCATAGCAGACTCCCTGAAGAGGCAGGGCCTGCAGCTCAAGGATAATGATGTCCTTGTTATCGCAGAGTCACCGGTTGCTACTTCTGAACACCGGCTGGTCCTGCTTGACGAGGTAAAACCTTCAGAGAAAACGTTTCAGCTTGCAGAGAAGTACCAGCTCGACCCCAGGGAAATGGAACTTATCCTGCAGGAGTGCGATGAAATATTCGGCGGTGTGCCCGGCGCTGCATTGACTATCACGAAGGGAACACTCGCACCCAACGCAGGCATAGACAGCTCCAACGCGCCTGATGGTTATGTAGTGCTGCTCCCAAAAAACCCTCAGGAGAGCGCCGCAAGGATCCGCAGGTACATACAGGACCGCTGCAATTGCAAGATAGGAGTAATCATAGGCGACAGCCGTACCCAGCCCCTCAGGCTTGGCTGCGTGGGTATCGCCATCGGGACATCAGGTATCGTGCCAGTAGAGGATGCCAGGGGCACATTTGACCTTTTTGGCAAGGAACTGAAGATCACACGCAAGGCTGTCGCCGATAATCTGGTCTCAGCCGCCCAGTTGCTCATGGGGGAGGCTGGGGAAAGCGTACCTGCAGTATTAGTAAGAGGTGCACCTGTCCAGATAATTGAGGGCAACATGGAGATGCCCTTATTCACAAGGTATGAGTGCATGTATTACAGCAATATAAAAAATGGTTAGGAGGAAATGTCAGAAGCTTCTTCCAATCCGAGTGCCTGCATAATCATGTGATATTCGCTTACCGGCATTCTCGAATAAAAAGCTCTCTTGATGACCTCGCTGAGGGAGGGATGGATGTCCATTGCGTACATTATAGGAGTAGCATTCTGCTCCGGGGTGTACATGAGAGGAATTATTTCATGGATTAGCACAGAAGCATGGGGACCTATTATATGGGCACCAAGTATCTTTTGCGTCGATGCTTCAAGTATGATCTTCACAAACTCATCCTGGAGATCCATTGCTTTGCCTTTGCCTGTTTCCTCGAAACGGTAGAATCCGATGATAATATTTTCCTCACCGTAAGTTTCCGTGGCCCTTATCTCGCTCATACCGACACCGGCTATTTCGGGATAACAGAATATAGCATGAGGAACAGCATGATAATCTGCTTTGGCCTGCCTGCCCAGTACAGCATTATAATAAACGACCGTGGATTCATGATTTGCGACATGCTTGAACAGATATTTTCCTGTAGCATCCCCGAAAGCCCATACGTTCTTCTGAGAGGTTTCCATACCCTCGTTTACTTTTATCCACCCCAGGGCATCAGTATCTATGCCTCCAAGACCGGGGCTGAGGATGTCACTGTTGGGTGAGCGGCCTGTGGCAACCAGGATCTCGCTGGCAATCACCACCTTTTCTTCACCTGTCCTGCGGTCCCTGGAAAGGACCCTTTTGCCTTCCTGCGAGACAGAAACTCCCAAAACCTCATGGTCTGTGAGGATTTCCATGTGCTCGGACATCATGCGCCTGGCAAGGACAGATATCTCGGGCTCCTCGTCAGGAATGAAGTAGGGATTCCTTCCGATTATTGTCACCTTCGAGCCCATGGCTGAGAAGAAGTGGCCGTATTCGGCAGCGATGTAACCACCTCCAATTATTGCCAGGCTCTCAGGAAGCTCTTCCATAGAGAGCACCGTATCACTCGTAAGGTAACCAGCCTCCTCAAGTCCTTTGACGGGAGGAATAGAAGTTTTTGAACCCGTGCTCAGAAATAACATTTTGGAGCTGAGGGTCTCATCAGCCACCTGCAGAGTGTAGGGTGCAACAAAACTGGCAGATGCATTGTAGTAATCAATTCTATTGTTATGGGATAAACCGTGTCTTACGTTCTCGATGTCTTTAGAGATTATACGTCTCATCCTGTCCATTACATCCCTGAAATTTATGTTTTCAATGCGGACATTGATCCCAAATCTGCCAGCTTTGCCAATCTCTCTTGCAAGTTCTGCAGGGTAGAGAAGCATTTTGGATGGAATACAACCTCTTGTGAGACAGATACCGCCAGGCTCGTCCTTGTCGATGACAGCAACTCTCAGATGAGGGTCAGCGTCCAGCATGGGATAGATATAGTTGGTTCCTGAGCCTGTGCCGATGATGATCAGATCGTATTCTTTCATATGTTTACCCCAAAACAGAATATTCCTATGGATATTAGATACTATTCTGTTCAATAATTTAGCGGTGTCACTGATTTGAAATAAGATTTATGAATATATCAGGGAATGTAATTGCACTAAAAGAAAGAAAATACCTAAAAAAGTAAAAAGGGCCTTATGACCCCTTACTTTTGAACGAGAGAGAAGCATGTAAGTAAAGTTTTTAATAATATAAAGAGTCTTTTGAGTATATTAGAGATAATATATATTTGACTATAGCACATGTATCACATGTATTAGCAGTCAAGTTAATCGTGATATGATACTAAAGATAAACTCGAGCATCCAGAAATAGAACTACATGTGTTCTGGAAGTAAGGGTAACAAAACAATATCCTCATTCAGCAATGACCTCCGGTCACGGTCATCATAACAATAGAAACAGAAAAGTGATAGAATAAGTGAGCTGGCAGCGATCCGTAGTTCCCGAAGACTCGCGTACTTCAGTACAGTATGGAACGCTGGCGGACTTATCTTCTGTGTTCGGAAAGGGTACAGGAATTGCCCCGCCGCTATGGCCGCCAGACTCACTTACAATAACAATGAAGTGTAAAGCCAAGGTCCGGATTCGAACCGGAATGGAATCGCTCTGCAGGCGATTGCGTAGCCGCTCCGCCACCTTGGCCCCATGAGCGATGTACCATTGAAAGCATTGGTTAAATACTTTACCTTGATGGCATCGTGTATAGCATGCATGCACGTATCAGATTTCGCCTGGACAAAGTAAGATAGATAGGCACGGATGGTTAGTAGCCGCGGACTGAACACCTCGTTACCTTGGTGCGTACATCCCGACCCTATCAAACCGGTCTTTTACCGGGATCCTTAATGCAGTCTCTTTTCAGGTTAGATTTCGAGCTTAGATGCATTCAGCTCTTATTCCTTAGCGCGTAGCTGCTCGGCGTTGCCTTGTCAGACAACCGATACACCAGTGGCGCCGCTACCCTGTTCCTCTCGTACTAAAGGTAGCTTACCCTCAGACCACGAACACCTCTAGTAGATAGTAACCGACCTGTCTCACGACGGTCTAAACCCAGCTCACGATCTCCTTTAATAGGCGAACAACCTCACCCTTGGCCGCTGCTGCACGGCCAGGATGGAAAGAACCGACATCGAAGTAGCAAGCTGCCGGGTCGATATGTGCTCTTGCCGGCAACAACTCAATTATCCCCGAGGTAACTTTTCTGTCATTTTTGGCCCGCACCAAGCGGGACACAAAAGTTCGCTAGAACCGACTTTCGTCTCGTCATCCACTACTGTGCTGAATAACGTCAGGCTGACTTATGCTCTTGCACTCTTCAGTGGGTTTCCGACCCACTTGAGTCAACCATTGTGCGCCCTTGATATCTTTTCAAGGGCGTCCCGCCCCAGGCAAACTGCCTACCTATCGGGGTCCTCCTCGCGGAGTTAGGATCGTAATCTCAGAAGGGTAGTGTCCCAATTGTGACTCCACCGATGCTGGCGCACCGGTTTCGACGTCTCCTACCTACACTGTACATCCAAGATCACAACCCAACGACAGGCTGCAGTAAAGCTCTACGGGGTCTTCACTTCCCCCTAGAGGTCTCTAGACTGTGCACTAGAAAGTAAGCTTCACCGGACTCTGGCTAGGGACAGTAGAGCTCTCATTGATCCATTCATGCAAGTCGCCAATTAAGCGACAAGGTACTACGCTACCTTAAGAGGGTCATAGTTACCCCCGCCGTTTACAGGCCCTTCGTTCCGTTGAACCGGATGTTCAGGTACCTGCACTGGGCAGGATTCAGAAATCGTACTAGCCCTTACGGGTTTGCGATTTCCTATGTTGATATTAGACAGTTAGAGCTCTCTTGTCACTGCGACCTGCTGTCTACACAGCAGGCACTCCTTCTCCCGAAGTTACGGAGCTAATTTGCCGAATTCCCTTAGCCAAAATACTCCGACACGCCTAAGCCTTTTCAGCTAGGGGCACCTGTGTCAGTTCTCGGTACGGACTTGTAACTCCCTTTTCACGGGTTCCCGGGTGCAGCTGACTTACGCCATTACACATTCATCCACTTCTCGCCATTACGGCTCTCCATGGATTTCGGTGCTTAGACAGCGCGACGGCGCTGCTCAACCTGCCCAAAAACGTCAGTTTATTGTTACAAGGTACAGGAATATTAACCTGTTTCCCTTTTGACGTACTCGACTTACGGTACGACTTAGGACCGACTAACCCTCGGCTGACGAACATTGCCGAGGAAACCTGGCCCCTTCGGCGGTTAGGATTCTCACCTAACTATGCTGCTACTGTTACCAGGATTTTCGTTTCCGCACGGTCCACAGGACTTCACAGCCCTGCTTCTGCCCGAACGCAACGCCTTTCTACAAGATCACCTTACGGTGCTCCGTGGTATCGGTGGTCGACTTGAGCCCCGTCCATTTTCGGGGCCCAAAACCTCGACTGGTGGGCTGTTACGCACTCTTTAAAGGATAGCTGCTTCTAAGCTAACCTTCCAGCTGTCTAGGGCTTTGGACGCCCTTTAGTAATAACACTTAGTCGACACTTGGGGACCTTAACCACGGGCTGGGTTGTCTCCCTTACGGACTACAAGCTTACCCCAGTAGCCCGGACTCCGACCTTCTACGACGACAGTAGTTTTGGAGTTTGACAGGAGGATGAGGGATTTCTCCCCCGGGGCCTCCAATCAGTGCTCTACTCCACCATCTATCTCCAGTCAGGTCATGCTACGGCATGTTTCGAAAGGAACCAGCTGTTGCCGGGTTAGATTAGCCTTTCACTCCGAGACGTAGGTCACACGAATGATTTGCAGATCAATACCGCTTGCGGTCCTCCACGTAGCTTTCGCCACGCTTCAACCTGCCCACGCCTAGATCACCCGGCTTCGGGTCGTACCCTAATGACTCCACGCACTTGTATACGTCGCTCCTCACCCGTAAGGGTTGCGAGCATGTTGCTTTCGCTTCGGCTTCCTAAGTAAAAAGTTAGCCATCGCCATTTGGATACACTCCCTGGCCCGTTCTTCAAAACGTAAGATATGACATTGGCAGTGATGCCCGTACTGCAGCCTCGCGACTGTTTCCTTCGCATCAAAGGTCCTTTAACGCCATATCGCTCCATCGCCTCCAGGTTTCAGGCACTTTTAACCTCCCTTCTTGGGGTACTTTTCAGTTTTCGGTCACCCTACTAGTTCGCTATCGGTCTCAAGTTGTATTTAGTTTTGGAAGTTGGTGCCTCCCAAATTCGCGCGGGATTTCCGACCCACGCTACTCAGGCTACATCCCAGGTCCTTTGATCCTGATCTACGTGACTATCACACTCTGTGGTCTAACGTTCCAGAAAAGTTCGATAAGGATCAAGTGGGACCTTTAGGAAAAGCCTATAACACCACATCTCCCGGCCGTTACCGGCGGGATTCAGTTTGAACTGTGCCGTGTTCATTCGCCATTACTAGCGGCATCTCTTCGATTTCTTTTCCTGCCCCTACTAAGATGTTTCAATTCGGGGCGTTCCCGATCATTACTGATCAGCACGTAAAACGTGCTAGGAAGACCCATTAGGAGATCCCAGGTTCATTGGTTCCATGCACCTACCCTGGGCTTATCGCAGCTTGGCACGTCCCTCATCGGCACTTGAGCCGAGCCATCCACCTGAAGGCATAATTACCAGAGTCCACCTCACTTTGTCCAGTGAGCGTCTGATATATGCATGCGTATACACGATCTCATTATGGTCACATTGGGGATGTGACCACTTCATCCTTCCCAGGCAACATTACTTGCCTGGTGCACTTAGAGTGGACTTGCTGGGATTCGAACCCAGGGCCTTCGCCTTGCAAAGGCGACGATCTTCCAACTGATCTACAAGCCCTTGATGGATTCCAGCGAATCCTTTTGTTTTGGATCTGGCAGTTTTTCGATTTCTGACCGGTTGTGATGGTTGGCATTGTGCCAACCGTGCTTAGGAGGTGATCCAGCCGCAGATTCCCCTACGGCTACCTTGTTACGACTTAACCCCCCTTGCAAAATTTAGGTTCGAACACGGCATGAATCCGTGCCCTCACCCATACCTCACTCGGGTGGTTTGACGGGCGGTGTGTGCAAGGAGCAGGGACGTATTCACCGCGCTATATTGAAACGCGATTACTACGGATTCCAGCTTCACGAGGGCGAGTTGCAGCCCTCGATCCGAACTAAGGCCGGGTTTATGAGATTACCAACCCCTTTCGGGGTAGGGACCCATTGTCCCGGTCATTGTAGCCCGCGTGTAGCCCTGGAGATTCGGGGCATACTGACCTACCGTAGCCCGCACCTTCCTCCGCTTTAGCAGCGGCGGTCCCCACAGAGTACCCATCATCCCGAAGGATATGCTGGCAACAGTGGGCACGGGTCTCGCTCGTTGCCTGACTTAACAGGATGCTTCACAGTACGAACTGACGACGGCCATGCACCTCCTCTCAGCGATTCAGGTAAGACCTTCAGCCTGACCTACATATTGCTGTCGCCCCAGGTGAGTTTTCCGGCGTTGAGTCCAATTAAACCGCAGGCTCCACCCGTTGTAGTGCTCCCCCGCCAATTCCTTTAAGTTTCAGCCTTGCGGCCGTACTTCCCAGGTGGCTCGCTTCACGGCTTCCCTGCGGCACCTGAAACGGTCGCACCGTCCCAGACACCTAGCGAGCATCGTTTACGGCTGGGACTACCCGGGTATCTAATCCGGTTCGTGCCCCCAGCTTTCGTCCCTCACCGTCGAACCCGTTCTGGTAAGACGCCTTCGCCACTGGTGGTCCCACAAGGATTACAAGATTTCACTCCTACCCCTGTAGTACCTCTTACCTCTCCCGGTTCCAAGTCTGACAGTATCCCCCAGAAGCCTAACAGTTGAGCTGTCAGATTTCCCGGAAGACTGATCAAACCGGCTACGGACCCTTTAGACCCAATAATAATGGCCACCACTCGGGCCGCCGGTGTTACCGCGGCGGCTGGCACCGGTCTTGCCCGGCCCTTGCTAACACATGTTATTTATACATGCGGACAGCCAACACATGGTGCTGGCACTCAGTGTCCCCTTATCGCGGTTTCCCGCATTGTAAAGTTTTCGCGCCTGCTGCGCCCCGTAGGGCCTGGATTCATGTCTCAGAATCCATCTCCGGGCTCTTGCTCTCACAACCCGTACCCGTCGTAGGCTAGTAGGTACATTACACCCACTACTACCTGATAGGCCGCAGATCCATCCTAAGGCGCCGGGGCTTTTAATCACAGAGCATTCCAGCATCTATGATTTATCCGGTATTATCCCCAGTTTCCCGGGGTTATTCCAGACCTTAGGGCAGGTTGTCCACGTGTTACTGAGCAGTACGCCATGTTCACGAAGAACATTTGACTCGCATGGCTTAGTCGAACACTGATAGCAGTGACCGCTGGCAGGATCAACCAGAATTGTTGATCACACACAAATTGTTTGGAAGTCATTTAAGGAATCGATCGGAGAAATTCTATTTTTGAGAGAATTTTCCTTTCTGCACATTAGTTTGGTTAATTCCTTTGACGTAGTTTATAATTCACTACCGGTCAGAATTAACCGAACTGCCAAATCCAACGTCAGACAGGAAATAACTCCTGCCTCCACTTGCTTATTAGGCGGTGATTGTAATTGTTTTCTCGCATTGCGCGAGGACTGCTAGAAGAGCACGATCTTATATAAGGCTTCCGACCCGGTTGGGTCGAAGGCAAAGATCAGCGTCTTTTACCAGCGCATTTTCCCCGCATGATGCGAGGACTTCTTTAAAGGCAGCTTTCGTATTTATACCTTGCGACCACGAGGGGCCAGAAGGAAAAATCGAAACCTTTATTGAGATTTTATGATATTTATTACCTGCCTTTTCAGGCAAGCCTCTCAGGAAAGTGACACCGGCTTAAAGCCGTATCAACCTCGTGATTGAGAGCAGCACTAAAAGCGCATGTTCATATAAAAGGCTTCCGCATAGCATGGAAGAATAGATAATAACACGACAGAGGAGAAGTAAAAAGCAGCTTAGGACATTAATTGCCACATTAAATTGCATAAGCTCAAATACATTAACAGAGACTTTATATATAATCAATTACAAGCCGGAATGATTATTATGAACCCAACCGTACAACTGAGGGATCGCTTTTTACAGCGATGAACCGCTTATAGGCAAACATAAGACTATTTTTGATACGACACTGCGCGACGGTGAACAAACACCCGGCGTATCTCTTACCAACGAGCAAAAACTCAAGATTGCACGGCAACTCGACAAACTCGGAGTAGACGTTCTCGAGGCCGGATTCCCCATCTCGTCAGAAGGGGAAAAGCAGAATGTAAGAGCTATTGCCAGCGAAGGACTTAGTCTTGATGTCTGTGGTCTTGCCCGCGTACTGCGAAAAGACCTTGACGCATGTATCGACTGTGGTGTAGACATGGTGCATACCTTTGTCTCAACATCCGACATACAGAGGATCCACACCATAAAAAAGACGCGCGAAGAGGTCGTCACCATGGCTGTGGACACCGTGGAATACATCAAGGACCACGGCATAAAATGCATGTTCTCTGCAATGGATGCCACCAGGACTGATCTTGACTATCTTATAGAAGTGTACAAAGCTGTTGAAGGAGCAGGATGCGACATAATTAACGTTCCCGATACGGTCGGAATAATGTCACCATCCGGAATGTATGAGCTTATCAGGAACATCCACAAAGAGGTCAACATGCCCATTGACGTTCACTGCCACAACGACTTCGGCATTGCAGTCGCCAACAGCCTCATGGCTGTCGAGGCAGGTGCAAGCCAGGTCCAGGTAACGATCAACGGCATTGGCGAGCGTGCGGGCAATGCGAACCTTGCACAGGTCGTAATGTGCCTGCAGTCCATATACGGTGCAAAGACCAACATCAACACAGAGTATCTGCTCGAAACCTCAAAGATGGTGGAGAACTTTACTGGCATACACATGCCTCCCAACACACCCATCGTAGGAGACAATGCATTCGCCCACGAGTCCGGCATACACACTCACGGCGTCCTTGAAAAGGCAGATACTTTCGAGCCAGGCATTATGACACCTGAGATGGTGGGCCACAAGAGGCGCATAGTGCTCGGGAAGCATGCAGGCAAACATGCTGTCAAGCAATCCCTCTGCGATATCGGTATCCAGCCCACCGAAGAGCAACTGGACGAGATACTCAGCAGGATCAAGATAATCGCAAACCGCGGCAAGCGTATATGCGACGCTGATCTCCATGCTGTAGCCTCGGCAGTCCTTGGCAAGAATCTCGGGCATGAGACTATCAAGCTCAAAGAGTTCTCAGTGATGACAAGTAACCTCACAACGCCAACAGCAGTAGTGAGGGCTGTCGTGGGCGATCGTGAGGTCACTGCCTCGAACTTTGGTGTGGGACCCATTGATGCCTCACTCAAGGCAGTCGCAAGTATGCTTGATGGTTACACCAAAATAAAGATCCGTGATTTCAGGATAGAGGCTATCACAGGTGGCAGTGATGCCCTTGCTGAGGTCACTATTGGCGTGGAGGATGAAGAAGGACGCGTTGTAACCGCACACTCTGCAAGTGCTGACATCGTGACAGCCTCAGTGGACGCGCTTGTTACAGCCATCAATCTCCTGCTTGAAAAGAAAAAGCTCTGGAGCATGCAGTAATAACTGTACCGCGGAAAGTCAGGACACATGCTCTTATCCCGGAAAAGCCTTAAGGATAAGAGTAATTGTACTTTTTTATATCTGGTTTAATGGCAGATACCTGCCACTAACTGGCCAGAACCTGAAGGCCTATATATGCAATATGAAATAATCGATTCCCACTGCCACCTCGATTTTCCCAAGTTCAGCCGTGACCGTAGTGAGGCTATTGAAAGGGCCAGGCAGGAAGGCGTCATCGCAATGATAAATTCCGGAGTGGATTATACTACCAATGCAGCCTCACTTGAGCTTGCAAAAAAATACGACTTCATCCACGCCACCTTAGGGCTCAATCCCCAGATGGTCCCGGATACCAGCGATGAGAAGATCAGCCAGATACTCTCCCAGATAGAAAGGAACATTGACAGGGCTGTGGGAGTCGGCGAGGCGGGGCTTGATTTCCATTACTGTGAAACGGAGAGCGGCCGTCAGCGGCAAATAGAAGTGTTCAGGCAGGTCATAGACATTGCCCGCAAGTATAACAAGACACTTGTTATCCACGGCAGGGAGGCTGAAGACATCGCCCTCAAACTTAGCCATGACCTTGACACGGTGGTATTCCACTGCTACGGCGGGTCCCTGGAAACTATGCGAGAGATCGTGGACGCAGGTCATTTCGTATCTGTCCCAACGCTGGTCTGCTTCTCCGGTCATCACCGCTCAATAGCAAAGCATCTGCCCCTTGAGAACATGCTCATAGAAACGGACAGTCCCTACCTGTCACCCAGGAAGGGCAGGAACGAGCCTGCATTCGTAGCGGACTCTGTTCCGCAGATAGCCGCCCTGAAGGGAATAGATGCATCCGAAGTGGCCATATCGACAGTTCGAAATACACGTAAGGTATTTGGCATCTGAACCTCGTTACCATTACCCCCTTGACCATCCATATAATTAATATCACTCATATCCAGGAGTTTAAGCGAACATGCAAGTCAAACATTTCAACGCAGGCCTTTACGATGCCAATTCGTACCTCATCAATGCAAAGGTGCTGGTGGATACAGGAATTAACACATCTGCGCTCATAGCTGCCATTGAGAAGGAAACAGATATCAAAGAAATTGAGCTTATCATACTCACCCATTGCCATTTTGACCATACCGCTGCTGCGGGGGAAATAGCAAAAAAGAGCGGTGCAAAAGTAGCCATCCACACTGATGATGCGCCCCTGCTCAAAAATGATGATGTTAATGCAGCATCCCTCTTTGGACGCAGGTCACCGCATATTGAGCCGGACATACTGCTTGAGAACGGGCAGAAGATAAAGATAGGAGAGGACGAGGAGCTGGAAGTTATTCACACGCCGGGCCACACACCCGGAGGCATCTGTCTCTATGAACCCACATCAAAGAGCCTGTTCTCCGGGGATACGATTTTTCCCGACGGCAGTATTGGGCGCACTGATTTTGAAGGAGGCAATCCTTCTGCACTGACCGCATCCATAAGCAAGCTCACAGAGCTTGATGTAAAGACACTTTACCCCGGACACGGCACCAGCACCTCTGACAATGTGAACGGTCAGATCGGGATGTCACTGAAGATGTCCAGGGGCTTTTTAAGATTCTAATTAAGATTCTAAGATACACTATGGCAAGAAAAGACAGGACCACAGGACAAAATTATATTCCCCGATTCCTCCCCATGAGCCCTGATGAGGTACGGAGGAAAGGCTGGGAAGAGCTTGATATCATCATCGTCACCGGCGATGCTTACGTAGACCACCCCGGGTTTGGCACCAGTATCATAGGCAGAGTGCTTGAAGATGCCGGGTACAGGGTAGGTGTTATTGCACAGCCGGCTTGGGAAAATATTGCAGACTTCACCAAACTTGGAAAGCCACGCCTGTGCTTTGCCGTAAGCGCGGGGAACACTGACTCAATGGTAAGCAATTATACTCCATCAAAGCGACTGCGCCATGACGATGCTTACTCACCGGACAATAAAGCCGGGCTGAGGCCAAACAGGGCATGCATTGTCTACACCAACCGGCTCAAGGAAGCGTACCCCGATGTTCCCGTTATCATAGGAGGAATAGAAGCATCACTGCGCCGCTTTGCCCAGTATGACTACTGGTCTGAAAAGGTGCGCCAGTCCATCCTCGCCGATGCGCCCGCGGACCTGCTGGTATATGGTATGGGCGAACTGCAGATGCTTGCCATTGCCGACAAACTGAAAAATGGCACGCCTGCCGGCCAGATCTCTGACGTTGACGGCACTGCCTGGAAAATGGACATCAAGAGCTGGAAGGAAAAGAAAGAGGAACTACTTAGTGAATATATGGAGATACCTCCATACGTGGAAGTTTCAAAGGACAAGGCAATCTACGCAAAAGCCTTCAAGACGGTTTTCGAGGAACAGGACCCTGTCTGCGGGCACGGGATAGTGCAGGTACACCCAAAGACCGTGGTCGTGCAGAACAAGCCTATGAGGCCATTAAGCCAGGAAGAGCTCGACCATGTTTACGAACTGCCGTTTACCAGGGAGGCTCACCCCTCATACCAGGAAAAGATACCCGCCCTGGATATGGTCAAATTCTCTATCACCACCCACAGAGGCTGCTTTGGTTCATGCTCATTCTGCGCGATAGTCATGCACCAGGGGCGCATGATACGCAGCCGCAGCATCGGGTCGATAATCAGGGAAGCTGAAAGCTTCAGGGATATCAGGGGATTCAACGGCACGATCAACGGGCTTGGCGGTCCCTCGGCAAACATGTACGGCATGGACTGCAAGAAATGGGAAAGCTCCGGAGCGTGCAAGAACAAGCTGTGCCTTTACCCGCAGGTCTGCCCGTCTATGAACACCAGCCACAGTAAACTGATAGAGCTGATGCAAAGGCTCAGGGAACTGCCCGGCATATCCAAGGTCTTCGTGGGCTATGGTGTGCGCTACGACCTGGCATTGCTTGATGAGCAGTACATGGAAGAGCTATGCGCCCACCACGTCAGCGGCCAGCTCAAGGTGGCACCCGAGCACTACTCCGACAGGGTCACAGCTGTCATGAAAAAACCTGACAGGAAGACCTTTGAGAGATTCGAGCAAAAATACAAGGAGATAAACAGGAAACTTGGCAAGGACCAGTACCTTGTTGCCTTCCTGATTTCAGGGCATCCCGGTTGTACCCTTGAGGACATGATCGCCACCGCCGAATACATCCGCGACACCGGCAGGTATACCAGACAGGTACAGGACTTCACCCCGACCCCGATGACAGCCGCCACATGCATGTTCCACACCGGCCTGGACCCGTTCACCGGCAAGAAGGTGTATGTTGCCACATCCCAGAAAGAGAAGAGCATCCAGCGCGCCATGCTGCATTACAGGGAACCCGGGAACCATACTCTTGTCTATGAAGGCTTAAAACGTTCAGGAAGGCTGGACCTTGTAGGTAACACATGGAACTGCCTGATCCCGAGAAGCTCGGAAAAGGGACCCAGGAGCGGGTGGTAACGATGCGAAGTGCCATTCAGTGCAACCTGCTGATATGGCACGATATATTCACGTACAAAATAAAAATGCAATTGCCTTTAAATAATTAGGAATGAAAACGTTACTTTTTTAATACATTCGCGCGAATTAGTATTGTACATTCAGAACTGTACGATAAGTGGGAGGTATGCATTTGAATTTGATAGTGGGGATAATCAGCTTAGTTTTTATTATTCTGCAGGTTGCTTCTGCGATGGGGAGCCCTGTTACCAGTATAGATGAGAATATAGGGGAAGATGAGTTCTATGCGATCTCATATACAAACCCTGAAAGCATTGCAATGCATGAGATGGCCAGACAGAGCGAGGATGGGAAGCATTCATCGGTTAAACTGAACGACGAGCTCACTCCAAGAACTACTGTCAGTCCCGACGGCAATTGCTCCGTATATATGAAGGTGTTTACTGTGAGTTCTGCTATGGGCATCGAGGATTATGCCCTCAATAGCACGGAAAAGCCCAGGGAGATAAGAATAAAGGATGTCAGCACTATGGGCTGCTATGCTGTTGCTTTTTCTCCTGACAGCAGGATGTATGCAGCACCAAAGCTAGTTCATTTGGGAGACGGCAGGAACGCTCAGTATGCCCTTGATATCATGTCGGTGGACTCAAATGAACTCATCCACAGGGAGCTTCTTCCTTTCTATAAGGAAAATACGAAGCATACACCTATGGACTGGAACCGCGCAGAGATGTATGGGGTCTACTGGTCAGAGGACGGCTCTGCCATTGTCTACGATGTTCTGGGAGCTGATATTGACGGGGGTCTGTACCCGACCACGCTTGTCACCAACAGGCTCAATGTCAATTATACCGAGCTGCGGGAAATGAACGGGTATGAAGATCCCGTGGAGGAGAATGCTGAATTTTCAGGGTATGATGATCTCATGGAATCTTATAGACAGGGAAATGAGGAGAGTGAAGAACAGATAATGAATGCTCCGCAAAATGTGGAGGCAGAAGATGACACTTCCGCGCAGGACCCGGAGCCGGTAGCATCGCTGCCGGGATTTGGAATATTGATCGCTGCTGCGGCTTTGCTTCTGGTCAGGACATTGAAAAGGGATTAACTGTGAACCTAGCCCTCATTTCCCACCCGGTTTTGAACGATGGGATAACGATTGAGCCGGGCATCGGCTGCTCAGGAACTATCAGTTCAATATAAAAAAGGAAAAACGATTCCATCGTTATTTGAAACTGATAGGACAGGTACCTGGTGCAGCGTAATACTATCAGAAACCCTTATAGGATTGTGACCTGCAATTCATTAATATACTTCATGGCATAACTTACTGCAAGTAAGATAAGAAGCACCTGTATAGAAGGTAGCCTGTGAGGATGTAACGTTATGAAAAAGACTATTGTTGAAATGCTGCTTGCATCCGAGAAGAGGAAAAACGTACTTTTGTTCTTACAGGACGGGCCAAAGGAAATGGAAGCACTCCTCAAGTCACTGAACACGAGTAGGACAGGTTTACTTCCACAAATGAAAATGCTCAAAGAAGGCCATCTTATATATCAACATAAAGACACTTATGAACTGACAACAATTGGAAAATTGATCAGTGCAGAAATGACATCTTTCCTGCGTGCTGTTGAAATGTATGGTGGAAATTATGACTATTTAGGAATCCACAACATAGATTTTATTCCGGCACATCTTTTAAAGAGATTACCGGAAATTGGCCTTTGCAATATAATTGAAAGTCCTATGTGTGATATATTTGACCCGGAAACTGATTTTATTGAAAAAGCTATAAGGTCAAAATACTGGTTCCAGGTCACCTCAATACTCTATCCTTCATTTCACGAGTTTTATATGCAGATGATAGATAACAATGTAGATGTATCAATGGTCATAAGTCCGCAAGTATACGATAAGTTCAAGCTGGATCATTATGATGACTTCAAAGAGATTATTGATACCAAACTGATCTCACTTTACTTATACCCTAAGAATTTAGAGTTCGTATCATTTATTTTGGCTGATGAGTGTATCAACTTGAAACTATTAACCCAAAAAAATCAATATGACCAGAAAAAGATGATCATTTGCAATCCGGCAACTGTTGAGTGGGGGAAAGAGCTATTCGAATATTACAGGAAGCAGTCCACACTTATAATTGAGATTTAGGCCCTGTAGAAAAACTGTATCTTAATTTGAACTACAAGAGTTCACAGAGAGGACAGAAGACATGGTTGCGTTTGGGAAAAAATAAAAACGTTTTCACCCTGCAAAAGTCTCGATATTCAACAGCAGGAAATCAATTTACTTTTCTAACGTCAGTGATTTGCCACAGCATTCGAATCCTGGATGTTCAGAATCTGTTTCTCCGGGTTTAAGGGATTCTTTACCTTCCTTGAGTACCTGCAGCTCAATTCCGCAAGTTTCGCACATGTAAGTCTCCCCTTTCTTCATATCATGGCATGAAAGTTTATCTACTATGGACTCATATTGTAAACATAAATTGAACAACAGGCCAGTTGATTCTATGAGCAGGACTTATTCATGGAGAAAGAATGGCCCGCTTAACTTTAAGATATCCGTAAAGTTTTACTCATTGAATTGATCTTTTGGCATTGTTAATTAAGTATAGTTAGTTCATTATTTCTATACTTCATCAAAAGAAGAACAGAGTATTTTAGCATTTCAAGACTCTTAGTATAACATTTTGTTTTTCTTCGTAATCTTGCCAGAAAGTGCCTGAATATGCTGTTATATCCTTCCACTGTATAGGTTTCTGCTTTTGATCGTGTATGAACCTCATCTGGAAGAAACTCTGCATATGCTTTCCAGTTATCGGTCATCACTTTCCCTATCTCTTTCTTCTCTAGTTTCTCCCAGAGCTTTTGTCCTGTTTTGGTTCCCCTGCTACCAAAAGAGCAGTTGATGAATTTTTTCCCAGCTCTATCAACAGCAATCCAGATCCAACAATATTTTTTTTGTTTCCAATATAAGTATGCATTTCGTCTAATTCAACGATCTCTATCTCGTTTTCGCTTTTTAGATCCTCTAATTCCTGTCCGAATGTCTTTATCCAATTTTGAACCGAAACATGACTTACTCCTAAAAAACGTCCTATTGAACGAAATCCCAATCCTTCAAGGTATAGCTGTAAAGCTTGTCTTTTAACGGAGGGAGGAGAGGCAGTAGACTTAAGTTCTACTGTATAATTGTATCTACATTCATGGCATTGATAGCGTTGGAGTCCATTGATTTTACCGTTCTTTTTGTTATTAAAGCTATTGCACTTGGGACAATTCACGCTTTATGTGTAGGCTATCATAATATATAACTATATATACTTACCAATGCCAAGTATGGGATTACACAGCAATTACTCTGTCTCAGACCTTTTTCTATTTGCTTTTTTGGAGTTGTGGAAAAACTCTCAAAATCAGGTGCATGAGAGTGAAGAGAGATAAGTACAACTCGATAAAACCATTCATCCTGCTTTCTGCAAATGGCTTACAATTTTGCCAATTATCAGAGTCACATGGATTTGTCAATTGATCTGCCTTTCCGCAGATAGAAGTGTTCCTGTGGTTGCAACTATTGATATAGACCTTCCGGGTGCATTCCTGCAGAGCCGGGATTAGATCTATACTATAGGCCCCCTGAATTGAAGATCATTCCTTCCATTTGTATAGTCGCCGCTTTTATTTGAGCATTTATGTTAAGTAATGATCCTACTTTCACCTTCTTATTGTCTGGCCATACGCTCGGTGGTTGCAATTGAATACACGTTACCAGAAGTATCAACCAATGGGGTAGCTGTTAGCCATATATCTATGATCCGGCCATCTTTGGTGATCCTTTTAGTCAGATAAGGTTTCAGGATCTCAGCCTTGCTAAGCCTCTTCACTATTTCAAAAGCTTCTTCCTTTTGTTGTTCCACTATCATGCTGCTGATGTTCATGGTCAGTGCCTCTTCTTCGCTCCAACCGTATATCTTCTCAGCCGTTGGGTTCCATGCAAGGATGCGCCCCGCCATATCATGTAGTGTTATAGCATCGCCCGAGTCATTCACAACTGCAGCCAGGCGGCGCAATTTTTCTGTTTGCTTTTGAAATGTGATCACTACCCCTCCAATGGTATTCTTTAAAGTGCGATAGGGTCGCATGATCAGAGTGTACCACTCGGCGCCAGGGATGCGGACTTCAATTTCCATAGGATTAAGGGTGCTCATCACAGTTTTTATGTCCGATATCAGGTGTTTGTAGTTTTGCATTTTTAAAACAACATGCTCAATAGGCCGTCCCACATCTGTCGGGATCAGATGCATTACCTTTGTGATCTCAGGAGTGAAACTCTGGATACGTAATTGATTGTCCACAATAATTATGCCCATACCCGTGGAAGCCAGTATGTGGCTCATATCTTCACTGGATTCTGACAGTTCCGCTACCTTGGACTGCAGCTGAGCATTGACAGTGGACAATTCCTCGTTGAGAGATTGCAGTTCTTCTCTGGAGGTTTCCAGTTCCTCATTTGTAGATTGCATTTCCTCGTTCATGGATTGCATCTCTTCATTGGAAGATGTGAGCTCTTCGTTGGATATCTCCAGCTGTTCATTAGAATTTTTGAGATATTCCGCCATGGTCCTCAGTTCTTCTTTGAGGGCTGCAACGTTTTCTTCATCAATGTCCTGGATCTCAGCAGCAACCTTCCCTTTTTGGCTCTGCCTGGGCTCTGAAGGTTCATCAAAAGTTACCAGGAACAGTCTTTGGTCAAAGAGTTCTTCCACAGGTCGCAATGTCAGATCAATAGTGGTAAAGTCACCATTGGTCTTGACCCGAAGTCCTGAGCGGACTACCTGCTCTTTATTGACAACTACCCTGCTCAGGGCCATGGTCAATTCCTGCTGCAATCCATCGCGGGCCATCTTCAGTATGTTGTAACCCGGTTCACCTGGCGGGACTTCGAGATACAGGCCAGTACGCCCATGAAGATACAGAATAGCGCCGTGTTCGTTTATCAGCACACCTGCCGGGGCGTAATGTTGCAGCAACTTCCTTTCAGTCAGTTCACGCAGTTGGAGCTTGTTATCAACGGAAAGCTTACCGGAAGGTTTGTCAGGAGGCAGCCTGGATACACTTCTTCCCCGGGGGGACGGAAAAAGTTTTGCTACCGGATAGTCGTATTGATCATTAAATACCTTGCTTTGATACAGTTTCGACTGTCGGTCCAGTGTGTCAAAAAGGTACGAGAACTCTCCAATGCTCTCTGAAGAGCCAAGCAGAAGAAAACTTCCCGTGTTCAAAGCATAATGGAACATAGGAATGACCTTATTCTGTATTTCCCTGTCCATATAGATCAGCAGGTTACGACAACTTATCAGGTCAAGTTTGGAGAATGGCGGATCTTTGATCACATCGTGTTCTGAAAAGATGATCATATCACGGATATTTTTATGGATGGTATAAGTGTTAAGTTTTGGATCATGAATAAAAAAACGCTCCAGCCTTTCAGGTGTGATATCAGAGGTGATACTGGCAGTATATACGCCTTTACGGGCCTGTTCGATAGTTCTGGTGTCAATATCTGTGGCAAATACCTGTACTTTGAAAGTACGCTTCAATTCGCTCATGTGTTCGCTAAGCAAGATTGCGACGGAGTATGCCTCTTCACCTGTAGAGCAACCTACCACCCAGATACGTATGGCTGTATTCGCAGACTTGCCCTCAAAGAGATGTGGGATCACTTGCTCCTCAAGAGAGTCAAATACCTTGGGATTGCGGAAAAAATTTGTGACATTGATCAGAAGGTCATGGAAGAGTGCCTTGATTTCCTCCGGTTTTTGCTGCAGGTAATTCGCATACCCTTCTATAAGCTTGATGTCATTGACAGCCATACGGCGCCTTATACGACGATCTATTGTTTTCTGCTTATATTGGGAAAAGTCGTGCCCTGTCCGGGCGAGCAACTGATTGAAGATTATCTTCATAGCTCTTTGGTCATTTGATACCGGATGGGCTTTTTCCCCAAATATATTGGATACATAATCACGGAGTTGAACTGGCATCTCACCCGGTTTCAGGATATAATCCACCAAACCTGTATCAATAGCACTTAGCGGCATGCCGTTGTATTCACTTGATTCAGGATCCTGTGCTATTACCATACCGCCTTCAGCCTTGATAGCCCTCACCCCCTGTGTGCCATCATTGCCGGTGCCCGAGAGTAAAATGCCAATGGATCGCTCCTGCTGGTCCGAGGCCAGAGAGCGGAGGAAGAAATCGATAGGAGTACGCTGGCCGCGCACGTCAGCAGGCTCCACCAGATGCAGCATGCCCTCCGTAATGATCATATCCTTGTTGGGTGGAATGACATATACACAATCTGGCTTGACCGTCATCCCGTCCTTGACATCATAGACCTGCATCGTTGTATAACGACTGAGGATCTCGGAAAGCATACTTTTGTAGTCGGGTGCCATATGCTGCACCAGGACAAAAGCCATGCCCATTTTGGTATCTTCGGGAATCGCTAAAAAGAATTCTTCGAAAGCACCAAGCCCACCGGCCGACGCACCAATGCCTACAACGGGGAATTTCTCAAAGAGAGGAAGATCTACACTCTCACTTGAAGCGGGCTGGGCAATGACAGGTATTTCTGCTGTAGTATCTGCCTGTTCCTCTGTTGAGGATGGCATTTTCTTTTTGCTTGTAACTTTCTTATTTTTAATAGTAATGTTCACACCTTCATGTCCTGAGTCTTTGCAATACTTGCTACGAGCACAAACAACATGTACACCAGTGCCAATAATATGTAGTTAATTCCTTATAGTGCTGTGCTTGTTCCAACATCCTTTTTACGTTAAAATGAAATGATCAAAGCAGTCACATTCATTTTCAAGAATGGTTTTTTGATGAACCTGCCCTTGCTAAATGTTATTAGCAACTCGCACATAAGATACCCAAATCATGTTATTGGTTATTCATGTTTAAGAATATATTCATTGACACTGTAAAATCAATAAGTAATGAGTTCTTATTTTTTAAACTCCACGTTTGACATAAATTGTTTCTTAGTGTCATATCCCTGATCGATCACATTCAAGGCTGTTTTTGCAAGCTATTATTGCAAGCTAAGCTATTATTGCAATTATGAACGATGACTATGAGTCGACCAAAAAGCCTCCTTATCTGCCAGGAAGAGTAAAACTTGAACTGCTGCAAATGGTACTGAACGATACCTGGCCAGCTTGATATTAAAAAGAGGAAAAATAGGATGGCAATTACTTCATTGCCATTTCCAGCAGGTCGATTATATCCAGCACTTCTACCTGCGGGCCGCCGCGCTTGAGATTTGTCCTGCACAGAGGGCATGAAGTGACAAGATAGTCGACTCCCTCAGGGATATCCTCCGCGCGTTTCTTTGATAGCTCCTGGGACAGCTCGGGATAGCCTTTTAGCACGCCGCCGCCTGCGCCGCAGCATCTGGACTTCTCACGGATGTTCTTCATTTCCTTAAGGTCGCAGATACTGGTTATGATATCCCTTGGTGCATCGAATACGCCGTTGCATCTTCCCAGATGGCAGGGGTCGTGATAGGATACCTTCAGGTCGAGCTTTTTCAGATCCATCTCAGCCAGGCGCTCTGCAAGGAATTCGGAAACGTGGACAACTTTCAGGTTATCCGGATAATCGTTCCTCAAAGTCGTATAGCAGCCGGCACATCCTGTGATTATGGTGTGAGCGCCTGTTGCCTTAATCTGCTCCAGGTTCTTTGAGATAAGCTCCAGAGGGTCAGAGCCGGTCCTCAGGAGAGGAGAACCACAGCATACTTCATCCTTGAGGACTGTCACACCGAATTTCTTGAGAATATCGAATGTGCGTTTGGCAAGTTCCGGGTACCTGTAGGAGCCCAGGCAGCCTGCAAAATAAACATAGTCGGCCTCATCCTTCACATCGGCCCGCGACTCACCAAGCCATGCCATACGCTCCCCGGTCTCACCAAGAGTATTGCCAAGTTCATTGGCCCTGGATTCGATATCTCTCTGGGCCTGGGTCATCTTGCCCTGCAATACCAGCTGGTGCCTTGTGTGTTCTACTACTTTAGGAGGGGCTGCACCTGACGGGCACAACTGCTCGCATATGCCACAGGTGGTACACATGTTAAGGCTGTTGAGCACACCCTCATCCACTTCCAGGCCCTGGGAGACGCCATGGGCGATAAGCATGCGCCCTCGGGAGCTTGATGACTCCCAGCCGACCACATCAAATATGGGACATACGGAGCGGCAGGTTCCGCAACGGACACACTTCAGTATAGAACGCATATCAGATTCTGTCATTTTCAGACCCCCATCTTGCCGGGATTGAGTATCCCCTTGGGATCAAGGGCTTTCTTGATAAGTATCATCACATCAAGGGCTTTGCCAAGTTCCAGTTCGAGGTATTCAGCCCTTGCACCGCCAACACCATGTTCTGCTGTTACGGTGCCTCCTATGGAAATGGCGGTGCGGTGTATCTTATCGGCCGCTTTGTTCAGCTTGTCCCAGTCCTTATCGTCAAGCATGTCAATGCACATTCCTGTGTGCAGGTTTCCGTCACCGATATGCCCGTAGGTCATGATGGGAAGATCAAACTCTTCGGATATCTCCCGGACCTTGTGAAGCATCCTGGGAATCTCCTTTATAGGAACGCCGATGTCCTCACCCAGATATACACGGGTACGCATGGGATCCAGCCTTGATACCGCCGCACCGACAAGCCTTCTTGCCGCCCATATCTCTTCCCTTTCCTTTTTGTTGGTCGCGGCCCTGATGCCTGTAGCCAGTGAACTGCAGGCATCCTCTATCATGGCAATGCCTTCACGCACTGCGCTCTCTGTCCCGTCCATCTCAAACATCAGGATAGCTCCTGCCCGGGGGAGCCCTACCTTCGGGTCATAGGTGTTAATTGCATCTATTATATTACTGTCAAGGATCTCACATGCAGAAGGTACTATTCCTGAGGACAGCACCTTTACCACAGCCTTGCCCGCAAGCTCGGGGTTCTCAAAGGAAGCAAGCAGCACTGAACGCTCTTTTGGCAGGGCACGTACCTTGAGTATTGCCTTTGTGATAATGCCAAGTGTTCCCTCAGAGCCGACGAAAAGATCGGTCAGGGAATAGCCTGCGACTGATTTTATTGTCTTTGAACCGGTGTTGATAACAGTGCCATCCGCCAGCACCACTTCAAGCCCAAGCACGTAGTTGCGGGTCGTACCATACTTGACAGAGCGCATGCCGCTTCCGTTGTTCGCTATAAGCCCGCCAAGGGTGCACATTGCAGAACTGCCCGGATCAGGAGGGAAGAAGAAGCCATATGGCTCAAGGGCCAGGTTCAGTTTCTCCTGGACTATGCCAGGCTCCACGATCACCTGAAGATTGTCAAAATCCATTTCAAGTAGCTTATTCATTGAAGACATGTCAAGTACAATGCCACCTTCCACCGGAACAGAGCCGCCCGCAAGACCCGTGCCAGCGCCACGTGCAGTGACCGATATCCCTTTTTCCCAGGCGAGCCTCACTACATCCGATACCTGTGCAGTAGTAGTTGGCCTGATTACGAATTCAGGCATTCCCCTTACCTGGGAAGCATCGAAGGAGTAACAATAAAGTTCGGCAGCAGATGCGGAAACCCTTTCTTTCCCCACAATCTCCTGCAATTTGTCCAGTAGATCGGTCTTTTGCATGGAATCAGTTTTTACTAAGTTTGTGGGATTTAAACTTATTGGTGAATGCAAAACTTTACATCTATCTACACCCATTAGGCAGCAATGACACGATACTTTGAGGTACAGCAACGCGACGGAGCTGCAAGGATTGGGAAACTGCTGTTGGGCAAGGTTATCCAGACACCATTTATAGTGGACAGCCGGACCCTGGGCTCCCCGGAAAACCCCATAGTTGACGCTGGTTCTCTCTGGAGACTCGGTTCTACAGAAGCGGCCCGGGAAGAACTTAACAAAATACGCAACGCTGCGGGAGAGAACGCGCTTATCATCCTCCCTCACCAATCATTCCCTCCTGAGGTCCCTGACGATATAGCAAACTCTGCTGCCAGTGATCTTAACATGGACATAACAGGTCCCACCGGGACCACCTACCGGCATTCACAGAGTATCAGAGATAGCGACCTCTACGTAATGGAAGGAGCAGGATGCTTTGAGAACAATTCAAGACGGTTCTTCAACATGCTGCTTGAGATAAAAAAAGATGTTGCACCTGATACTGCCATTTACACTCCCAACATCTGCCTTCCGGAGAACGTTGCGATGCTTGTTTACCTGGGTATAGATGTCCTGGACAACACTAAAGCTATAATTGCGGCGCACAGCGACATCTATCTTACGTCTGCAGGCAGGTTCCACCTTGACTCCCTTGCCGAGCTGCCCTGCAGGTGTGCAGTATGTGCCGGCATTACTGTTGATGAACTGAGATCCCAGGACAGGAGAAAACGTGCAAAGATCCTTGAGATGCACAACCTCAATGCACAGGAAAGTGAGATTGCCCTTGTCAGGGAGAAGATCCGTGCCGGCACATTGAGGGAATATGTAGAGGGACAATGCAGGACACGACCCTGGCTCACTGCCTTACTTCGGCTGGCTGACAGCGAATATCAGTATATAGAGGAAAGCAATCCTATTGCAAGGTCCAATGAGATGCTGGCAAACAGCACAGAGTCATTATCAAGAGTGGAGATCGTGCGCTTTGCCACACGTGTCCTTGAAAGATACACTCCTCCTGAAGCTGACATACTGGTATTGCTGCCCTGCTCGGCTAAAAAGCCCTATTCTATCTCAAACTCCCACTGGAGGTTCATCAATGCAATCGGAAGCAACCGCAGATACGTCCATGAGGTTATTATCACATCACCTATCGGCATAGTTCCCAGGGAACTGGAGCTGACATATCCAGCCGCACATTACGATACAGCGGTCACTGGACACTGGGATGCACAGGAAAGGGAATGGGTGGCAGGCTGCCTTGAGAAGTACCTTACAAAGAATCAGTACAGGACTATCATCGCCCATGTGGAAGATGCATACAGGGAGATATGCGAAACGGTTTCCCGGAGGCTGGGCATCGGGATGATATTCACAGGCTCAGGCAACGTCAGCTCCCATGAGGCCCTCAGGCGACTGAAGGAGGAAGTAGAGAGGCACAGTGACGGGAAGTCCCGCAACGTCGAGGAAAGAAAGAAGGACATGATACGCTCCATAGCCGACTACCAGTTCGGAAAGGGAGCAGGCACTGTCCTTGTACCTGCGGACTCGGTCGTAAAGGGTCCTTATCCCAAGTATCAGATATTCACCGGAAAGAAACAGCTCGTTACCCTCATACCCCAATATGGCACGCTTGCAGTCACTATTGAAGGAACGGAGCTTATGGTGCCTTCCGGGAATTATCAGGTAAGAATAGATGACTTTGTGCCAAAAGGCTCCCTGCTGGCTCCCGGAGTTATCGAAGCGGACCCTCTTATAAGACCGGGCGATGAAGTGTTCATATGCGGCGAGAAGGCCCTGTGTGTTGGCAGAGCCGTGATGAGCGGCATGGAAATGCAGAGATCCGGGAGAGGAGTTGCAGTGGACCTGCGTCATGTTAAAAAACTGTGAGGGCAGAGGAGTAATGGGGGGCTTTAAAGGGAAATGATCGTCAGGAACTTTGAACCAAATGATTTTTCAGAGGTACTTGAAATAGAATCAGAGGCATTTGCCGAGCATAACCCGTTCATCTACATGAACTTCTATGAGATGAACAGCGAGTGCTTCCTGGTTGCTGAGGAGAGGAAACATATAACCGGTTTTGTTGTCGGCTACCAGATATCAGGTGAAGAGGGAAGGATATTCTCAGTTGCGGTAAGGGAGCGTTACAGGGGTTATGGTATCGGTACGCGTCTGATTGATGCCATTACAGACATCTTCCGGGAAAAAATGCTGGCCTTTGCCAGTCTGGAGGTCAGACTGGGCAACCGTGAGGCACAGAGGCTCTATCAGAAGATAGGCTTTATCCCCTGCTGGGTCCAGCATGGGTACTACTCAGACGGCGAGGACGGCATCGTTATGAAAAAAAGACTGACACCTGTTACAAGAAGTGCAAGAGGTGGTTTCTTAAGCAATGTACCAAACCTACCCGTCAGGCCTGTTTACAGGCTAGAGGATATTATATAGATATACTCAAGAGCTCTTTATAGCACGTATACCGGCCCGCTGGGCAAGTTCCTGCATCCTCGTAGAAGTACGTCCCATCCCTGACATATCATCCTTTGAGAAGACAGAAGCCAGGTCATTTCCCAGCACAAATATCGCATGCTTGTGCTCTGCCTTGCTCCTGTGGACATGTAAAGGGCTTATAGCCAGCGAATCATAGTGGCTGAACTCGTAATCTATACCCATGTACTCAAAATGTCTTTTTATTTGAGCCATTAATGTATGTAATTGTATCAACTCATCTTTGTGCATACCAACCAACCTATAGTACCAACCTTCAGGAGCACGAGATTGTGCATCCCGCACAGTATAAAATATCAACCGGACTATATTTGCAATATTCAAAATAAAGACATTTTCCCGGCAGAGGATTGCCGAGTATATAATACATAAATATATGTGAAAATAGTAAATGATTAATGATTATAGTAAAAGATTATTTCATCTACTGTATAAATAATAACATTAAAAATAAATAAAGGTAATGGTGCCATGCATGGCACCACCTGACAGGATCACAATGCATCTGCAGTGAATATTCTTACTGATGCCGGCCTTTTGGTGACGCTTCCGACCTTTGCACCCACAAGGTTCTCTATGCCCTTGTCAGCCGCTATGTCCAGTATCCTCTGTGTGACAACTCCATCAAAGACAACTGTTTTTACCTCATTCTGGTAATCCTTGAGAGTATTAACAAGATCCCTCACAGCAGTCTCATTGACAACCTTATCATTCCCATCCAGGAAGCGGGCACTGAAAGTGCCTATAAGGTCGTTCGCGTGAGGCCTGAACTTGCTGCTGATAGGAGATGGCTTGCTTGCGATCTCAGGCCTGCTGGCAGCAACGGGTTCCGCATTTTCCCTCGGCTGCGACCTTTCACCCGATGGCCTTTCACGGGACTGCGGTCTTTCACCAGAGGTTCTCTCACGAGACTGCGGTCGTTCAGCCTGGGGTCTTTCACGGGAAGGTGGTCTTTCGCGGGATTGCGGCCTCTCGGTAGGTGTCCTCTCGCGGGACTGTGGCACCCGTTCTTCTTCCGTAGCAGGCTGAAGTTCTTTCTCATCTGCTTTTTGCACCTTTACAGGGCTTATCCTTTTTACTTCAGCAGGAATTGTCCTTGAAACTTCCGGCGGAGCTATCCTTTTTACATCAGAAGTACGTCTTTCCTTGCGTTTTGGCAGGCGCGCAATGTGGGATGCGTTATCTGATTCAGAATCCTTTATACTGTACTTATCGAGCACCTGCTCAACAGGGACTTTCTGCCTGAGGGCTCTTATGACCTCTTTTTGCACAAGGTCTTCAACACTCTTTCCATCAGGAGCACGTGCAATATAATCTACATTGGCCACCTGGACCAGTTCCTTGATAATGAGCTCTCCGCCGCGGTCACCATCAGTGAACACTGTGACTGTCTCTTTCTTCTTGGTGAGCTCCGCGACCTCAGGAGGTACATTGGTGCCTCCCACACAAATTGTGTTCTTGATGCCGTAACGAAGGAGGTTAAGAACATCTGCGCGTCCCTCTACAACTATGATCGCGTCAGAATCGAATACTGCAGGACCGCAAGGTATCTTGTTCTTTCCGAAGTATTCCATTTCTTCGACCCTTACAGACTGGCGCACCTGATCTGCAATTTCCTGGGACTCCGGCAGGTTCTCGTCAAACATGCCTGTGAGGATGAACTTTGCTCTCTCGATGATCTGGTGCCTCTTTGTGGCCCTGACATCCTCCATCTGGGTTATCTCTATCTTTGCACTGCAGGGACCTACCCTGTCAATGGTTTCAAGAGATGCTGCCAGAATGGATGTCTCGACCTTGTCAAGGCTTGAGGGGATAAGGATAGTGCCTTTGGTCTTCCCGGCCTTGGCACTTACAACAACCTCAATCCTTCCTATCCTGCCCGTCTTCTGGAGGTCGCGCAGGTCAAGGTCAGAGCCAAGGAGCCCCTCCGTCTGGCCGAATATAGCGCCTACTATATCGGGACGTTCGATTATTCCTTCAGCGCTGATCTTTGAATGAATGATATATTTTGTAGTGTCTGCATTTTGCATTTGGATTCTCCTAGAGTTTATGAGGATATGCGTATAGTCGAAAGCCTCTCAAGCCTTCAGCCCAATGCAAAAATAGTATACTACCCGCTACACTACATGTATACAGGACAGGCAGTAATGACATCAGAGAAGATTTTTCTCATTTAAAGTATAAATCAGGACTTATAAAATGCAGCGTTATGTATGATCGTAAAACTACATCCACTAACAGGCGTACCAACGTGCAGCAAGCAATTTCCCGCGGGCACCAGCCCGTTGCTATGACCACTCAAACATCTTCTGGCAGACATGATTAGCAGTTTCCAAATCCCTCATCTGATTCCCAATCAATCTTTACTATGCCTTGTACCTTTATTTTTCGCTACTCCTTTATCTGTGAGATAGGTTTTACATGTAATGAATAAGGATTATGATTAAACTATATTTGCATTAGTGGAAATACTCTTGCATAAGAGCATTTCTGTGATCTTGATCGAATTTCAAGCATGGATTGTAACCATAACATGACGGTTACATAAAGTAATATCATTCAAACTCTTATAAACTTATGGGTAACACGGGCAGGGAAGCCTTTAAAACTAATAAAGCAAGTTAACTTGATTTAGTCTCCCGGCCAGAATATTTTCACATTCTTTGAGCGATATGCAGTGGGAGATCTGATAGAAAGATTCTCACGCAAGGAACTATCATATAAATTAACTGCCTTTGTAACAATATGAATGACAGAGATCCAGCTGACAGGAAAAAACTTATAATTATAGGTGGAGGGGCAGTGGGACTGGCTGTGGCAACAAGTGTAAAACGCCATAGTGACCACGACGTCCTCGTATTCTCTTCGGACTCCCATGCATCCTATAGCCAGTGCGGCATACCATTTGTAATAGCAAAGGAGATCAGCGATTTCAATTCCCTTCTTCAAAGGAACAAAGAGTTCTTCGAGGAAGCAGAAATAGACCTCCGGATAGGCACTGTGGTCAAGTCTATTGACATGGCGGCCCGTACAGTCCTTGCTGAAGGAAAAGAATATCGCTTTGACAAGCTTGTGATTGCCACAGGCAGCACTCCGTCCATCCCTGAGAAACTCAAAAGTGGAGCTTTACTTGAAAATGTATTCACTGTACGTACCCTTGAGGACGGCATAAGGCTTGAGAAAGCCCTTCAGAAAGCATCCAGTGTAGCGATAATAGGAGGAGGGGCAATAGGAGCTGAACTTGCTGTGGCATGTTCTAAAAGAGGATTGGATACACTCCTCATCAACCGGAGCAGTTCCCTGCTGTCACACAATATCGATCCGGATATGGCGGATATAGTCAGGGAACACCTTGAGTCTCTGGGAGTGCAGATACTTACAGACTATACCCCGCAAGCTCTCAATGGGGAAGGCAGCGTCAAATCCGTGACCATTGGAGAAAAGGAATTTCCGGCTGACGTGGTCATAATATCCGCAGGGGTAAAGCCTGAAACAAAGCTTGCCGCTGATGCAGGGATAGCAATAGGCCCCACAGGAGGGATCATTGTCAATAAAGACCTGCAAGTAAAGCTAACTAACGGAACTTTTGATCCTGATATCTACTGTGGGGGAGAGTGCGCACAACTTCAGGATCTCATAACAGGCAGACCTATGTTAAGCCAGCTTGCAAGCACAGCAAGAAGAATGGCAGGAGTGATACGGGATAACCTGATAGATGAACAAAGCAGCTTCGGTCCGGTGATCAGCCCATGGGTAGCTCTCATAGGGGAACTGGAAGTAGGTACAGTGGGGATTACCACCCGGATAGCTCGCCTTAATGGAATAGATGTAGTAAGTGGCCTTGCTACGGGCACTACTCGTGCAGGATACTATCCCGGCTCAACCCAACTGTACATCAAACTTCTTTTCAGGAACAGGATTCTCGTAGGAGCACAGGCTATCGGCGGCAAGGGTGTCAAAGAGAGAATTGACGGGTTCTCCCTTGCCATCAGCAAAAGAACTACAGTGGACGAAATACTTAACATGGAAACCTGCTATACACCACCGCTGGGAACGCTTGTGGATCCGCTCACCTATGCAGCAAAAGGTGCACTCCGGAAAATGTCAAAGGTCCGGAAATGATAGTCATCGACGGCTCATACGGAGAGGGAGGTGGGCAGATACTGCGGACTGCGGTATCCCTCTCAGCAGTAATAGGAGAGCAAGTAACTGTTACAAATATCCGCAAAGCAAGACCCCAGCCCGGGCTGAAGATGCAGCATCTCACCTCAATAAAAGCGGCCGCTCTCTTATGTGATGCGAAGGTGGAAGGGCTTTTTCCTGGCTCAACTGAGATCCGGTTCTTTCCACTGGAAATAAAGGGGTTAAGCGCTGAAATTGACATTGGTACCGCAGGCAGCATCCCATTACTTATCCAGAGTATCATGCCTGCTGCTGCTTATGCAAGCGGTGGCGTCAGGCTCACGCTCAAAGGGGGGACTGATGTCACCTGGTCCCCTGCCATAGACTATCTTGAAAATGTGACCTTCAAAGCCTTGGCGAGAATGGGGTACAGCTCACATCTGAAAACCATCAGCAGAGGCTACTACCCCAGAGGCGGAGGACTAATCGAGCTGGAAATCGAGCCATCAAAGCTTCGGGGATATGATTTTGTCAGAGAGGACAGGGATGTTTCAGGCATCTCCCATAGCTCCGGGCTGCCCGAACATGTGGCGCAGAGACAGGCCGCATCTGCAAAAGAGATTCTGAAGGAAAAGGGATATGGATGTGATATCCGTACAGAGGTCTCGCAGTATGCTTCCACTGGAAGCGGGATAAACCTGTGGTCCGGCTTCAAGGGTGCAGTCTCCATTGGAAAAAAAGGCTTGCCTGCAGAGAAGGTAGGGGCCAGGGCTGCAGAGGAAATGATAACATGCCTGGAGTCAGATGCGGCTGTTGACCAGCATCTTGCCGACCAGCTAATACCTTACATGGGACTTGCAGGCAGCGGCTCTTTCACAACCGTTGCCCTGTCAGATCACACAACTACCAATATATGGGTCACTGAACAATTCCTTGATGTCAGGTTCGGCATAAAAAGAGGGGATGGGTTTGTCGAGGTTTACGTGCAATGATCATTCCTGTGTGTCAGCGATGCTTATGTACTCTGAGGGGATGCTCTTTGCAAGCACTATATCCTCGTTAACAACCACAATATCAATCCCGTCCTCCTGCGCCGATGCGGCATCGATTTCAAATATCACAGGGTTGTCAGTATGGATAGAAGCGGCCTGCATTGCTTTTTCAAGTGAAGTGCTTAGGTGCACATAGCACTGCCTGACAGGAGTGATCCCGTTCTCAAGAAGCATGTCCGCTTCTTCCTGGCTTACACCATAGTAGAGGTAAGGGAGTTCATTCTCAGGATAATCGGATATAAGATCGATCTCTACTGAATGGCCGTAACGAGCCCTGATAAAAGATCCGTCTATCTCATAGCGGCCTTTCATGTCGGACTCTACCAGAGAGACAAGGCGCTCCATGGTGCCCCATTTGTAGCGTTTCATCATAATTTCACAGAGCACATCCATATCAACCCAGCCCTGCTGGTCCATTTCCAGGCCAACATCCTCCGGGAAGTGCCTCAATGCACCAGAAATGAATCTTCCAAGCCTCTCTTCCCGGTCATCGTCCAGCACATAACGTCCTTCTTCGCCGCATTCCGGGCATACGTCGCCCCTGAAGTACCCATGCTGTATACATTTACGGATCATGATATCTGTCAGATATATCTTATAATTAATATAAGTTGTTAAAATGGCCTGTATTCACAGTTCGCTTAAACCGGCAGTTATCCTCACTGAGGAACAAATGATTTAAGATGTATTATGTATGTAAGTCTTTCAGGTATATAACATGGATGAAATTATAGAGATCTACAAAAAGCAAAAGCTTAGCGGGACCATCACCCAGGAGGATTTCCTGGAGAGGGTCGGGGAAAAAGTGAACCAGATGGGCGGACTTTGTGACACAAGAACGGCAGCAATGCTTGTGGCACATGACCTTGGGGCCGGTGACACACATGGAGAAGGCGCCGGGAATGAGATACAAAAGGTCGCAGATATCGCCCCCGGCACAGGGAATGTCAGGCTCATTGCCAAGGTCATGTCTGTGTTCCCGGCCAAGGAGTTCAACCGCAATGACGGCACCATCGGAAGAGTTGCAAATCTTCTCGTTGCTGACGAAACAGGTTCCATACGCCTGACACTGTGGGACGATAAGGCGGATCTTGTGAAGACAGGAGATATCACTATCGGACAGACATTCCAGATAAGCGGTTATGTGAAAGAAGGATATTCCGGTGTTGAAGTGAATATAGGTAACAACGGTGTGCTGTGCGAGACAGACGAAAAGATCGAGGCCTCTGTTGCCACCACAAAGATCACAGATATAAAGAACGGCATGGGTGACATTAACCTCAAAGCCAGGGTGCTGGACATAGCCGATATAAAGACCTTTAACCGCAAGGATGGTTCAACGGGCAGGGTCTCGAATATAACTGTAGGAGACGACACCGGAAAGATCAGGGTCACCCTGTGGGATGAGAAAACAGACCTGCTGCCCGAATTAAATATCAATGACTCCATTGAGATAATCAACGCTTACGCCCGGGAGAATAACTTCAGCCAGCAAGTCGAAGTGCAGGTGGGCAACCGCACCATTGTGAAGAAAACAGACAAGCCAGTCGACTATTCAGAGAATTTCACATCCATATCCGATATAATACCAGGGGAATCATACTCTATAAAAGGATCTGTCTCCGGGATAGGGGACCGCCGGGATTTCACACGCGATGACGGTACAGAGAACAGCGTCTCAAATATCTATGTTTCCGACGACACAGGCAGGATAAGGATAGCGCTCTGGGGTGAACATGCCGGCCTTATAGAAGAGGTTGATATTGACACAGAAATAGAGATAATCGATGCCTTCTCAAAATCAGGTTTCAATGATGAGATCGAGCTCAGCGCAGGAAACCGGACAAGGATAATAGTCCTTTGAGTAAGAGTTCAGCGGTTGTCTGATGGAACACTCACCGGGACTACGGTGTTCCATGCTCTTACCTGATTGCAGGATATTTACCGGGGTTTTGTCCTTGCACCTTCCGGGTCCTGATTTTCTACCAGGTGAAACATTTTGTTCATCCCATCTGAGCCCTTTTACCATGGAAAGAAATGCATGAACATCTATAAATACAATTAACTCGACATTTTAACTGTGGACTATTAGTGACCAATTCTTAACTCCTGGCTTTAAAGGAAGGTAAGGGTCTTGAACGCACAAAGGGATTTGGAAACCGACGTCTCGATAAAAGAGATACAGAACGAGATGTCTGTCAAAGAATTGATGACAAAGGATATCTTTGTCATGGATGCTGACACTACCGTACTTGAAGTTGCCCGGGAGATGACTGACCGCAATTCAGACAGTGTTATTGTGGTGAATGATGGTGACATCGTCGGCATAATCACCGAGAAGGATGTTGTTTCCAAGACTGTTGCAAAGAACAGGCTTCCCGGAGAGATGAATGCTAGGAGCATTATGTCCTCCCCGATAATATCGATCAGACCCTCTACAGGAATTATCGAAGCAGCTGAGCTCATGGTCAAGTCGGATATACGCAGGCTTGCAGTGATGGATGGTAACATAATACTGGGAATGATCACATACAGGGATATCATGGCAATCTCCCCGGGACTTAACACCATCCTCCAGAACCTGATAGAATTGCACCGTGAAGGAGACTTCCTGAGGGAGACCGATGTGGAGCGTGGCATCTGCCAGCGTTGCGGTGCCATGGCTGACAACCTGAAAGAGGTCAACGGGCTCAACCTGTGTGAGGACTGCAGTGAGGAAGAAGGTTACTATGACTAGTTTTATGCTGGTCAGAAAATAAGGACACACGAAAGCTGGTGAAATGAATGTCTGTCCCGATATATGATGGAAAAAGGTATGTATCGATTTTTAAAGCAATGGAAAGTAGCTTTGCGGACCTTACAGGAAAAGCATTATTCGTGCTTACAAAAAGCACATGCTTAGGCAGGCATTATTATTCATATGCACACTAAAAGAGCTCTTTAGCAAAAGGCCGCTGCTCCGGGACCACAGGAACTATCTGATGTCTGGATTGCCGTTGACAGAACAGTGCAATATTATACACTTGACATCTTATTAATTTCCTCTAGTCTGTTTAAGGAATTGGCCTTTGAGATCACAGAGGATAGCAAAGTGCCTGATAATGTGTGGTTTAAACAATGGACAAGAAACTCCAAAGAATTAACCATATAATACCAAAGATGAGAAGCATGCCGGCAACTACTGATGTACTGAACCTCAGCGTGCTGTGGCTATCTTATTCCCGATGATCATGCTTAGTGAGAATAGTGGAGGTAGTACTGTTGTAAATGAAAAACAATCTCCAGTAACAGGCTGTCCGGAAAGGATCTGTCATAGCCCTTAACGGGACTATGAGAATGGTTCTGCCTGCCAGTGCATGAACAGAACGATATGGGAAGCACCTTTAAAATCAATGTCGGTGTTTTCTGCGCACGATATTAGAAAGAACGAGGATATTCAAAACATTTAGATGGAGGAACACCATGAATGTTGGAGACATTATGAGTTCACCGGTATTCACAATAGCACCGGAAGAGAACGTGGCATATGCAAGGAACCTAATGCTGAAACATAAGATAAGCACCCTTGTGGTGGCCAAGGACGGGAAGATGGTCGGTATAGTCACAAAGACCGACCTGAGCAGAAAGCTTGCACAGGCAGAACCGATGTGGCGTAGAAGACCGATAGACAAGATCCCGGTCAACATGGTGATGAATGATGCTCCGATATCGATCTATCCGGATGCCTCGATTTCCCAGGCAAGCAACCTGATGCTGGAGAATGGTATCAACTCACTTGTTGTTGTGAAGGATAATATAGTGGGAATAGTCACGGGAACAGACATCATGAAATATGTATCCCAACAACCGGATATTAAAATGCGGGTATCGGACGTAATGGGAGATGACATTATCTTTGTGCACAGGCACCACACGATAAACCATGTTGTCCAGGAGATGGAAAAATACGAGGTCAACAGGGTGATAGTCACCGATGATTCCAACGAGGCCGTCGGGATAATCACCACAAGCAATGTGGCACTGAACATCATGGTGGATAATGAGGGTAATATGCAGTCAAAGAGCATAAAGATGGCACGCAGGTCTACCCCCGCCGGCCAGAAGACATACAGGTACATCAAAGACGTCCCGCTCGTGGCCGAAGACATTATGATGGACCTCCCATCCGGTGTAGCTGTCGACGACCTGTTGGTCGATGCTGCAAAGGTCATGCTGGATGAGCATGTTATCAGCCTTCCTGTTATTAATCGGGATGAGATCGTGAGCATGATAGGCAGGAAAGATATACTCCGGGCCGCTCAATAAATGCCGGAACAGAAGCGCACAAGCTAAAAATGTGAGAGCATACAGAATTTAATACATAGAGGGAAAAATTATGGAAGTAAAGGACATCATGACAGAACCTGTGAATATAGATAAGTCAGCTACCATCTCTCATGCACTTGACATCATGGAAAAGAAGGGAACAAGGCGTCTCCTTGTCACGCATGATCACAAGATCATGGGCGTGCTCACCATGAGAAACCTTACAAAAGAGCTTGGGACCCGCAAGAAGGGAAGTATGCCGGCATCTGCCCTGCATGTTGCAACAGCTGTCTCTGACAATTACGTAAAAGTGCTCCCGGATACCAAGGTAACAGATGCCGTCACCCTCATGGCCCGCAACGGCGGGGTGATGATCGTAGTTGAGAATGAAAAGGTCCTTGGCTGGGTGACTCCGACAGAACTTCTCAGGAACAACGACCTGAAGGGATATGTGGCTGAAGTGATGCAAAAGAACCCTATTGTCGCACACCCCGCTGACCGCGTGAGCCATGTAAGACGTCTCATGCTGGACAATAATATCGGAAGGGTGCCTGTGATAGATGACGACAAGCTGGTAGGGATAGTCACAGAGAAGGACATTGCCAAAGCAATGCGTTCGTTCCGTGACATTGTCGATGGCAATAAGCAGGATGCACGTATCAAGAACCTCATTGTCGAGGATATAATGAAAATGGGTGTCAAGACCGTTTATACCAATACACCCGTAAAGGACGTCGCAAAACTCATGCTTGATGAGAATATAGGCGGCGTGCCGGTCGTAAACCTTGAAGAACAGATGGTAGGGCTTGTTACAAGGAGAAATATCGTCAACGGGCTTGCGCAATAAGCAGTGCCGTAACAGGAATATATGGACAATGGGACTGAAATGGATATAAAAAAGGCGACAGAGGCTTTCGGCCTGTCGCCTTCCAGATTTTCAGAACTTCTTGAAAAGAAGGTGCTACTGCAGGACTGGGGTGAATATGAGGATTTATTCCGGTTCAGCAACAGTGTTGGGAAAATTGATGAGGGCAGTGTACTTGTCAAAAAAGGGAATGGCTTTGAGTTCGTGCAGGGATTCCCGAAGATAAAAAGGGCTATTATGCTTGCTCCTGCCATCAAGAGTCATTTTGCGAGTATCGATGCTGTTGCTGTTGAAGAGAAGATGAATGGATACAATGTCCGTGTCATCGAACATAAAAGGGAACTTATTGCTTTTACTCGCAGCGGCCACGTCTGCCCATACTCCAGCGAGCGTGCCGACTACCTGCTTGAACATGATCTTTTTAAGGACCATCCTGAATATGTGGTCTACGGTGAGATGGTGGGACCTGATAACCCCTATGTACCAAAGCATATTTATGAGGTGGATTCGCTCGAGTTCTTTGTTTTTGACATCCGATCTAAAGAAGGGATTCCCCTGCCTGTTCATGAGAGAAGGGAACTTGCTGCTGATTATGGTTTGACTCAGGTCGAACTTCTTGGCGAGTTCGAAGTATCTGAAGCTGCTGAAGGGATACGGGATATAATCCTGGAACTAGGCAAAAAGGAACGTGAGGGCGTTATAATCAAAGACCCTGCAATGGTATTGCAACCATTAAAATACACAACCTCAGAAACCAATTGTGCTGATCTGCGCCAGGGGTTCAGGTTCTATAACGAATCAGGCAAGGATTACCTCTTTGCAAGAGTTGTCAGAGAGGGGTTCCAATCAGTCGAATGGAACGAGAGCGAGGAAGATCTTGAGAAAAGATGCCTCATGCTAGGTAAAAGCATACTTATCCCCATGAGAGAATCGATTATGCATGTGCAGGAAGGCGAGCGCCTATGGGAGGATGTGCAGATAAGGGTGAGAGAAGTAAGCACTATAGATAAATTCAGAATGTATCTTGAAAGGCTTGGTCTTGATGTCATCTTCGGCTCACCAGAGCTCATCGGGGATGAATATGTGGTCAAGATCAGGAAAGTGAACAAGAGTACAACAGACAAGACCCTTGGTATAATCGAAGGCCAGCTCTGGTCGTGAAAAAGAAATATATGCATAAACATTTATTCGTAAGACCATACTGGAGGATACTCACATGACTAAAATTGCCATCATTGGAAGTGAAAAGAGCGGGAAGACCACTCTTGCCGGGAAACTGGGCAAAAAGGGCAGTGTTACTGACATCACGATGTATGACTATGCCAAGAATGACCGGGTGCTCACGACCATTGATGCGACCGGGTATCCGGCATCCGTGAAATCCCTCCTGACAGCACTTAACCTTTCAGATATAGCCATACTGTGCATACCACCGCATGGACTCGACCCTCTTGCGGCCGAATGTATCATTTCCCTTGACCTTTTAGGGTATAAGCATGGTATCGTTGTCCAGACCAAAGCAGACCTGTCATATCCGCTGGCTCTTGAGGAAATGAAAGAGAAACTCAAAAAGATTACAAAAGGAACAGCGCTTGAGAACTGGCAGTACCATACCATTTCCACAACTAGCTTTGAGGGCATGGAAGAGCTCAAGGAACTGATCTTCTCCATGGGAGACCTGGTGGACGCCGAGCAAAGGAGCCTAGACAGCCTTCCTGCACGGATTGTCATCGACCAGTCCTTCAATGTCACCGGAATAGGATGCGTGGTACTGGGAGTCGTGTCACAGGGAACCATACATGCCAAGGATAAGATGGTGGCCTATCCGGCCAAAAAGGACCTGGAGATCCGCTCCATCCAGATGCATGATGTGGACGTTAAGACAGCTCCGGCTGGTGCAAGGGTCGGCCTTGCGCTCAAGAATGTGCAGTCAAAAGATATAGACAGAGGTTTTATCCTGTCCGCAGAGGAAAATGTTTCGGAGGATCTCATTATTGAGTGTACCCTTTCGCAATTATCAAAGGAATTTGCAGTAGGGGATATGCTTCACGCCTACGTTGGCCTGCAATCGGCACCGCTAAAAGTGAAGAGTATAAAATACGAAGGGCAAAGTGTGGAAAAAGCAAAGCCCGGGAAAAAGTACCTGTTGGAACTGGCAGGGACAAAGGAAATAGCCTATAGCAAAAATGACAGGTTCGTCCTGGCAAACCTCGATGGCAAGCAGAGATTCGTTGCCTTCGGATATAGCCAGTGAACTACTTTTTGGGCAGAAGGTGTTTGGAGCCTTCCAGCATAGAAGGCATTTCAACTGCTTTTGTGAGCTTCACGTTTTCAGGCAGGTCTACCATAGTGGGCTGTTGTATGGCAGCAGAGGACGCCTCTATGGTCGTTCTCTGGACCTTATAGCCGGAGTCACTCCTTGAAAAGGATGCAGGCGCATTTGTAGCCGGACGGTCCATCGAAAAGGCCACAGGTGTACCTTCGGTCCTGCTGTCCACACCAGAACCCACTAATCCTGATTTCGTGTCTCTTTCTTTCGCCTTTGATCCTTCTTCTTTCCCACGCAGATAGTTCTCACGTGCAAAATCCCGGAGATCATATTCATCGGCAAATCCGTAAAGCCTTGTGAGCTGCTCCTGGACCCAGCCTATCTCCGAGTGCCTGTGGTAACCCACTTCAAACCCAAGTTTCCGGGAAACCTCAGCAAGATGAGCCCTGTCGGCCTCGGATATTACCTTATTCTCCTTTTCCTTTTTGAATAGTGCGACCATAGGACAACCATCATTCCAGATAACCTTCGATCTTCAGGCCTTTTTCCGTAAAACTGACAGAGCGCATGTTGCAATCGTGCCTTGTGCCACGCATTTTGATTACCTGGATGGCACGTGTCATTGTCTTGTCATACAGGAAATTGTGCATGAAAATGACACCATGTGCTGCAAACTGCTCTGTGGAATACGCAGTAGGATCCGTCATCTCAGACAACAGTACGGTAGTACAGCCAAGCTTCTTGAGGTTGCGTATGAACCTGCTCATCTCCTTCTCCTGAAGGGAGAAATCGTTTGTAGTGAACCTTATGGCTGACACCGAATCTATGACAAGGCGCTTGACGTCATATTCTGAAACGTATGCAGCTATTTCCTTAAAGACCATGGAAGGGGACGGCGCCTCGCTTTCAATGGATGCCCGGCCGACGTTATAGTCCGTTGTCACAAACTCGTTCATCTCATCCATGTACCCGTACTCCATTCTTGGACCTAGATCTGCAAAGAGGAGTTTCTGCATTTTGATCAGAGGAGCAATGTTTATCGTATAATTGGACATGTCATTAATGATGTTCTGCGGGCATTCAAGCAATGTCGCGTATAACCCGACCTCACCTCTGGAAGCGCCATGTGCAAGGAACTGTACTCCAAATGTGGTTTTCCCGCTGCCTGGCGGACCGCTCAGTACATAGACCCTTTCTGACAGGAAACCGCCCTGTACCAGATCATCAAATCCTTCTATTCCTGTAGGTATTCTCATAGATACTACCTCTGTATATAAGTAGGATAATATACTTTTACGAGTATTATAAAACTGCAATATATTTTAATGCATCGATTGGATATTATAAAAACAATCTTAAATAAATATGCAATAAATACTCCCATAAATCACCCAACCATGCCAGACACTGCCAGCCATTCTTTCTCCATAAGGTATAAAGATCTCCTGTGGTCAGTAAAAACCTTCTCCATGTCAGTAGTGACAGCATTCGTCTGCAGCATACTTCTTTACACCTTCATGTTTATCATAGCAGAGCCTGCCCCGGTGAACGAGGCCATAATTTCTACGGCCACTGCCGCAACAGCCAAGGTTGTCGTAACCGCCCAATATATCAGTCCGATGTGGGCCATTTTTATATTCAATTCCATAGCTGCCCTGAGCGCATCCGTGGGCACGGGTCTGTTCCTGTTTATCCATCCCCTGCTGGTGTCAGATATCCGGCTCAGGCCGAATAACCGCATATACGCTTCTTTTTCAATTGCTTTTGAAAGGATGCTGATGCCTGCCAACAGGGTGCTCCAGAAACTTGCACATAACCTGGATGATGATTTCCCTTATCCCGAAATAAGTGACCCTGCAAAGGAAGGTATCTGGAAATACTGTGGATATACCCGGGAAGACTACCGGATGTTCGCCTATATGCTCCCATACACGATACCCTTTATGATAATGATAGTGAACGGTCTTCTCATGGGGATACTGCTGGCCTTCTTCCTTTTCAACGGGTCTCTGACCGGCTATGAACTGTTCGGGGTAAAAGGAATACTTATCGGGATAAACTACAATCTAATCTATTTCTTCATATCTATAGTGCCTCACGGCATCATTGAGATACCTGCAATATTGCTGGCTGCAGCACTTGGTTACAGATTTGCCGGGATCCAGTCCCTTGAAGTTACAGACAAAGGATTATTTCTCGGGGACAGTCCTGAAAGCTTAAAGAAAGATGTATCCGAGGTCCTTGCAACTGCCAAACTGTATATCACTTCCCGATACCTGTGGAAGATTTCTGCATTTATTCTTATGATATTGCTGGCTGCTGCATACATCGAGGCTCATCTGACATCAGGTATCGTAGACATAGTAATGCAGGAACTTGACGCGATAATCGAAAACCTTCCGGTTTAGAGCAAAGGCAGGATTGACTGTGAACTGGCCTGTTAGCCAGGAATTACAGCCCTTTGTTAAAACCGGCCATCGATGTTGCCACATTTTTCAGCAATTGTGCAGCTATCCCCTGGTCTGGCCATGAACCAAGACCACAGTCCGGACCTGCGTACCTGATGCATTCCCCAAACATTGAATACGCTTTCTCCAGTCTCTTTGTGATTACTGCCGGGGTTTCCATCTGTGTCACGATATCCGTCATATGAGCCTGGTCCTTCCAGACATTGGTGTCATATTTTTCGTTGAGGGTGGCAACAAGATTGAAAACATCAGTGCGTGCAATGCCCACGCGCAGGAATGTGTCACTGTCCTCAAGCTCCTTGCGGTCTATAAGATCAAGATAGGATGGGGTGGCCGCGGATTCCACACCTACGACCCCGATGTTATCAGATTGACATGCCAGGGTGTAGTGCAGGGGCGAGTGCAGATGTACTTCCACATCACACCCCCCCTTCTTCGCGGACCTGCAGGCGATATCCATTGCCTTTATAAGTTCATTGTTATCGAACATGACCTGCGGGTTGATGCCTATGCTGGGCTCATCGATTGAGACTGTCCTTATGTTGAAATTACGGGCATTGGAGATGGAATTACTGACAAAGCGGTCCACGCTCTCTGCTAACAGGTCAAGTATATCCGTATACTCGGTGCCGCCGAATTCCTTGAGATAGAGTTCCAGGGGACCTGTAACACAGACACGCACATCCGGCTTTTTGCCGTGCTCCTCCCTGTAATCTTTGGCCACTGCCTCAATAGCCTCAAGCTCCATTATGCGGGCAGCAGAATGCTTTACTTTGAAAGGCTCTTCTGACTTCTCCGGATCCCTTATGACAGAGAGGAACTGCTCGTTCATATCCTGATACTGTGGATAGGTAGGCACATCCACACCTGCATCCACTTTCTGCCTGAAGGCATCGCGTATGACCGCAAACAATTCCTCATTATTCTTTCCCCCGGAGAAGCTCTCCTTTATCCAGTCCCTGGATATGCCCTGAGGCAGAGGAAAACTGCCGATGTCGTCAAAAAGTATCCCTGTCATGACAGTATTATTAATCTGTATTTCACTTATATGTTTTGAGTGATGAAATTACGGCGCCTGAGAACTACAATTATTCCATATCTGCAAAGATCTCATGTATGTTCCCGTCAGGATCCGAAAACAATGCCGTTCTTTGGTCCCATGGCATATTTTGCGGCCCTTGGACAGGATTTCCGCCTTTTGCAATTATATCTTTATACGATCTGTCCACATCATCAGGACCCTTACACGGGAAAGCCAGTTCAAAAGACTGACCGACACTTTGTTTCTTATATTCCCCGCTATACTCGTACATGACTTCCCTCGTACACAGAGCAAACTTGACACCTTCGTTCTTGAATTCAACGTAATTCCCGAGGTCGTTTGCGATTTCAAATCCCAGCGAATTGGCATAAAAATCTTTCATTGCCTCCATATTGTCTGTCCATATCGTGATCAAATTAATCCTTGCTTCCATGACATTACCTCATTTTACTTCGCATCATTGCAAAATCATCAAATCCCTGGGAATAGTCCAGAGACCTCGGGGACATTCCTGAGATGATCTCGTTTGCTGTCCTTGAGGGTTTTACAGGCCTGCGCTCCAGGGAACATATGTCCTTATGTCTGGAAACCGTCTGCAGCACAATGTCTGCAGTCCCAGCACATCCAGTTTCTCTTTACCGGACAGGCTATCGAACTCTTCCTCCAGGGCCCGGACATCTTTGCCATGCTCACCAGTCATTTCACTATCAGAGAAAGGATTTTATACTTCCACTATACCACCGGAAAATATTATGTGATCAACAATAGAAGTACTTACCGATGTAAGATATTTTGGAGAAAAGAAGGACATCTGGCAAATTAAAACTGGCAGACTAAAAACAGATAGGAGCTTTGGAGGACTGCCCTCCAAAGCAGCAAAACTCATTCCTGTGCTTAATTCAGGCTTCCTGAGGCTTTGGCAGTGTCAGCATGATACCGATATTGTCAAGAGCCTCTGCAACCTGCTTGAAAGCTGTGAACAATTCTTTTGAGGCATTTTCCACATCTTTTGTCCTTGGTTCTGAAGAGAACCATATCTCTTTTTCCGTGTGCCCGCGGCTAAGGGAGACACATGCAAGCATATCGCCTTTTGTCAGCCAGTATACAGCATTGACACCTGTGGGTGTGACCCAGGAAGGGTGTATGGATTTGAGCTCGTTCACGAACCTTTCCCAGTTGACGGTTGCAGATGCCTCGAGGTTGAGCTTGAGGCTGGCACGGTCACCGGTGATCTCCTTCTCAAGGCTGCCAAGAAGCTTTTTGTACTGGACGTCGGAGTCCTGGACAGTGATCTCTTCTTTGACAAGTTTCTCTGCCTCGTCAGCAAAGAAAGGAGCCAGGTTCACAAGACTTGAAGGCTTGGTTGCAAGCGAGACACCAAAGAATGCTACTCCGCTGAGAAGCATACCAATAATGACACCGTGGTTTGATAGCAACGGGCTGATAGGTGCAAGGAAAGCTATGGACTGCAAAGGAGTGCTCGTGTAGTCGATTATAGTAAAGGATATCTGTGCGACTGCTCCTACTATAAGTCCTGCCATAGCACCTTCCGTTGTTGCACGCTTCCAGTACAGGCCACCCATGAGTGGGAAGAAGTAGGAAGCACTGGCAATGAAGGTCGCAATGTGGATGGCTTCTATGATGCCCGTGATGTAGAATGAGAAGAATGTTGCCGCCAGCACAATTATCAGTACACTGACCCTGTTGACAGCCATCATCTCTTTCATTGTTGCATCCTGCTTTATGAACCGCTGGTAGATGTCACGGGAAAGGCATGAACCGCCGGATGTTGCAAAGGTATCTGCGGAAGACATTGCTGCTGCAGCAAGACCGACACCCGCCAGGCCAAGTGCAAAGGGAGACAGGTTCTCAACTATAAAAAACAGCAGTGCCGGCTCAGCCTGTGCCATGGCACCCATGCCGATATCTGCAAACGATGCAGGGATCTCAGGATAAAGATAGCTAAGTCCGATAGCTATGATCGTACATGCCACACCAAAGACCAGAAATATCAGGAACGAACCCAGTATCATACCGTTACGTGCTGATTTCTCATCCCTGGAAGCCCATATCCTCTGCCATGGGTCCTGTTCTGTTACCCATCCGGGAATGATGGCAAAGATAAAGATCATCACAGCAGGTATACCGATGATGAGCGGGTTCCACCAATCGGAAGAAACAGTTCCAAAGAGCTCTGATGCACTGATAGCCGGAGCTTCGGCAGTGCCGGCAGTAGCCGCATTCACCACAACAAGAGCCATTATAAGCGCAAAGGTGGAGAGCAAGACGAACTGGACCATATCTGTCCAGACCACTGCTGAAAAGCCTCCCAGGGTCACATACAGGGAGATAGCAACAGCCACGATTGCAGCAGCATAGATAGGTGGCATACCGAAGAATATTTCCAGAACCAGTGAGAGACCTCTGATATCTGCAACAGCAAAGAGGATCATCACAATTGCAATAATAAGAGCTACAGGACCACGCAGAGCGCCGCTATATCTTTGCTCGAGGAGTTCCGGCTGTGTGATGGCAGGCAGATGCTTTATCTTCCCTACAAGAAGGGCGATCAGCAGTAGTGCCAGGATGTTCGGGGCCACAAAACTCCAGATGGAGCCCATGCCCAGCACCATGTAAAGGCCAATGACAGCTAGTATCCCACCTGCTGTCATCCACGAGGATGCCGCTGAGAAACCGATAGCTATTGAGCCTATCCTGCGCCCTGCAAGCCAGAAGTCAGTCACAGACTTTTGTTTTTTTGAGAAGTACAATCCGATGGAGATCAAACCAAGAAGGTAAATCACCATCAATAAAAGGAATATCTGATAATTCTCCATAACTACAACCTCTTTTATCTATGAGGCTTCTGTAGAATGACATATAGAAGCCGTGTTTATAAGTGATATATCTTATCAAGGTTCCTATATAAGAGTTTTTAAAAAATGGACTTTATCAGCAGGTAAGTTAACTTGATTAGCCTTTAGAGAAGAGCACTTAATGGAACTAAATTAAAATTATGGAATGATGAAGAATATTAAATTAAGTTTACAATCTCACCCAGATACATCCCTGAAAGGAATATCCACCTGCCGGGCCACAATGATATTATACTACGCGGAAACTATCCTATTCCATGACCCTTGAGCCGGTTCATATAAAAGAGATGCATGATCTTGTGTCACGTATAGACTCCTGTCTTAAAAAGGAGGATCCTGAGAGTGATGACAATGATTCTGTATCCGATATCCTGTGCCTGCTTAAGGAACTAAGGTACGACGGCAAGATCATCCTTAAAGCCATCGGAAAGGTGAAAAGGGGCAGAGCAAGCATTGAGAGGATGACAGGCTCCAAAGACCCCTTTAATATCTGTTATGCCTGTGACAGTGGAAGTACGACCGCAAGGACATTCGATAACGGATTGTACGTCGATTTTTGTCACTGCGCCATGACATCGACACCTACCAACCTGGATACACATAATATGCGCACCATAGTGGCAGCTACATACACTGCCAGCCAGAAGGTCGCAATAAGCACTATCTCGGAATGGGAATATTTCGATTCCGGGGCGGGGCGCAAGAAGATAATACGCATCCAGCCGGGCACACTGAACAAGAAGGTCAACAATATGCTGCATGATATCGCTTTGTATCTCTGCGAATCCGAGCATATATTATGGATGCGTGAGCGGATGGAGGATGGAAGTTTCTTCATCATGGACGGCCCCATATATCCCAAGAGACTGATGTACTGGATGGTTGTGCCATCGGAAGATATCCAAGTACGCACCGATCCCCATTGCACGAAGATCATGCAGAACTATATTGATATCATGGACCATCACATGGAGAAGCGCAGACCTCTGGTGGGCTTTGTCAAGAACCCCGAGGACATGCAGGTGATGCAGGCCCTGAAAAAACAGGAAAAGGAACTTGATCTGCCCTGGCTGCTGGATGCACAGTTCTTCAAGAATGCGCTGTCCCCGGAGAGGGCAGGCATGAAGGGCTCTGATGCAAGAAAATATATCATGTATACTAACTGGTTCATGCAGCCGAATCAGTTCTACGAGAGAATGTTGAATGCCACATCCCCTCTTGTCAGGGATAAGCTTAACCACAAGTTTCCTGCAGAGGACTATGCACTTGCTTTCTTTATGGTGCTGGTGCCTTCCATGAACACGATATTCAAGATAGAGTCTCCCTACGGCCTTGTGAAGGACGAGGAAATGAGGAACCTTATCACAAGAAAAGTACTCTATGATATAGCACTGAACGGCATACCAAGGACACTTGCAAAGGCTGATTCCCTGGCAAAGATACAGATATCTGAGAAACGCCTGATAATTGACAGGTTCAGGAATTCAAGGATAGACACAACATATAATGATACAAGATGGGGCGAAACGGATGAGAGATGAGGACATACTTTCTTTTGTTTCCAGGGTCAGCAGCGGCACCGGAACAACAAAAGTGGTTATAAGGACCAATGAAAACAATCCCAGGGAAAAAGATCTTCCCGTTGAGGATAAACAGCACCTTTTTGAGGATTATGAGCCCTGCGACAGTGTCACAGAAAGTGCATCAGGCAATGGATTAGAAAGCGCTCTTGGGATTATCACAACCGGTTTTGAGCCCCTGGAAATAACAGACACCGGAGCAAGGATAACAGGATACATCACAACTTCCTGCCGCAGGAACGTGCGCCTTGGGACCTATGTCATAGTACCTTACGGAGACGAGGACCTTTTTGCCAGGATATGGAAACTGCAATACGTCCAGGAATATTCAGTGGATGATGCCACTGAGATCCACTCACGGAGAATGCTTCAGTTCAACGATACGGACGAGGTCGACTACAAATTCCTGGCCTGCCTTGATCCTATATGCATACTCTACGAGCAGAAAACAAAGAATGGAAGTTTCCTTGCAAGAAGGATGGGGGACAGGATACCGCGTCCTAACACACCTATAATGCCCGTTACCGAGAAGGCCAAGATACAGACCGGGCTTAACATTCCCGGAGAAGGCATATTCCTTGGACACCTGAGCGTGGGCGGGGAGCTTGTCAAAACCCATGCAGTACCGCCCACTGTTCCTTATTATCTCAGGAACGATTATTCCATGGGCGACCCCCTCATATTCAGGCACATGCTGGTCTGCGGCAGTACCGGTACCGGAAAGACCTTCCTTACCAAGAACATCCTGCGCCAGTTCATGAACGACGATAACAGGTACAAACTGAGGGGCTCGGAAGAAAGGAAGAATCCCTGTCTTGTTATCATGGACCCTCAGGATGAATATTCCCAGATGTTCGAAGACAATCCCGAGCTGGCGACAGATGATAATTTCAATTTCAGGGCTGAGAAGGTTAATTTCGGAGCCTGCAAAAACACGCGGACCTTCGTGGCAAAGGTGGATGGAGAGGCCTATAAAGGCAGGTCGAGAGCGGAGCAGGTAGAGTTCACCATACCTTTTGAGATGGTGCGCTACAATTCATGGCTCATCGCACCGGTGGGCATGACCGAGCTCCAGTATGTGGGTGTTGACCTGCTGCTGGATGATTACTTCAAGAAGGCCGGCCAGCATACTTACAACGGCTTCACAGACTTTATCGGGGACGACAGAACCAGGGACCATTACGTGGAAAGCGGTAAGATACACGAATCCTCCTTTGACGGCATTGTCCGCAGGGTGAAGAACCGCACCCTTGCAAGGGTTTTCGACCAGCCGGCAAGACCCATCAGCGAGATACTGGGCCAGATATTCAAGCCCGGCCAGGTAAGCGTCTTCCCAACAGAATACATCACCAGCTCCCGCATACGCGACCTGATAACCCTCACCCTGATGAGCACGATAGTGGATAACAAACTGAGCACATCTGGAGATGCTGCGGTCAAGGAAACGCCCATAATCCTGGGCCTTGACGAGGCCCACCGCTACCTTGCCAGTGCATCGGGAGAACACTCCAGACGGCTCATTTCCAAATTCGCCGATGCTGCTCGCCAAGGCAGAAAGGAAGGCCTGGGACTTTTCCTTATTACCCAGGACCCGCAGGACATTGACGATACAGTCTTCAAGCAAATTAACACGCGTATCATCCTTAATCTCAGCAATGACGCAGCCATCGGTACAATGAAAGTCAAAAAAGAGTTCGAGAAACGCATACCCTACCTCAAGAAGGGCCAAATGATAGTACAGAGCCCCGATAACAGTGACATGGTAGAGATCATCGGACTGTCAAAGTGTGTGGTGAGGCATGTTTGAAATTCATGCCTCATTCATATTCACCGAAACGTATATATGAGGAAAGTACGTATGGAAGTCTCGCTCAGTTAGTTATTCAACGCGGGCCGGTAGCTTAGCCAGGCAGAGCGACGGACTCTTAATCCGTAGGCCAAGGGTTCAACTCCCTTCCGGCTCGCATTAAAATCATAATACACAGTACCAGATTTTTGTTTCTTCCTTTCTTTGTTTTCTTCTTCAGTGACATTCTTACTATGATCTCTGAACGTGGTTGCTAAGCATTAAATCCAATCAGTTCAATGTAGTTCATTTTCTTGAAAAAGGTGAGAACATGCCAAAAGTAAGTCTTGATATTCCTCAGGAACTCCTTGACGACCTCAACCGTCATGTCGGCAATGATAAGAAATTCGTATCCCAGGCAGATGCCATAAGAACAGCCGTCCGCAAGATGCTGGATATGATGGATGAGATAGACAGAAGGCACGGCAGGCTGGAAGAAGAGAACAGATGATCCGGATAATGAGTCCGTTTCAAAATTCTGTATTCCTTTCCACATGAAGATCTTTTGAAGTATATTTAAAGTAGTCATGCCAAAAATGAACTAGTAGAGGCAGAGTGAGGCGACAGACAAATATCTACAGTATTTATAAGTTCATATTTGCCGGCCTTCGAAAAAATAAGGAATAAAAAAAATAGAAGCCGGCGTATAATACACCGCTCTTTTTACTTCCCAAGAACCTGCTTGATCTGACCTACTTTTTCTTGTGCCTCGCCTTCTGTCTTTTCAACAGTACCCTCGGCTTTCAAGGAGGGATCATTAATGAGTTCCCCGACACTCTCCTTGACCTCCCCCTTAATTTTTTGAATATTCCCTTCCACTTTATCCTTGGTGCTTGATTTCATAGTACTCCCTCTTTATAAAGTCGCGTTTTAGTATTGGAGATTATCACAGCTATGGCATCTTTTAAAAATATGTAAACCGAAGAATTAGAGAATTGTCGGTATTACTGTCTGCGATATCCCAATTACTTACATTATAATGAGCCACTACTGCTTAATACCTTTGCCCGGTTTCATTTATTGTTGAGACCCATCAAATTAATACGATTTCAGGAATATAGTTGATAACTTAAGTTTTTCTAGAGGTTTCTGAGGAATTCCAGGCACTGTACACCTTCCTCAACGCTGCTCATCTCAGTGACCATCAGCCCTTTGTAACCTGTGAGTTTTCCCATGACTTTTTTCCAGTCGATGCTGCCCTCTCCCAGAGGAAGATGCTCGTCATGGCCGCCGTGGTTGTCATGGATATGCATGTGAACAACCCTGTCCAGGCACTTCTCAAGAAAGCCGTCTACCAGACCCATGGTATTGGCATGTCCAAAGTCAAAGGTCATGCCTGCATTCTTCCTGTCCACCTGGTCGATCATATCCACCATCTCGTCTGGATATTTGCCAAATATCTTGGGAAGGTTAGGCATATTCTCGATGGCAATAACAATATCCAAATCCGCTGCAAAGTCACACAGGGCCTGCATGGAGGATATGCTTGTCTGCCAGCATCTCTCAGGCAGCCTTGCACCGTACGGGGAAAGGTAACCGGGGTGCAGCACGGCAATCCCGGCAATCCCGGAGGCAAGTTCCAGGTGACCTTGCATCTGGCGCATGGTCTCAGCCATTATGCCGGGATTAAGGCTTGCAAGGTTCATGTCGGAAAAAGGCAGGTGGATACTCAGCCGCAGGCCTGTGGTTTCCAGGATATTCCGGACGTGTCCGAGATTCTCAGGAGTCAGGCATTGGGAGCCTTCCTGGACCATCTCCCAGCCGGAGTAACCTATATCCTCAAGCTCAGCTACCCATTCAAAGGACGGACCCACAACCGAACGGGTGGAGAAGCTCAGGTTCCTTATCCTCATGATCAGTTAGCCTCAAACACTTGTTATATCTAACTCAAAATCGGGTATGCCATTCTCCGTGGGAGGCGTCAGCCAGTCAAAGAACCTCACAAGCTCTTCAGGGGAGTCGGCCTCGATGTTTATTTCTATTGAACCCAGTGGTTCCTTCTGTGCAGGAAAATTCAGGCGCCCTACAGTAGCCACCTGCTTGCTGAGGATAAAAAAGGTCGATTTCCCATCTCTTGACACGCTCTTGGACAGCTGGGTGCGTGCCGTGTCGATGATCTGTTCCTGTCTTATCTGGTAGTGGATATTCACAAGGGAATGTATATCTCCTTCCAGTGAGAAAGTGCCGCTATGCTCGGACAGTTCCTCATACACAGGCTCATTTTCCGGGAACATCTTCTTTATAGCTTCATACACCACTTCCCTGTCTTCGGTTGGATTGACCTTTGCCGTAGCTGTGGTTTTTATCATTGTGCCTGTCCCACCAGTGCTGCGATCTTTTCCCTGAACTCTTCCAAGGTATCATTATTGGTGATCACCACATCAGCTATTTTCATAGCTTCTCCCATACCCCAGCCAAGTTCGCGCTCGTCTCTCACTTTCAGGGCACTGATATCCTTCATATCGTCGCTCCTGCCACGTGCTTTCACCCGCATGAAGCGCGTATCAAGGTCGGAATCAATGGAAACCAGTGTGAAATCATTTCCGAAGGCCTCTTTGAAGCATTCGACTTCAGGAACGCTCCTTACACCGTCTATAGCAATGAGGTCCTCGCCTGTAGCCCTGATCTTCGGGACACAGCGTCTGGCTACCACTGCACGGCCTTCCTTTTCACGCATCTCGGTGCCAATGCCTCCTGTGTTCACATCCGTGGGTTCAAGGCCCCTGCGCACTACTTCCTCCCGGATGACATCGCCCATGTTTATCACGGTGATACCTTTATTGCGCAATACAGAAGATGCCTCTGACTTTCCTGAAGCCGGCATACCTACAAAAGCTAAGATCTTCGTCATTTAGTAACCTGTCATAATTTATGGATAATAATTTGCAAAAGAATTTTCCGATATCCTGTTGTATAGGTCTTTTCCCATACATTCTACTTATATATTAGTATCCCCATCGATACAACATTCACAGATACTCTGTCATCTTGTCAGGAAACCGTTACAAGTGACATTACTATAAGAAAATAAAGGACCAAGCAGGACCGCATGAAGATAGAAAAAGTGCAGTTTCCCGGAAATATCTTCCTTGCCCCCATGGCAAATGTTACAAACATTCCTTTTCGCCTGATGTGCAGGAACTATGGCGCATCCATGGCCTATTCAGAAATGATAAGCTCTGATGCTGTTATCTATGAGAGTTCAAAAGCCTTCAGCCGGGGCTTAAGCTGTAAGGACGAGAAGCCTTTCGGGATACAGATATTCGGCAATTCTCCTGACATCATATCCAGGGCGGCCCTGAAGATAGAGGAAACATATCAGCCCGATATAATAGATGTCAACTTCGGCTGCCCTGCTTATCTGCTCGTAAAAGACGGGTCCGGATCAGCTCTGTTACAATCACCTGACCTTATCTACAGTATCGTGAAGGAGCTCTGCGAAACAGTCTCCACGCCCGTGACAGCAAAGATACGCGTGCTGGAAGATGTAGAGAGAACGGTACAGATAGCAGGCCTTATCGAAAAAGCAGGAGCATGTGCAATAACTGTCCATGGTAGGACACAGCAGCAACACTATGCCGGAAAAGCCAACCATGAATATGCCAAGAGGATCAAGTGTGAAGTAACCATACCCGTCATCGCCAATGGTGATATCATTGACGAGATATCGGCAAAGGATACTCTGGAATATACCGGCTGTGACGGGATCATGATAGGAAGGGCGGCAATGGGGAATCCTTTCCTCTTCAGGAGGATCTCTCACTACCTGAAGACAGGGGAAATGCTGGAATATAATGAGTGCCGGCAGAGGACTGCGGACCTTGAGGAATACCTGGGACTGCTTGAGAAATATGATCTGACAGATACGGTCAATCTGAGATCTCATGCCCAATGGTTCACAAAGGGAATCCGCGGGGGCAAGAACATCAGGAACAGGATTGCAGATGCAAAGGACATTGGTGAAATTATAGAGAGTGTGAGACAAATGTGTGGTGATGCCTAATGAAAAGTCAGTTTAGTATTTTAACCAGAATTTTATAAAAATAATTTTAATTAAATTCACGCTGTAAATTACCGAAAGACTAAATAGTCATTAATCGATTCTACACAATTAAACATGGCATTTGGCGGCAGATGGCGAAAAAAAGTGTGCGGTAAGCCACATTGCCTAAAACCTGTGATTGTGCGGAAGCTTGAAAAGAGCAACCTGTCCAAAAAATTGCCTTGCCATATCACTGATTTGTCATCATACCAGTATGGAGAATTCTACAATGAAAGAAATAAGAATACACGGCCGGGGAGGTCAGGGTTCGGTCACTGCTGCTGAGCTTCTGGCTGTTGCTGCTTTTGCGGACAGCAAGTTCAGCCAGGCTTTCCCAGCTTTCGGAGTGGAAAGAAGGGGAGCACCTGTCCAGGCTTTCACCAGGATCAACGATACTCCAATAAGACTTAGAAGCCAGATCTACAAGCCTGACTATGTGATCGTGCAGGACCCGACATTACTGGAATCTGTCGATGTGGCCAGTGGCCTGAAGGATGATGGGATACTTATCATTAACAGTGACTTTGATCCGGAAAAATTCAAGCTTGATACAAAGGCAAAGATAATGACAGTGAATGCTACAAAGATAGCACTCGATATCATTGGAATGCCAATCGTCAACACAGTGCTGCTTGGCGCTTTTGCTGGTGCCACCGGTGAGATAAGACCTGAGTCCATTATGGAAGCGGTCAGGGAAAGATTCCCGGGCAAAGTCGGAGATAGGAACGCACAGGCGATTATGGAAGCATACAAGATGATGGAGGGTCAGAAGTGAAGATAGTTCCCGGAGCCGTTTGCGAGGCAGGTACCAGCAGGGTCAATAAGACCGGCGGATGGAGGACCTTCAAGCCTGTTTACGATTACGACAAATGCATAAAATGCAAGTTATGCGAGTTACTGTGTCCTGACAGTTCAGTGAAACCAAGGGAAGACGGCTACTTCGAATTCGATTATGATTACTGCAAGGGATGCGGCATATGTGCCAACGAATGCCCCAAGAGCGCTATCACGATGGTCCTGGAGGAAAAATAATGGCTCATGAAATGAAGATGGATAAGAAAAACATGGTCGTTGTGGAAGGTTCCTATGCTGTTGCACATGCAGTCAAGACCTGCAGGCCAAATGTGATCTCCGCATATCCTATTACCCCGCAGACACACATTGTGGAAGATCTTTCCAAGTTCATGGCAGACGGAGAGATACCAAACTGCGAGTACATTAACGTAGAGTCTGAATTCTCAGCACTTTCAGCACTGGTGGGCTCATCAGCAGTCGGAGCAAGATCCTACTCAGCCACAACGTCCCAGGGACTTGAACTCATGCACGAGGTTCTGTTCAACGTGGCCGGTATGAGACTTCCGATAATTATGACCGTTGCAAACAGGGCAGTCAGTGCTCCGATCAACATATGGAATGATCACCAGGACTCGATATCCCAGAGGGACACGGGATGGATCCAGCTCTACGCCGAAAACACCCAGGAAATTTCCGATATGACCGCACAGGCTTTCAAGATATCTGAGGACAGGGATATAATGATGCCTTCGATGACCTGTATGGACGGCTTCATCCTTTCACATGTCTATGAGCCTCTGGTGCTCCTTGAACAGGATATCACTGACGAGTTCCTGCCACCTTTCAGGCCGGAGCGTATCCTTGACCCGAAGAATCCCATGACATTTGGTGCATTCGCAGACCCGCACTTCTACACTGAGTTCAGATACCAGCAGGAGCGCGCCATGCAGAACTCCCTCAAGAAGATTGAGGATGTCGCAAACGAATTCTACGACATGTACGGCAGGTACTTCGGAGGGCTTATCGATGAATACCAGACCGAGGACGCAGACATCATAATAATGGCTATGGGCTCTATCATCGGGACTATCAAGGATGTTATTGACCACCTCAGGGAGAAGAACGTTAAGATAGGACTGCTCAAGGTCAGGGCGTTCCGACCTTTCCCGGCCCAGGCCATAATGAATGTCATTAAGGATGCTAAGGTCGTCGTTGTGCTTGACAAGAACATCTCGCTTGGTATGAATGCAGGCGCCCTGTTCATTGAAACGAAATCGGTTCTCTACAACACTGATATCGATGTTCCCGTCATAGGCTACATGATAGGCCAGGGCGGACGTGACATACCCATGAGCACTATTGAAAAGATAATCTCTGATGCAGAGGAAGTAATGAGATCGGGTATCAAGATAGAGAGCCAGTTTACCGACCTGAAGGAGGAACTGTTATGAAATCAATATCACTGTTAGCCCCGGGACACAGGGGATGTGCAGGCTGCTGTGATGCAATGGCCGCAAAGTTCACCCTCATGGGCGCCGGAGAGGACTGCATTGTAGTAAGCCCTACCGGATGCCTTGAAGTTATGACAACCCCCTACCCTGAGACTTCATGGGATGTCCCCTGGATACACTCACTTTTCGAGAACGCAGGTGCTGTTGCCTCAGGCATAGAGGCCGGACTTAAAGCCCTTGGCAAACAGGGTACAAAGGTTATTGCAATGGGTGGCGACGGTGCTACCATGGATATCGGGCTGCAAGCCCTGTCCGGTGCCTTTGAGAGAGGGCATAACATCACCTACGTATGCATAGACAACGAAGCTTACATGAATACCGGTGTGCAGAGAAGTGCGGCCACCCCTTATGGCGCTTCCACAACTACAAGTCCCGCAGGTAAGGTTTCTTTTGGAAACCCAAGGCCAAAGAAGAACATGCCTGCAATAATACTTGCGCACGGCTCACCTTATGTTGCCACAACGTCCCTTGCATACCCAAAAGATATGATCGCCAAGGTCAAGAAAGCGACCGAGATCGAAGGCCCGACATACATCCACTGCCATGCGCCATGCACAACCGGCTGGGGATTCGATACTTCCAAGACTGTTGAGGTTGCCAGGATGGCTGTTCAGACCGGACTCTGGCCTCTATACGAAGTGGAAGACGGCAAAGTGACCAAGGTCCGCAAGATAGGCAATAATAAGAAGCCTGTCGAGGAATACCTTAAGATGCAGCGCCGTTTCAAGCATCTCTTCACTATGGAAGGCGGAGCGGAAGAAATCGCGAAGATTCAGGCCATTGCTGACAAGAACATTGAAGAGTTCGGGTTGTAACCGACCCGCTCTTCAATCACACTTTTTTATATCTGTACTACTTTTTTACCTACTATCTGGATCTATGCTGCTTTTACATGCATTGCTGCAGGCTGCCCGGCCTCCTCGTTCGTAAATAAGAGCGATTATATAGATGCATTATTATTTTATTTTCGAGTGGAAGCAAACGGGTTCTGAAAAATTGATATGAACTATTGATTCATATAGGCATACATGGTCTCTCAAGCCCCGGCACCTGTGCCTGACAATACGGAAAACTTCGAGCGTATCTTCGGGATATTGAAAGAGGAATATCCCGGTGCTGCCCCTGCCCTGCATTTCAGCAACCCGCTGGAATTGCTTGTGGCCACCATCCTCTCGGCCCAGTGTACAGACCGCCAGGTGAATGTCGTCACGCAATCCCTTTTCAGGAATTACCACACCGTAGAAGATTATGCCGCCGCAGATGTCCGGGAGTTCGGAAAGGAGATCTACTCAACGGGTTTCTACCACCAGAAAGCAAAGCACATCATCACCAGCGCACAAATAATGCTTTCTGAGTTCAACGGCCAGGTGCCAGATACCATGGAAGGGCTGCTGAAGCTTCCCGGGGTGGGTCGCAAGACCGCCAACATTGTCCTCTCAAGGGCCTTCGGTAGGATAGAGGGCATTGCAGTCGATACACATGTCAAGCGCCTGTCCCGACGCCTGGGTTTCACCCGGCACGAGGACCCGGAAAAAATCGAGAGGGACCTGATGGCCATCGCAAAAAGAGAAGAACTGGAGGCACTCTCCATGACACTGATACTGCATGGGCGCAGTGTTTGTGTGGCACGCAAGCCAAAGTGCGAGGTATGTGTGGTCAACAGGCTGTGCCCGTCAAGCAGAGTTTAAATGTGCGTTCAAAGCTATTTGACCTAGCTCGCCATCCAATAATGACACGGCAGTTTCTCATAAATTTTCATATTAGACAAAGTATATATACAGGGTCTTTTCTCTAATGCGCTTTATCAGTCGAATTTTGACTTTGGTCAGCTGGCTTGATATAATGCAAACAACAAAAACAATTAACCGATATTTCAAAGAGTCGTTCTCCAGCGATCTCAAGGCCGGTTTCATTACCGCCATCGTAGCGCTTCCTCTTGCCATTGCCTTTGCCATGGCTTCAGGTGTCGAACCTGTTCTCGGCCTATACACAGCCGTGATAGCGGGAATGCTCGCATCTTCTGTGGGCGGTTCGAGATACTCCATCACCGGACCTACCGGTGCCATGACTGTCATCATCCTTTCAACAGTGCACAGCTTCGGGCTTGAAGGGCTGCTCCTTGCAGGGTTCCTGGCAGGCATTTTCCAGATACTCTTCGGGCTTCTCAGGCTTGGGAAGGTCGTCAAGTACATACCACTGCCCGTTATTTCGGGATTCACCAGCGGTATCGGTGCGATAATACTCATAGGGCAGATACCCAACGCTCTTGGAATGGTCATTCCGGCAAGAGAGCGGGTCTGGGAAACTGCCTATGAGATATACACCAGGCTCGATATAATAGACATCACAGCAGTGATGATATGCATCGGAACTATCCTGCTCTTGGTTCGTCTGCCAGGGCTCCTGGCAAAATTGAGATACTTGAGCAGTCTGCCTGCTTCCATAATAGCTCTGTTCCTGGCAGTGTTGCTGACATACAACCTTAACCTGGAAGTGCCCCTTGTCGGAACGATACCCACAGAGCTTCCCAGCATAAATATGATAGCTCTGAATGTTGACCTGGTCATGGCCGTACTGCCTGCAGCTCTCACTATTGCGCTGCTTGGTGCCATCGAGGCTCTTCTTTGTGCGGTCGTCTGTGACGGTATGACAAATACCAGGCACGATAGCAACAGGGAACTACTGGGACAGGGAATAGCGAACATAATACTGCCCTTTTTCTCAGGTATCCCGTGTACGGCCGCCATCGCAAGGAGTGCTGTTAATATAAGGGAAGGTGCAAAGACCCAGATGTCAGGTATCATACACGCATTGATCCTGCTCGCAGTGTTACTTTTCCTCGGACCGATAGCTGCTTTCATACCAAAGGCCTACCTTGCAGGTGTGTTGATACTGGTATCTGTCAGGATGATCAACGTGACAGAATTCAAGACCATTATGAATATCAGTAAGATGGACACGGCCGTACTGCTTGCCACCTTCCTGCTCACTGTGTTCACCGACCTGGTATTTGCCGTGCAGATGGGTATGTTCCTGTCAATAATCCTGCTCTTCATCAGGATGACGAATATCATCGACATCCACAGCATGGAGAACTACGACAGGACAAAAGGAATCAATGCAACCATCTTTGCAGATCCGTATCTTGAGAAGAACGTCTCGGTCTATACAATTAATGGTCCCTTCTTCTTCGGTGCCATGAACGTTTTTGAGAGCAAGATCAACGAACACATCAGCATCAGCAAGCCCCACATTATCCTGCGCATGCGTTATGTCCCGTTCATAGATACCACCGGGCTTGAGCGGCTGAGAAGTTTCATCCACTCCAGCAGGAAGATGAAACAGAAGGTCTACATCACATCGGTACAACCCAAGGTCATGAGCAAGCTGGATATTGACAAGGAGTTCAGGCATATGATAAAGAATAAAGAGGTCCTTATCTTTGATAGCACGCAGGAAGCTCTTGCTTACCTGAAGAAAGAGAACGGGGACTGAAAGACAGCATAGCATGATCAGGCAAACAGATAGTTGAGTTCTATATCAACTATCTCAAATCTCAAGCATCATCCCGTAACCATATTCACCTGTAGGCCTTTTGAAAAATCCGAACTTCTCGTAAAAGGCCTCTCTTCCTTTTGCTGACATCAGGGTTATGTATGAATATTCCTGCACGTTCCCTTTCAGATAGGACATTACTCTCTCCATCAGCTTAGTGCCAATTCCCTGGTTCTGATACTCAGGCAATACGATGACATCTGCAACGAAATAAATAAAACTGTGGTCACCTATCAGACGGGACATGCCTGTGACCCTGCCGTTCTCAACGGCGCAAACGCAATATATGGAATTACTGAGACTCTTTTCTATTGACTTGTTGCCGGGGCAGGGCCAGCCTACCGATTGTCGCAGGTGGATGTACTCTTCAACTGACTGGAACTTTTCTTCGATGGTGTAGTTCATAAAATCCTTCCCTTATTCTTTCATGAAGAGCTGCCTTGCAAGCTCCATCCTCTCTCCCAGCCCCGGCCCTTCGAACTCCTCCGCGACCTTCCCAAGCAGAGCGGGTATATCCAGATGTTGCGGGCAGACTTCCAGGCATTCTCCGCATTGCACGCACTGTGAGGCAAAATTAGTATCACTGCCTCTGAAGATGCCTCCAAACTTGGCTACATACATCATTTTCAGCCTGTCCTCACCACCGAACATGTAGAGTTTGTTATAAGTTTCAAAGCAGCCGGGGATATCCACTCCCTCAGGGCACGGCATACAATATCCGCATCCTGTGCAATCGATCTGCATGAGCTCTTTGTATTTTTTAGCCACCCTCTTTATGAGCTCAAGCTCTTTCCCGGTAAGAGTGTTCGGATAAGCCATATCAGCAACCTTCAGGTTCTCCTCTACCTGTGACTGCTCATTCATACCTGAAAGCACGACCGTGACCTCCGGATGATCCCATACCCAGAGCAGCGCCCATTCAGCTGGACTGCGACTGATATCCACCTCATCCCATATCTCTTCCACTGCAGACGGCACATCTCCTGCCAGACTGCCGCCGCGCAGGGGCTCCATGATGATGACACCCAGATCCCTGGATGCAGCATACTCAAGGCCTTTTTTTCCTGCCTGGATGTTCTCGTCCAGGAAATTATATTGTATCTGGCAGCAATCCCAATCGTAGCCGTCCACAACCTCCCTGAAATCCTCAGCAGCGCCGTGGTAGGAAAAACCTGCATTGATGATGCGTCCGTCGGCTTTGGCCCGGTCAAGGAATTCGGTAACACCCAGATCCCGGATAGTTTTCCAGCTGCTGCCCACCAGGCTGTGGATTAGATAATAATCTATATGACCGGTATTCAGTTTCTCAAGCTGGGCGTTGAGAAATCTATCCATGTCCTCATGCGTCTGAACCATCCACTGGGGCAATTTTGTTGCAAGTCTCACTTTTTCTCTGTAACCATCCGCAAGTGCACGTGCAAGGAACGGCTCACTTTCCCCCATGTGATATGGCCACGCAGTGTCAATATAGTTCACACCATGGTCTATTGCATAACGCACCTGTGTCATGGCCTTTTCCTCATCGATGGTCCCGTCCTTGTTCATCGGCAGACGCATGGCGCCAAAACCCAGTACTGATAACCTGTCTCCGTTCTTTGGCATTGTCCTGTATAACATATTCTTGTTCCCGTTCATTATTTACTGAGACTTAGTAACTCTTGGTTATTAAATGATTATTTACAGACTTTACGTAATAATCTTTGTTTTACCCGGATTCTGTCTGATATGCCTGGGGACGGGAATAGGAGAAGCACGGATGTGCTTCAGGAAAAAAAGATATGCATGGATACTGGAACAATCATTCAGTTGAGTTTCCTGAGAGGATTCAGATTAACCCATCTTTTTTAAGTATCTGATAAATCCAAGTTGTTACTCGTCCCACTTCATCCAAGATTTTTATGTTTTTGTTCCTTTTCACCTTAATTTTAGGATAGCTTACGCTATCTTAGATAGTTCCCTTCCTTTTCAGTGTTCTCAATTGATGAAGATTAAAAGAAAAAGCTGTAATCAGCATTTTTACATTCACCCTTTCCACATTTGTGACAAGCACTTTTCCTGCTTTGAACACTTCCTTTGCTACTGCATAGACTCTTTCACATGGAACTCGCTGTACACTTATCCTTTCATTTCTGAGAACATCGTTTATTCCTAATGGATGTCCTCTTACCGCTCTTTGCATTGTTGCTGCAAAACCCTTTGCAACTGCTCCAAAGTATCCTTTGTCACGGTAGACTACTTCACCCACTTCAGATAGATCTACCTGTGAATCATGTACTGATGCAGTTGTTGTTTCAAATCTTCTGATCAGTTCATATTCCTTATCAATAATTGTATGAAGCTTGTAGCCAAAATGAGATTTGCCACCTTTTTTTGCCCAGGTTCCATCTTTGCTTCTAGCTGTTTTAGCATCCTTTCCACGAGGTTCATCAGCTTTAGCATGTCCAGGGTTGGAGTGGATGAATGTGGCATCCTGGATCATCCCTTTTTTGATCTTCAATCCAAGAGCATTAAGCTGTTTTTGCATCTCGTCCCATATTTCTTTCTCTTTTCCATTATCGCTAATTCTCTTTCTAAATGACCAGACAATTGTACTGTCTGGAACATATTCAGGAAACCCCAAAAATTTCCTAAAGGATATTCTGTCAATACACTGTCTTTCAAGTTCAGCATCAGAAAGACCATGCCATTGTTGTAGAACAAGCATTTTAAACATCACAATAACATCAGCTTCAGGCCTGCCGCCTGAAGCTGTTCTGTTCTTGTACATTGATTCCAGAATTGGACGAAACGGTTTCCAATCAATAAGTGATTCTATTTCTGCAAGCTTGTCTCCAACGGATTGAAGGCGTTTATATTCTTCATTAAGAGCAAAATCAGTCAAATCATCCATGATACTTAATTTATTTATCTATTATTTATATTTTAGTCTAATGTGGGTCTAGTTTATCGAAATCCTCCTGAAATTGTATTCTCCTTTTCTTTTCTCGATAACGTCGCCTGCTTTCCATTCCGGGCCGAGTTCCATTTTTTTGACCTTGCCGTTGTCCTGCCTGATATATGCATACGTCTTGAATGCTTCGTAAGTTGTGGCATTGTTGTTGGAATCATATTCCTTCTGAAGGTATTTTTCCTCTTTCAGTTCTGTGATGGTGCCTTTCCAGCTGTCGTTGAGGTTCTTGTAATAGAGCAGGACCCCGATGGATAATGCAATTGCGGCTCCCAGGGCAGCGAGCGGTTCTTGTGTAAGCAGATACACGGCCCCGACAAAGACTACTGCGAAGATGATTGCGTATTTTGACATGATATCGCCTTTCCGATAACAGATTAGAAATGCTTTAAATTATAGTCCCTAACTCAACAAATCACACTTTTTATTTGTGCATTAAATGTTTCTATCCATTTTTTTGCAAACGATAATGAGCTCTCTACCCTCATAAATTCCATTTTGATAATATCCCTCAAATGTTCTTTTGATCTGACAAATTTGACTGACACTTCTCTTTTGATTGTTTTCCAGACAAATTCTACTGGATTTAGATCAGGTGAATAAGGTGGTAGGAACACAAGTGTTATTTTTAAATCTCTCGCTTTACTTATCGTTTTCTTTGCATGATGCGATCTTGCATTATCGAGAACAAGAATTATTCTTTTCCCTGGGTTTTGCTCTACAATTTTTTCCAGGAATTCACACACATCTTCTGTTTTTGAGCTTTTCATAAAATCAATGATACTGTTCCCGTTGATCGAATAAAACGCAAATGCATTTGCTTTAACGTAATCCGTATTTTTTATTATCAACGGTTTTTTAAATGACCATAATCTTTGCGTGTTTGCTTTTGTTTGTGGTGAAGATTCATCCAGAAAACCTATGATATACTGCTCATCTTGACCAATATTTTTTGGAATTGCTTCGGTTAGTTTTTTTTAAGATCTCTTCAGCGTTTTTAGGTCTTCTGTAGTCAAGGGGATATGGCTTTGAGTGATACATGTTAAAACTGTGAAGTATAACTCCTACTTGTTTCTCTGAATATTCTACGCCATATTTTTCCTTTATTAACTTCCAGACTTCTCTTGTAGTCCAGTAATCCTTATTTTCCAACAAAGCTCTTAATTCCTTTTTTTGTTCATCAGTAAGTTTGGATTTCCTACCTCCGCCAAAATTTGGCATTAAGGCGGCATAGCCGCCTTTATTCCAACTTTCTTGCCAGCAATATCCTGTTTTCTTAGTCACTCCTACTTTAGTAGCAGCTTCTTCTACAGAATCCCCTAAATATCTAAATTTAACAAAATAGAGCCTTTTCAACACTCTTGAATTGTTCTCGTGTGTGATCAAATCGTTAATCTCGTCGAGAATTACCTTTCGGTCAATCAGAATTTGTTCTTTCCCCGCCATAAGATAAGATAAACATTAATACGTGTAGTAAGTTGCGTTGAACACTATAGTATTTATTTAATAAAATATAATGTTTTGCATTTGCTATTTACATCATAGCTGGCATTGTGCCAGGAACCTCCTGAAAGCCATAATCCTTTTTTCTCTTCCCCACCAAACCATCCCCTTAGCACGGAAATCAGGGCCCGGAATGCTTTTTGAAAACATAAAATAATCAATATTATCATGCCACATGAATATTTCTCACAAGCTTGCATGAGATTCTCTTTTGAAGCATAGAATAAAATAAGAAAGTATATATAAGATTATTTCGACTCCTTTGCAGGAGTTTTTAGAATGTACTGTCAAAATTGTGGCGCAAAAAATGCAGATGTTACGACTTCTTGTATCAATTGTGGTAAGAATATGAGGTTTGCTTCTGAGCTGAACTCGGATTCATCACCTTATGCAGGCTTTGGGAAACGGATTACTGCCCTGGGAATAGATTATTTGATAACGTTCGTTTTTGGCATTTCTATAGGCATACTCTCACTTTATATTACTTTGCCGATCTCAGATCTCACATTAAATCTAATTGCTGTGGTTATTTCCGCTTTTTACTACATTTGGTTTGAGAGTTCAAGCTATCAGGGAACTCCAGGAAAACAAATAGTCGGGATCAAAGTGACAGATATTGAGGGCAACAGAATATCTTTTGCAAGATCGTTCCTGAGATATTTCCTAAAGCTTATAACCGGCGTGTTCTTGATTGGCTACCTGACTATCATCTTCACCGAGAAGAAGCAGGGAATTTATGACATGGCAGCCAAAACTGTTGTAGTGTACAGGTGAGTTTCCCTAAAGGAAACCGTTTACTTCTTTTTCAAATGCCTGTTTCTCACACCCTCATACTTGGCTTTTTCAGGCAGCCATCTAGCCAGAACTGCAGGGAATACACAACATCAAAGAAGGAAAAACTGCCAGGAGAAATAAGCACTCCTCCGTGAGCCCCGTCTCCTTTGTGGTTCTATCAGGGTTTCATCTGCACAGTCAACTATGTCACTAACCAAACATTTATTGCTACGAATTCGACATCAATATTTTTAATAAGAACGCACATCATTTGTGATCTGAAACGTTTAACTATTGGTGATTTCTCCAAAGTAATTGAGCATATCCAACAAGATATCCATCAAATGATGATTTCTGTTTATTTCACAGTACAGCCCGGATTTGATCCAATTGAAAGACTGTGGAACCTCACTCGAAAACTGTGCGCTTATAATCGATTATTGTAGATTTCTGGGTATTGGACCAACGTTTGTTATGTGAAATATGTTAGTGCTTTTTATGTAAGCAGGAATAATAATGAAAAAGATCAGAGATAAATGAGGTTAGAGAGGTGGGGAATGGGCAAAATTAAAAAAACTGCGGCATATCTATTCTGCTTTTTGCTTCTATCGGGTATTGGTATTATCCTCTTCATGAACATACACCCGGCTTTTGGCGGGACTCCGACGACAGAACAAAAAGGAACTTATCAGGAATTAAATAATTATGCTGACGGCAATTTTGTTAATGACATCCCAACAAGGGTATTCGTAAATCACCCGGATAATCCCCCAAAGAGTAACGATTCTGCTTCAGAGGTCAAGAACCGCAATCCTGCTGGCCCTATTCCTGTTTCTTCCATTGACTGGAAGGTGATAGAAAGTGAGAATGATAGCCTGACATGGTTCGGACACTCTGCTTTTCTGCTTAGCGTAGATAATAAGAAATTATTGATAGACCCCATGCTGAGTCCTGTCGCCTCACCGGTCTCACTTGTGGGAATAAACAGATATGAATACAGCGAAGATATCATGCTGCATCTCATTGATGATATGCCGCCAATCGATGCAGTTCTTATTACGCATGACCATTATGACCACCTGGATTACCGATCCGTTGTAAAGCTGAACAGTAAAGTATCGCATTTCTTTGTCCCTCTCGGGTGCAGTGCTCATCTGATCGGATGGGGTATTCCGGAGGAAAAGATCACCGAACTCAACTGGTGGGAAGAAACGGAGTATCAGGGTCTGACTGTTGCTTTGACACCATCCAGACACGGCTCAGGAAGAAATCCACTCAATATCGACACCACACTCTGGGGAGGATGGGTTATCCTGGGAGACAGGACCCGGATATATGTAAGTGGAGATGGAGGATACGGTACCCATTTCAAGGAGATCGGAGACAAATACGGACCTTTTGATATCACTCTGATCGAAGGCGCCCAGTATGACCGTAAATGGCCGGATATTCATATGGTACCGGAACAAGCTGTCCAGGCTAATCTGGATGTGAATGGTAAGACAATGATGCTGATGCATTGGGGAGCATTTACACTGGCTAATCATGCCTGGAATGAACCAATAGAAAGGGCACTAAAAGAGGCAAATGAAAGGGAAGTGAACATCATTGCCCCTCAGATAGGTGAAACTATCCTACTAGATTCAGACCTGCAAATGCCTCCAGCTGCATGGTGGGATCTCTGACATGGAAATGGGCACTGATACGGTTGCATCGATGAGCAGAGAGCTGCCATGTAAAAGGAGATGTTCCAAACAGGTATAGGAGCAGAGACAATCCTAATTGACAAAAGGACAATATCGGCTCTGTGGAAAAACTGTACTTTATTTGAACCACAGTTAACAGAGAACACATAGAGTCAAAATCTCAGAAGAGCACATAAATAGTTCTCTGTGTCCTCTGTGGTTGTACTTATTATTCAAACAAGGACTCCTGCAGAGCCCTTTTTTCCGTGTTTGTTAACATAGGTCTTATTTGCTTGCACCTTTGACGGTCAGACCCTTGATACAAAATCGAATAATGTAAATATTAGTTAGAGGAAATAATTACACATGTGGAAAAGTAGACAGGTACGATATCACGAAAAAACACTTACAATAGTACAAAATACTAAGAGATGGTCCCATTGAGCGAAAAATCAAAATTCGATATTTCAGCTATCAAGGGACCCTATCAGCTTCTGGGAGCTTTCCTTATTGTCGTTGAAGCAGTACTGCTCCTGTGGATGCTTTCCGCTGAGCATATAGCAGAGAGGGTCACTGCCGGTGTTCTCATGACATTGATATTCGTATATTTCCTGTATATCGTAAGGTCTATGAAAACAGAAGAAGAGGAAAGCAAGAGGATAAGCCCTCCCGGACTCAGGGAACTTACCGTTGCACAGGAAGTGACTACGGAACAGGAAATGCATCATCTGGAACCGGAGCAGATAGGCGCACCCGATGGGTCCTATACTATCAACAAACCACCGCAAGGCTGGTCAGTTCACAAATTAAGTATGGACGAATGGATAATGGAAAATCTCCTGATCACTGATCCCTCTTTGAACGATAAACTCTTCACCGGTCCCGTTCCATCCGCAGCGATCCTTTCATTGAGCTCTAAAACCGTCACATCCATTGTTCCTGTTCCCGGGAAGACGATCATATCAGGTAGGAAATATCCCAGTGCTCTCCAGATATCAATATCGACCCGCATAGGAATAATTCCGGTAAAGCGTTATCAACCACCATTATTCACAGAGTTCCCCTTTGAACATAACTTCATGCTTCAGGTCAGTGAAGCCTTCAAAACGAACCTATTCAAACTCCATGACCTCAAATCAGGCACTATCAAGAACAGTTCCCTGAGATTCATGGAAGCCGATTTCAGCCAGGAAATAGAGAATGCCATAGTTAACGGCATAGAAGATACAAGTGTGAACAGCAATCTGGTCATAATCGGCATTGAAGGTGAGCTCCAAGACTATCTTCTGGTAATGAACTATCCGTCACTGCCTGAAGCAACCGATCCTGGCCTGGAAAAAGACCTTGAGATACTCAGGTCCATTATAAGTTCATTCCGTCCGCTTAAATCCATAGACCCGGATAGAAAGCATAAAGAACTTCAGGTAGAGGCAGACATGGAATTCGGGGAATTCATCGCAAAAAACGGTTTAATAGCATTTGCCTCGGAATTCAATGTTGCTCTGCTCAGGCTAAGTGGCTCCGATATGGAAAATCCGCAGCAGCGCCTTGAAGCAATGAAAACGCTAAAACCCTTTGAGACATTTGCGAATATCATCGATTTACACGACAAGGACCTGGATGAGTTGTGGAATTCACTGCATGAAGCGGAGAAAGGCAACGCTTCCAATTTCAAATATCAGCTCACCAAACATATTGCAGCTGCAAAAGGGGAAAATGGTACAAAAGGAAATCCGGAAGGTATTGATCCGATAGGTTACCAAAGTCACGCAGACCCTGATACATGACATGATACCAGGAGCCTGGGGAGTAAATCTGAGGTGTGCAATTGGGGGAGCTGGTAGTTTAAAAGGAGCTGCACACCCTGCAGCACAGACAAGGACTTGGTATAAAGAATGCTGTAGAACCTGTATTTCACTCATTAAACCACAGCTCACAAAGCAAAGAGAATGAAAACCCGGAACAATATAAAGACAATCCGCCGAAGCTCTGTGTATACGTGTCCTTCGTGGTTGCTTTTATCAATACGGGGTATCTCAGGAGTATTTCCACAGAGCCAATATGCTCCAGGGATCAGCGGAAGATACAGGGGAGCACAAAGCCCCCTGTATACCGGAAGATATGAATCTTCCTCTGGCACTGCCAGCCCTTTTCCGTCCGACCGGGAACAAAACCCTAATCAGCTCTCTGCCACACTCTGCGATATCTGTTCAAGCAGAGTGTACACCTGTTCCATTTCCTGTCCGTATCCCGCCCAGTCACCATTACTTAAATGACCCTGCGCATTGTTATAATGCTCAAGCGCCCTTTCTGCCAGTTCTCTTGCGTCCTCTGACACATATACGGGTTCTCTGTCGTAATCGACAGCTTCACCCCGGAGCAGCACCTGCAGGGATGTGACCAGGTCAAGGCCCATATAGACAGTTTCTCCGGAAGATACTATCACCCTTCTCAGTTCAGGGATCTCGCCCTCATCTGCACTTATGAACACCGGCTCAATGTAAAGTATTGAGTTGTCAAGAGGAACCACAAGCAGATTCCCCCGGATCACACTGGATCCCTGCTGTCCCCAGAGTGTGAACAATTCCGATATATGCGGGTCCTGGTCTATCCTGGATTCTATCTGGTTTGGTCCGTATATCATCCTGTCCTTTGGGAATTCGTAATGTATCAGCTCCCCGTAATTTGGTCCGTCACACCTTGCAGCGATCCATGAGATCATATTCTGCCTGTTCCTTGGCGTGAACGGCTGCATAAGTATATACTCAACACCTTCTCCTTCAGGAAGCCTTGTCATGATGTAATATGGGTCCACAGGTATTGTGCTTCCACGGTAATATTCCCTTGGGATCTGCCATGCATCCTCTTTATTGTAGAAGGTCTCGACATTTGTCATATGATAGTTCCGGTAGATGTCCATCTGGACCCTGAAATATTCCTTCGGGTATCTTATGTGCTGTTTAAGACCATCAGGCATTTCTTCATAATTTTTGAAAAGGTCCGGGAATATCCTGGAATATGCATTGATAAGAGGCTCATCATCCATTGCATAATAATCCACAGTGCCGCCATAGGCATCAATAACCACCTTGACCGAATTGCGGATATAGTTGAGTTCACCGGCTCCAACCCTGTATTTCTCTGAATATGGGAATTTATCGGATACAGTATACGCATCAATGATCCAGAATATCTTGCCATCATATATCACTGGGTAAGGCTCACTTTCATACACCAGGAACGGAGCGATCTTGTGAGCCCTCTGGTTTATCTGCTGGTCATACATAACGCGGCTTTCCTCTGTCATATACTGGCTCAGTATGAAGTTCACATCTCCAAAACGTATCGCATATGCCAGTCTCTTGAATATGGAATCCAGCTGTACTCCACCTTTCCCCTCGTACCTGGCATATACGTTCCCTGCTGCACTGGGATAGTCAAGCTCTTCTAATCCGCTATTTACGATCTTGTAATCCCTTGTCAGTTCTCCATAGTAGATCCTGGGATTTGCGAGATCGAAGTCACCCTGCGGTGGTATGTCCCGCAGAACAAGCTCGGGCCTTCCGTCATCTGTTTTTTCGCTGACACTGTTCATTACTGCCCCGAATCCATGGGTATAGACAAGCCGTTCATTCACCCAGGTTCTGGCTGAAGGATCAAGATGAGTTATGTCCATTTCCCTGACAGATATCATGAACTGCCTGTATTCCCCATTAACGTAGTACCTGTCCGTATCCACGTCATTGAACTCATAATATGTCCTTATCTGCTGGGTTTGCCTGTATGTATTCTGAAGAGCCCGCTCATCCCATATCCTGATATTCGAGATGACGTCCTCATTATTTGCAACCGCAGAGCGGGTAAGTTCAGGGTTATAATCAAAAGGTCTTACATCGATATCCGAAAGTCCAAAACCTGCCCTGGTATATTCGATATTGTATAAGAGATAAGGCTCCTCCAGCTGGAGTTCAGTAGGCTCTACCTTGATCTGCTGATAGGCCGCAGGGGCAAAGGAGGTAAGAAGGATCATGATCACAACTGCACTGATTCCCAGCAATGAGATCTTGATATTTCTCAATCTGGTATTTACTATAAGTCCCACTGCTGCTATAACGCAAGCCAGTGACGTTATGGTGAGCAGAGGTAACCTTACATGGACATCTGTATATCCTGCACCTGTTACGACGCCCTGTTGTGAAAATAATATCTCGAATCTGCTCAGGTAAAAACTGAAAGCTATTATTGCAAGAATGAGCCCCAGAAGCACTGAAATGTGCATGAGCACCTTGGCAGGGACCCTGTCCATCAGTTCTGCCAGGTCACTATCATTTGTCACATATTCAGAGGAATCTATGGTGTATTGCGGGCTCAGTATATGCTCCAGCTTGTCCAGATAGATGATCCCGGCAAGTATCAGGGCTAAAGTTGTAAGTGAAAGTGATATGTTTTTGACCAGTTCCATTAAAGGAAGCTGGAATAAATAAAATGAAACGTCTCTGAAAAAGATAGGGTCCTCCATGCCTGTTGGCGCCATATTCAAATATAGGAGGATTGTCTCCCATTGATTGCTCAGATACAGGCCGAATATCAGCGATAGTATGATCGCTGCTGGCATAATTAGTCCATCGGTATCAGTATATTTATATTTGCTTTCACCCAGGGCATTCTTTGTAAATGTCCGTGCTAAATGTATATTCAAATAAATGAATATGAATATCAGCAAGAAGCTTGCCAGAAATATCAATACTTTCCAGCTCAGAACGGTTAAAAAGACAGACAGATATCCAGTCATATCAAACCAGAGGTATTCAGTGAAATAACCCATCCCGGGACCAATACCAAAAAAGATCGCTGCCAGTGCAAGCAGAGTATATTTTGTTTTTGAGAACATCAGTTTACCACACAGATCAGTAATTAATTATCAGCCTTAAACAGGGATTTTAGTCCCTTCCTTTATCAGGGGGGCATTTTACACTAAAGTCTTTCCCTGCAACCCTGGCAATATGGCGTGAAATCTGTTGCTTTCTTCACATTCACTTATCCCAGCTCAGATCAAAAACTTACCAAAAACATATATGCAGCCGGACCTAATTATTATTGGGGCATATGTATGAGTACAAAAATAAAAAAGATAGTGGTAGCTACAGATGGCTCTGAGAACGTGAAGAATGCGGTAGAATGGGGTATTGAACTTGCAAGATCCAACGGTGCTAAAGTCAGTGCCCTTTATGTTATTCCACCGTCAGGCGTTGCTCTTGCTATGCGCGGCGAAATGTGGTCAAAGGCACTGGAAAGTCACCAAAGGGATGTAGGTAAGAAGGCTACCGACCATGTGGTGGACATAGGCAGAAAAGAAGGTGTCGTAGTGGAGCCTGTGATCATTGACGGTAAAACTCCTACAGATGGCATCGTGGATTTTGCCGCGCAGAACGATATAGACCTCATAGTGATGGGGACGCTGGGAATAACGGGACTCGGTCATATCCTGCTTGGCAGTGTCGCAGAAAATGTGGTAAGGCATGCAAAAAAACCGGTGCTTGTCATTCCATAAAGCGCAAAAGACAGAGAACGGGCAGAATGATGATTAACTATCTCATTCAGGGACAATTTCGGATATAGTTTACTTTTTAAATCCCTCGTCTTTTTAAGACTCGCTACAAAGCCCTTTTTTGATTTCAATTGTTATCGGTAAAATAAGATAAGAAAACTTATGTCATTTGGCTGCCAAAGTTGATAATGAACATCCGGATAGGATTACCTGAAGAGGAATTCCCGGATAGTGAATATGAGGGGGAAATGATAGTGGGAGAAATGAAAGACCTTCCACCAGGGTTTGAGAAGATAAAGCAATTTACACTGGTGGATGCCCTGCTCGGGCGAAGAGCAAGAAGATTTTTCATGGGTGCCTCGATTCCGGACGGCTATTTCAAATACACTTCAAGCCACAGACCTGAACCACTCTCGGAACTGGAACAGATGACTATCCTGACCGCCATGGGAGGCAACACGGGCTGGCATAACCTGATCATGAGGGGCGAAAGATATGCTCCCTATCTGTCAAACTATGCATGCAGCGCAGGAGGACGAACGTTTCCATCGGCTGCCGGTTTCCATACAAGCGAGCTGTTCTTTACAGACGATAACGGAGTTTATTTCCTGGAGAACCGCGACGCATCGGCATCTGGATCAAGGAGCAAAGAGGGGAAGCTCGAGCTGGAAGAAATTCTTCAATCTACCCGCAGCAGGGTACATAAACTGAGTAACACCCGGTTACAGTTGCCTCTGCAAGTGCCCCATATGGAAGCACACAACACCTGGGTAGCCAATCATCCGGGAACAACACTGGTAATCCCTGTGGGGGACCTGTCCCAGCATGTACTGGCAGGTATATGTTACTATGTCCAGAACGGCATATGTTTTTATGACGATGTTCACGGGAACGAAATAGAGGGTATCAGGCAGTATGCAGACCTTGTGGATGTGGAGAATCCCTATCCTCTCACTTTCCTGGAGATGTGGTCCCTGTCAGAGGTGACAGCAGAACTCTCCACTTCCTGCTATGCAGGAATGCTTATGCTGCAGGCCATGGGACTTGGTGGGTGGATGTTTGATGGTCTGGACCCGTTCTCAGTCCTGGGAGCAAGCGGTGCTCCTGAAGTGAAAGGACTTGGATTCAGGTACGATACAGATGAACGCTGGTCCCTGCCAAACCCGACAGGTCTGCCTGGCGTTTTTGAAGGATACACCCCTCCCCATTATAAAAATATGAGTGAGGCGGTGGATGCCCTCGCTGAAAGGAAGTTTGGTCCCGGAGGACCTTTCAATCCACAGACGCCAGGCTACTACAAGGACACTTCGGGGGTTCGCAGCAGCGCGCAACGCTATAGCGAAGAATTCAGGGAATGTGTCGCACTGCAGGCCCAGTACATCTTTGACACTTTTGGGAAATTCCCGGGCACCGTGCCCAGCATATTCGTCATGCCATACCTGCAGGCGCAACATATCGACCTTGAATTCTATGACAGGTTCTACGAGCCGGGTTCATACCTGCAAACGCATGCCGAACATATGGAAATGTGGCATCCAGACAGATGAGAATATTGAAGAACAGCAAGGGAATTTACAATAGGGTGGCAACTGTGGAAGATGAGACATGCAAAACCGAAAAGATTAAAGAAGATATTGCCAATGTTCCTCTGATAGAGGCTGAAGAGCCGGGAAAGCTTGAGCTTGACAGTGCCGGATATTTCGTGATAGTACCGCAGCCTGACAAAAGGACAATACTTGCAAAACACTATTCCTACGACAAGGAACTCCTGAGGATGATCGAAGGCCGGGATGCACGTTCCATCTACCGGACCATCGTCAGGTACGAATGGATAAGTACACTTAACCATGCAGCCTACCTCGGACAGGAACTGACAAGAGCTGAGATTGCTATGAAAGCAGGTTTTCTGTATGTTCAGGAGTGAACCTGTTTAAAATAGAACCAGAAAGGCTCACGGTTAACTTGGTTACTGTGCTTCTTACAAGCATTTCTGCAGGACTGACCTGAACAAGATTTAAATCCATCCATTCCAAGTCTCAGTTATGCAACCTGCACAGTCACAACATGACACCACCTCTCAACTGCCGGAGGATTTTGATGCAAGGGTGGTCAGTACCATTCCCTACTACCAGGCTTTCCACAAGGAAGTTATAGATCTCGTCAGGGCCCTTCCCTTCAAGCCAAAGATATGGATGGACACAGGCTGCGGAACCGGTTCCCTGGTACTGAGAGCATCTGAGGAGTTTCCAGATACAGGATTCCTGCTGCTTGACCCTTCTGAAGGTATGCTGGAGCAGGCAAGGAAAAAACTGTGTTTTCTTCCGGAAGAAAAACTCAGGTTTCTGGGACCTTCACCCTCACAGGAGTTTTCCGAAGAGCCGGTGGAGAAACCCGATATCATTACTGCCATCCAGTGCCACCACTATCTGAGCCCAGAAGAGAGAGAAAAGGCTATTGCTGTATGTTACAGGCTATTAAAGGAAGGCGGGGTTTTCATCACTTTCGAGAACATCAAGCCTTTCACTAAGAGCGGCGTAGCCATCGGGAAAAATTACGTTAGGAACTTCCAGCTTTCCCTAGGAAAAGAACCTGCTGATGTAGAAAAGAACCTTGCCCGTTTTGATGTGGAATATTTTCCCATAACCGTGGAAGAGCATCTTAAACTGCTGAGAGGGTCAGGTTTTAAAGTCGTGGAACTGCTTTGGTATTCCTATATGCAGGCCGGTTTCTACTGCATCAAGTGAAATGCAGAATCGTAGAGTCCTGCTCAAAGCTCTTAAATGCGATTACCAATAATGTGTATATGAAGAGTGGGTAGAAGGGATACAGTTTTTGGAAAGCATGCCTCGCCAGCGGGGTCATGTCGGGACTTTTACAGATTCAGGAATTAAGAATCATGATTGCAGGAAAAGACAGGTTAAGTGCCCGGAGAATGTTAACAGCGTTAACATTATAATATACTATGCCAATATCTATTTGTAAGTAGTTTATCAGGGCAGGAATGAACATGGTCAATGGATCAGAAACAGAACAGAGAAGATGCGCTATCCTGAAATCTCTGGTTGATAGCAGGTACCGCTCCCAGATACCGCGTATAGTTGATTCAGTTGTTGACAGTTGCTACGACAGCAATTGTTTTGACCATGTGGATGCGGCTGTGATACCTTCAAAGGAAGCACTTATAGAAATAATAGGCCTGGTCAAGGATATCCTCTTTCCCGGTTATTTCGGGGAGCAGACCCTGGACAGGAATAACCTGCGATACCACCTTGGAAGTGAGATAACAAAGCTCTTTGAGCAGCTCTCGGAGCAGATCAGCAACAGCATCATCCATGATTGCAACCGCTACGAGGAGAACTGCGCAGAATGCATCGACCGGGGACAGGCAGAAACGATAGCCTTCCTGGAGAAGATACCCATGATACGCTCCCTGCTGGCTTCCGATGTCGTGGCAGCCTATGACGGAGACCCTGCGGCCAAGAGCTATGATGAGATCATCTTCAGCTACCCCGGAATCTTTGCCCTGACAGTCTACAGGGTAGCCCATGAACTGCACAGGCAAGGAATAGCGATACTTCCACGCATAATGACAGAATACGCTCACAGTGCAGTAGGCATCGATATACATCCGGGAGCAAAGATCGGCAGAGGGCTGTTCATCGATCATGGCACCGGAGTGGTCATAGGAGAGACCTGCCAGATCGGAGACAATGTCCGAATCTACCAGGGAGTTACCCTGGGTTCGCTCAGTTTCCCAAAAAATGAGAGCGGAGAGCTGATCCGCGGAAAGAAGAGACATCCGACCATAGAAGATGACGTTATAATATACTCTAATGCCACCATATTGGGAGGAGATACTGTGATTGGTGCGCGTTCAGTGATCGGTGGAAGCGCGTGGATCACCAGATCGGTCCCTCCGGATACTAAGGTAATTATTGAGGAACCAAGGCTCATCATTAAAGAGAAGCACTGATACAAGAATTGATTAACTTCAGGGGATGGTAAGATCGGGAAAATATATAGTGATATCACCAAAACAGTAGGTCGTACACCACTTGTACGCCTGAACAGGATAACTGAAGGCTGCTATGCAACAGTTGTGGGAAAAGTGGAGGCTTTTAATCCTCTTGGCTCTGTTAAGGACCGTATTGCCCTCAGTATGATAGAAACGGCCGAAAAGCAAGGGCTTCTGAGCAAGGATACTGTCGTCATAGAACCCACATCAGGCAATACAGGCATTGGCCTGGCTTTTGTCTGTGCATCCAGGGGATATCGCCTGATCCTCACAATGCCTGAAACAATGACAGAAGAAAGAAGGAAGATACTCAAAATGCTGGGCGCCGAAATGGTGCTCACTCCAGGCCCTAAAGGAATGGTAGGAGCCATCGAAAAAGCTGAGGAGCTGGCCAGGGAGACACCTGACTCATTTATGCCTCACCAGTTCATGAACCCTGCAAATCCGGATATCCATCGTCGCACGACAGCCGAGGAGATATGGAATGATACGGACGGGGCTGTGGATATCCTGGTTGCGGGTGTTGGTACGGGCGGGACGATCACGGGAGTGTCGGAAGTCATCAAATCCCGCAAGCCTGGTTTCAAGGCAGTTGCAGTCGAGCCTAAAGATTCTCCTGTACTTTCCGGAGGTAAACCGGGACCCCACAAGATACAGGGAATAGGAGCCGGTTTTGTGCCAAGTGTCCTTAATATGGATATCATTGATGAAATAATCCAGGTCAGCAATGAGGATTCATTCGAAACCGCCAGGCAGCTTGCGAAAATGGAGGGGATACTTTGCGGAATATCATGCGGTGCAGCACTTCACGCAGCCCTGGAGGTAGCCAGGAGGCAGGAGAATAAAGGCAAACTCATTGTGGTCGTGCTGCCTGATACAGGTGAGAGATATCTGAGCACAGCTCTTGCAGAATGAGCTTAAATTAAGATCAAAAGATAGTCAACCTGGGTCAACATAGTACATAGATATTGCAGATGGCTGCAAATGACTTGAAAATAAGTGAGAGTTAACCATAAAAAGTCTCCCGCCCAAATAAGTTCAATGAAACGTGTGATAATACATGTGGATATGGACTACTTCTATGCCGCCATAGAAGAACGGGAAGACCCTTCTATAAGGGATAAGGCGGTGGTGGTGTGCATGTACTCCAACCGCGGCGAAGAAGGCGGGGCTGTGAGCACATGTAATTATGCTGCCAGGGGAGCAGGCATACGCGCAGCCATGCCCTGCCGGCAGGCCAGGTCCCTTAAACCTGATGCGGTTTTCCTCCCGGTGCGCAAGGGATTCTACGAAGAAGTGTCAAAGAACGTAATGGCAATCCTGCACTCCTATGCTGACAGCGGGGAGGCTTTTGAGAGAACCAGCATAGATGAGGCTTTCCTCGATATAACCCGCTCCTGCAATTCTGACTTTGACGTTGCCAGGGAAATAGGTATGCGTATCAAGGAAGAAGTGAAGGCACAGGAAAAACTCACATGTTCCGTAGGGGTCGGCCCCAACAAACTGATAGCCAAGATGGCATCTTCTTTCCGTAAACCTGATGGCATTACTGTTATCAGGGAGGAAGAAGTGCAGGATTTTCTCCGACCCATGCCTGTAGGCAAACTCTGGGGAATAGGCAAAGTAACAGAAGACAAGCTTGCGGAAATGGGAATCAGGACAGTCGCCGACCTGGAGGAATATGACATAATGGAGCTTGTCACTGTCTTCGGGAAGAACAAGGGTACATTTCTCAGGCATGCAGCTTCCGGGATCGATGAAACGCCTGTAAGGGAAAGGTCTGCAAGTGATCAGATCGGCAGGATGGCCTCGCTTAAACATGACACACGCAACGAGCAAATGATCTTCTTGCTCCTTGCCGAGCTTGCAGACGATGTGATGAACAGGGCGCAGTCCCGAAAAATCGGTTTCAGGTCTGTTACAGTCACAGTCATCTTTTCAAATTTCAAAACATCCACAAAGAGCAGGACCCTGAGCCATCCGGTATCCGACAGGCAGGTCCTTCATGATACTGCAAGGGAGATGATGGGCCAGTTCCTCGGGGAAACCACAATGAACTTCAGGCGCATTGGAGTGATGGTCGGTAACCTTAGTGAGAAGACCGGACAGAAGAGCCTGTTCGATTTTGCTGAGTGATATCATGCCTCTTTCAGCTAGTACGGTTTCGGATAACAGGCCAGCAGGTGATAACTGGAGGGCACGGATATATGATATCATATTTGAGGCCGACACTCCTGCCGGAAAAGCCTTCGATGTCCTTCTCATCGTGAGTATCCTTTTCAGCGTGATTGTTGTAATGATGGATAGTTCCGCTCCCATCAGAACTGAGCATGGAGAAACGCTCTATATGCTGGAGTGGTTCTTCACGATAATCTTCACTATTGAATATATCCTCCGGATGATGTGTGTCAGAAGCAAGAAGAAATATGCTACAAGCCTTTTTGGTATCGTGGATCTGGTAGCAATAGTACCCACCTACATGAGCATCCTGATACCCGGCAGTCAGTTCCTGCTTGTGATCAGGATATTAAGGGTTCTGAGGATATTCCGTGTCCTCAAGCTCATACAGTATATGAGCGAAGCCGACTTGCTTATGAGGGCGATGCGTGCCAGCAGGAGGAAGATCACGGTTTTCCTTTTCACTGTACTTGCGCTTGTAACTATAATGGGCAGCCTGATGTATCTTATAGAAGGAGAAGAAAGCGGTTTTACAAGCATACCTATGAGCATTTACTGGGCAATCATAACTATGACAACCGTGGGTTATGGGGACATAGTACCCCTGACTTCCCTTGGAAGGGCACTGGCATCATTTGTCATGATCATGGGATACAGCATTATAGCTGTGCCTACCGGGATTGTGACAGCAGAGATGAGTTTCGCTTCTATGGAAGAAAGGAAAAAGCTCAGTTCAACAAAGGAATGCAGCAGATGCAGATATAATGGGCACGATCAGGAAGCACTATTCTGTAAGCTCTGTGGTGGTGAGCTTAAAAAGCTTTGAACTGATTTTTGAGCATTTCTTGGAGTTTTTTCTGGTAAAACTGGTAATGATGATGATTATCATCTTTTTGTTGCATGGATACTTATAAATAAAATAACAGGAGAGGTTTTTCAAATTGACTGTATGACATGTTCAACCCAAAGAGGGATCGGTATTCCAGGCTATGAAGTAAAAAACGAAGAGGAAAAAGATTTCCAGCTTGACCTGCTCAGGAAAGTGCTGGGGTCGGTTCAGGATCACATCGTTGTAATCGACAGGAACATGAGGATCATAATGAGCAACTGGAAGCACTGTGATTCTGTTCCCGCCAGGGACAAGCAGGGCCATCCTTACTGCTATAGCTGCCTTATGAAACGCTCCACTCCCTGTGAACCGTGCTACATGCTGGAAGTGCTGACGACCGGAAGATGTCGCAAATATGAGATCGAAGATCCCCTTGACGGAAAAACAAAGTCTGTCGAGTTATCCCCCATCCTTGATGAAGAACATAATGTTGTCATGGTGGTAAGACATACCAAAGATGTCAGCGAGCGGAAGAGCGTTGAGAGAATCCTGAAGATGCGGGAAAGCCAGCACGCTGCTGTTGCAAGCCTTGGACAGCAGGGACTTTCAGATGGTGACCTGGACAGCCTTATGAAAGAGGCAGTCAGGCTTGTCGCACAGACCCTTAATGTGGAATACTGCAGGATAATGAGACAGGAGAAAGCTGGGAACACTGTCATGATCGCAGGGGTAGGATGGGAGGAAGAGACGAGAGATAGTGATATTGATGCCCACAGTGATGATTCCAGCAGCATACTCTGTTATACCCTCTACTCAGGTGAACCGGCAGTTGTCATGGACAGAGAAACAAAGGACAGGTTCAGTGGCTATTCTCTGCTCAGGGGTCATGGACTGGTAAGCGGGATGGACGTGCTCATCGGACGTAAGGACAGGCCTTTTGGGACCCTGAGCGTTCATACCGCACAGAGCAGAGTGTTCACGGAAGACGATATCCATTTCATGCAATCTGTCGCCAACGTGCTCGCGGAATCCATCAACCGCAGGGAAAATGAAGACAACCTGCACAGATACACCCGGGAACTGGAGTCAAGCACTGAACTGAAAGTACTGTTCACGGATATACTCACCCACGACCTTCTCAATCCTGCAAATATCATCCGCGGTTTCACAGAGGAACTTCTCATAATTGAGGATGACAAGGATAAGATCAGGTTGCTTGATAAGGTTCACAGCAACAACGAAAAACTGATAGATATGATGGAGTCGGCTACAAAATTCATCAAGCTGGAATCAGTATCTGATGTGAAGTTTGAGGAGCAGGACATCGTCCCGATAATTGAGAGAGCTATAAGGTCTGTGAGGGATGATATCGATAAAAGGGGTCTTACACTTGTTTTCAATCCTGTTCCCGGTTGTGTTGTTCATGCCAGTCCTCTAATGGAAGAGGTCTTCATCAACCTTCTGTCCAATGCTATCAAATACAGTCCTGAAAAAGAGAAAATAATTGTCAGCATCCAGGACCTTGGAAATGAATACAGGATACAGGTAACTGATTTTGGCTCTGGTATAAGCAATCAGGACAAACCCATGATATTTGATAGATTCAAAAGAGCTGATAAGGGCAGTGTAAAAGGGAGCGGCCTCGGGCTTGCCATTGTAAAGAGGATAATAGATCTCCACAAGGGAAAAGCAGGCGTTGATGACAATCCTCTTGGCAGAGGCAGCATATTCTGGGTCTCCCTGAAAAAAGCCTGACTAGGGAACAGTATCGAACCGGCCCTTATTTACTTTTAGCCAGTATCTTGGCCCAGGAACGCTTGCTGCAGTTTGGGCATTTCAGATACTTCTTTGTGCCGCCATTGGGACCCAGGAAATCAGCAGCAAGAGATATCTCAAATACCTCACCGCAGTTAGGGCAGCGATAGGCAAAATTCTTTGCATGCCAGGAAACCAGCTGGAATGTGCCCAAGGCAATTATCAATCCCCACAGATACCATTTCTCCGGTAACAAAACAAAAGAAGCTGCTACGATTATAGCTGAAAATGATACAATATACAGGATCGTCCTGCGCCAGTCAGAATCTGTGACTTCCCTGTAATTACTATCCATGAAACTCTCCGTGACCTTACAAAAAAGAGATCATCTAAGAAAAAAGAGCTTTCGAATAATGTTCTCAATTTACAGTTGCGTGAATACTGATAAAGGTTTCTGTATACATCTGTGATATAAAGAAATGTTATCTTTCATTTGCCATTTCTAATAGCACAGATATATTTGAAGGCAGACAGCCTGCTAAAAAGGGAGTTGATGGATATCTTTTCAGCATATATATATAAATAAAAATGACAGATATAGCCCTATGCAGATCCTGATCACAAATATCATTGACACTGCGCTGGTAATAGGTGTGATAGCCGTCTTCCTGCTCATTGATATTATTGCAAAGAACAATCTGAAGATAGGCCATAAGGATATAGGTGCAGACCTGGCCATCGGTGCACTTGCCATACAGCTTGCATTCGTGATAACTCTGCTTACAAACCGGGAAATGGAGTTCTTTTACAGCAATATCGTGCTTGCTGTTTGCTTTGCTTCTATCTGGGCAGTGTGCCTCTGGCTCCCGGACAAGAAAGATGTCCTGGGAAATATGTTCTCCTACACCCTGGGAACCTTTGCACTCTCACTGTCAATACTGCATATTCTGGGAGCATCCGGTATTACCGGCATAGGAATGGTGGTTGCCGCGTCCCTTGTACTTTCTGTTTCTGGATTTCTCTTTGCCGATTATCTCAATAATGAAAGGATAAGCCAAAGGTTCCTTGGCATTACCAGGAAACTGAACGCCTATGAAATGAGTGAGCATTACAGGAAGATGGATAGCGGGAAATCGGTCTTTGATCCCCTTCAGCTTATTGTCGATATAATCAGGGGTGCTTTAAGGAATGACGACGACCTTACAGCAGTAAAAGGAATACATGCTCTTGGAAGATTCGGTTCCCAAGTCCTTATGGCAGGCGGGAACAGTTCTTTGATAGTCAGTCATTTGAGCTCACATCTCTACAGGCTGGGTGTGCTTGCAGAGAGCGAAAAGAAAACAGATATCGTTAACGAGATCATAAAAGCTATGGCCGCTGTCGGCAGTGAGTGCGCTGAAAAGAAGATGAGTGGTTCCACACTGCAGGTAATAGAGCACATGCACAACCTCTTTACTCTTCACAAAGGAAGGAACTATGTTCTTCCCGGGGGCAGGATAGCACAGATCAGAAAAGCAAATACAATAAAAGATCTTTATAAAGTATTAAATAATAATTATATTTCCACTCCAATGCATGAATTTGCACTATCTGCAGGCAAAGTGGGCCAGACAGCCGCCACGCATAAAATGATAGAGCCTGTTGAAAAAGCTGTCTATCTCCTAAAGGTCATCGCTCTGGATGCCGCCTCAAATAAAGATATCCATACACTTGAGCATGTACGCAAAGCCATGGTGAATGTTGCAGTCACGGTCAGGGAGAACAGGCTTGAACCCGCTGAGAAGCAGATAATCATAGCTCTTCGGGATATCTGCATAAAGACCGTTCAGGAATCACCTGACAGGAAGAAGAATGACGCCCTCCATAAGGTCGTTGCGGCATTCAGGGATATAGGGGACATATTCGGTGAGCGGTCCTACCTTGAGATCACAGGCTCCTTAAAAGATATAGGCGTTACTGCTGCAAGAAAACATTCCGATGAGAAGGTCGTTGATGTTATAGGCCATATTGAATATTTCTGTGTGCTTGCTGCAGAGAAGAACCTTGATGAAGAGGCTTCACTTTCAGTAAATGCACTCGTACAGGTGTGTGAAGCTTCCATAAAGGAACAGATGGTGGAATCAACTGCCTTCTCCTCAAAGACCCTTGCAGGCCTGTCACAAAAAGAAGAGCTGATGGTGTTTGTTAACGAGGCTGTTTTTGAAATTGGCAAATACAAGGAAATTGACAGGGAGATGTTTGCGCTCTTTGAAAAGACCTATAATAATTCAGGTGGACGATAGGTCCGCTTTTACCCTCTTTAGGTCTGCTTTTCGAAGGATATATGTACTGCGATTGTATTCTTATATGCTGTAGTGCTTGCGTTCACACGTAAAGCAATATGGCAAATTCCGTACATTATATAATTAAACCTGAGGATCAGGCTTTAAAAAGGGATCATTATGGAAATCAACGGAGTAGAAATAGAAGATACTTTTGCTGAAGCGTTTTCGATCAAGATCGCAAGAGTGCTTATCACAGCGGCAACAAAGCGCTGGGCAGAGGTTGCAGCAATGGAAGCAACAGGATTTGGTACATCTGTCATCATGTGCCCGGCTGAGGCAGGCATCGAGAGATATGCAAGCCCGCAGGAGACACCTGACGGCAGGCCGGGATACTATATCCAGATATGCACCTTCGGATACGATGCACTGGAACACCAGCTCCTTGAGCGCCTCGGGCAGTGTGTGCTCACAGCCCCGACCACAGCGGTCTTCAACGGCCTCCCTGCTGCTGAGAAGCAGTTCAATGTCGGTTTCAAGCTGAAGTTCTTCGGTGACGGCATGGAATCCGTAAAAGAGATCGCAGGACGCAAGATGCACAGCATCCCCATCATGGGTGGAGACTTCCTGGTCGAGGAGAACATCGGCGCAATACCCGGTATCGCAGGCGGTAACTTCTTCATCTTCGGTGACAGCCAGATGACCGCCCTCACAGCTGCAGAGTTAGCCGTGGACGCCATCAAGGAACTTGAAGGCACCATCACTCCCTTCCCCGGAGGCATAGTAGCCAGCGGTTCCAAGGCAGGTTCCCACAAGTACGCCAAGTTCATGAAGGCAACAGCCAACGAAAAATTCTGCCCCACCATCAGGGACAAGGTCGAAGGAACCGAAATTCCCGCTGACGTGAAAGCAGTGTTCGAGCTGGTCATCAACGGCCTTGATGAAGCCTCAATAAAGAAGGCAATGCAGATAGGCATCAAAGCAGCCACCACAGTCCCCGGTGTCAAGAAGATCACCGCAGGAAACTACGGCGGTAAGCTCGGAAAGTTCCAGTTCCACCTGAAAGACCTCGTATGAGGTCTTTTTTATTTTCTGTTTTCATGCTCACATCAATTAGTATCATCTACCAGCGCTTTTTTCTTTAATATTTGGATGAAATGACACAGATGCAGGATTATCTAAGGCCAACAACCATAATAGACTGGGACCACCCAGATGTTCTCAAGAAAGCAAAGGATATAGCAGGGGGACTCAGAAATTCTATAGAGATATCCAAGAGCTGTTTCGAGTGGGTCAGGGATGAGATACTGCACAGTCATGACCACCGGATGAACCCGGTCACCCTGAAAGCCTCCGAGGTCCTGAAGTACGGCACAGGTTATTGCTACGCCAAGAGTCATCTTCTGGCAGCTCTTCTCAGGGCAAATTCCATACCAGCGGGTCTTTGTTACCAGCGCCTGAGCAGAAATGATGAAGGTGCTCCATTTTGCCTCCACGGGCTCAATGCCGTGTATCTGGAGGAAATCGGATGGTATCGTGTGGATGCCAGAGGGAACAAGAAAGGAGTGAATGCACAATTCAACCCGCCTCAAGAGCAGCTGGCGTATGATATAAAAATAGAAGGAGAGGCTGATCTGCCGGAGATATGGGCGGACCCACTTCCGGTTGTCGTTGAAACTTTAAGCAAATACAAAAGCTATGAAGAGGTTTACGGCAATCTGCCCGATGTTCCGTTGATAGCGGGAAAGAAAAATAGAAGATGAAGACCAGCTTTTGGTCTTTTTTATTTGTTCTTGCTCAGATTTATCCCATTCCCAGGGCGAGGAATCCTGCACTTATTCCTGCCTGGATCATTTCTTTGGGATTGATTCCTGTGACCTCAAGCATTACATAAACTCCCAGGAATGTGCCGGCCATGCTGCCGAGGTTTGCCAGGGCTGCCACGAGTATTACCCTGAAGAGATTGTTCTTCATCATATCCTTGGTATTTTCGGCATCTATAAGCTTCTTGAAATCATCTGTTGTGGGATTGCGGTATTTTGCCTCGGTGAGTCCTGCGAACCAGCCTGCGGCCATCATAGGATTCAAGGATGTCAGCCAGGCTACAGAGAAGGCCGTGAGCACGGAGTAGGGATGTCCCCTGGCAATTACGGCACCCGCCGCACTGAGCACGCCATTGATGATGAACCACCAGGCGAAGGCAATCATCATTGTTTCAAAGGGAACGCCGGATAATAGAAGTAATGCAAACGTCGCAATGGCAATCCCTACTATTGCAAAACCAAACAGTTTTACCAGGCTGAAGCGCTTTTTTGGGGTTTCCACGGAGTAATCGACCTTAGGGAGAGAAGCCGGATTCTCAAGATAGCGCTGGATGCCGGCCCTGTGGCCTGCACCCACAACGGCGACGATCTTCTTTCCTCCGCTGCCGGCAGCCCTTAACAGGTTTCTGGCCATGTAGGCATCCCTTTCATCGATAAGGACCTTTACAGCATTGGGAGAACTTACCCTGAACTCCTCCACAAGGACTGAAACAATGTCCTGGTTGGTGATGGTATCCATGTCTATATCCTTGGTGCCGCCAATACCGAGCACTGCAGCCAGGAGGCCTCCCATCATCTTGATCTTTTCAATGAATCCCATCTCATTCCAGAAGCGCTGGAGAGTGACCTGGACATTCCTGTCTATCAGCAGTACCTGCGCACCGCTTGCTTCCGCCGCTTCGATAGCGCTGATCATCTCGGCACCCGGCTGGATACCCATCTGGTCAGCGAACTTCTTCTGTATATGGGCAAGCAGCATGTGCACGATATAGAAATATATCTTGCCTTCCTTCAGCAGTTCTTTAACAGGCACCTGGGTGTTTTGCACATTGCCCTTAATAGCTTCATATCTGGGACTACATAGCTCTACGGCCACAATATCAGGTCTTTCCCGGCTGATAGCATTATTTACTTCCCTGACACTCTTTTCCGATACATGGGCAGTTCCCACAATAATGATCTCTGTGGGTGGGAGAGCCCCGGCTTCAGTTGTTGACTGGGGAATTATCTCTTTGACAAGCTCGATCCCCGTTTCCCTGTCAGAAGAGACTGTATGACCTGCCTCAATGCTGTCAGGATCAAGGCCACCGCAAGCGGTGGTAGATGTATAGGCATAAGGCGTCTCCTGGGAATCGTCGTAATTGCTGGATTGATTCAATTCTTATCCTCTTGGAATCCTTTTTTGGATCATTCGTTGAGCAACGTCATAGCCCGCATGAGATCAGACCTTGAAAGTATGCCTACAAGCTCTCCTTTGTCCATTACCAGTACACGGCCGATGTTATTCCGGGTCATCACCTTAAAAGCCTCAGAAGCAGGATCCTGGGGAGATACCGAGATAACGTCACTGGTCATGATATCAGACACAAGTTTTGCATAGCGTTCATGCGGAAGGATATTGCGTATATCCGTAAATGTCACAATCCCTTTTAAAGAATTACCCTTGACCACCGGATAACCCAGGTGCTTTTTCTCGAACATGAGTTTCGAGAGATCTTCCACATTAATATCAGGAGAAACAGAAACAACATCTGCTGTCATTATATCCTTTACGCTGTACTTTTCCAGCAGCACTGTGATAGTAGTAGATTTGTCTTCTTCTGAAGCCCCGATATAGACAAAGAAAGCTATCAGGATAAGCCAGGGATTGAAGAACAGACCTATTATCCCCATCAGAAAAGCAAACAGTTTTCCAAAGGAAGCTGCATAGTGAGTAGCTTTGACATAACTCATCCTTTTTGCGTACCACGCCCTGAGAAGGCGGCCGCCATCCATAGGAAATGCTGGCAGGAGATTAAAGAGACCAAGCACTATATTGATGGAACCCAGGATGTTGAACATAAGGAATATTGAGGTCTCTGAATAACCTACAACAGAAGAGGAAACCAGTACATTGAGGACCAGCAATGTAACACCGATCACAAAGCTGACGAAGGGACCGGCAAAGGCCATCTTCAGTTCCTGGGACGGCACCCTGGGAATTTCCTCCATGGAAGAAACGCCGCCAAAAAGCAGAAGGGTTATGTCCCTGATCTCCACGCCATAGCCTTTGGCAATGTATGAATGTCCGGCCTCATGCAGAAGCACGCAGGCAAAGAGCAGGATAGTTGTTATGAGGGACAGGGCGTAGACCATAGCCACGGATGCCGTCCCGGCAAAACCCAGAGGTGGTTCCGTGGTCGCGAAAACAAAAGCAAATACAGGCAATATCAGTAAAAATGTAATGTGCAGTTTTACCGGTATCCCTATTATAGTCCCGATCTTAAATGAGGTCCTCATAACGTGATGTTAGATTACGTTCTTATTTAGTTTTATCGAAAGTCAAGTGCTTTGGAGAACACTTTCACTCTGCTTGGCTCATGAGTATATATCTGCGATATATATTCATATCTAATGCAGGCTGGATGTACAGATGCCTTACACGCTTCAAGGCAAGGTACTATCAGCCTCACCCCTCACTTTTACTCGTTTTCCCACTTTTGCTCACTTTTTAACTACGTGCAGGATCCCAGCACTTTGGTCAGATCGGCCATGAACATGTCGATCATTTCACAGCTCATATGAGGCATTATGACCAGGCGCAGAGCCTTTGGATCCTGTGTGATGGAAACATGCCAGTTATATTCCCTGGAAAGAGTGGCTCTCACTACAGCCGGTTCAGGAACTTTGAGAGCTACAACGTTAATCACCGGATCAATAACAGGTTCAACACCTATCTCTGCAGCTTTTCTTAAAAGATACCGGGTCATTTCCATACATTTGCTGACTGTTTCGGTGTAGCCTTCCTTCCCAAGAAATTTCATGACAGCAAAGGTAGCTGCAACAGCAGCTCCGCTGCGTGTTCCTGTCATGGTGTACTGGCTGTCCACGGTAAGATAAGGAGTATGTGCTTTAAGGCATCTCAGATGCTTGAATTCCTTGAATAGCAGGATGCCTGAAGGAATAGTACTCAGACCCATTTTATGTGGGTCTACTGCAATGGAAGTCACTCCAGGCAATGAAAAGTCAAACACATGTTCCTGCGCAAGGAAGGGGAGAACAAAACCGCCAAATGCTGCATCTATATGCAAAGGAAGATCCTTTCCAAGTGCAAGTTCTGAAATCTTCCCGATAGGATCGACCTGGCCAAATTCCGTGGAGCCGGCTAGTGCAACAAGTCCTACAGTGTTCACATCTATAAGAGATTTCATTGCCTTGATCGAAACTTTGAGATCACTGTCAAGAGGAGCCTTCCTTACATCAATATCAAGGATATCAGATACTTTGTCAAAAGAGAAGTGCGCCGATATTGGGACAACAACATTGAGTCTTGATCCGGAATGTTTCCGTTCATGCAAATTGCGCATAGAGCGGACAGCCTGGATATTGGATTCGGTTCCTCCTGTTGTAAGATAACCTTCTGTGAAAGGGCAATGAAGCATGTTTCCTGTCATCCTGATGACTTCTTTTTCCATCTCATGAGTGCCTCTAAAAAGACCAAAATCTCCCATATTAGACTCAATGAATTGCATGTGAGCTTTAACAGCAATCCTGTGAGGAGCAGTACACATGGAACTCAGGACACGATCATAGCTAAAGTCCTTTGTTTTTGCATCATTCAGAAGAGAGAGGATTTCTTCTTCACTCAATCCGGTTTCGTTCATTTGGAAAGATGAATATTAGAGGATATTTAAAAGAATTGTGTTCCAAGAATTGTATTGCAGGAATTGTATGGCTGAAAATATAAAAGAAGGATTTAAAAGAGAGATTTGGAAAAAGTTTGCACTAGTTTGTTGCCCTGAGAGCTACCCCATGGTTTCTACTGGAGTTGAGTTAGGGATTTTTCCTTCGTGCAATTTGGATTAAACAAAAAGAAAATTATATATACTAACAAGTTCATACTTACACTGCCAGGTTTTTTTAGAATGTTTAAAAAGTTGTTTGCATCTTTTTTTAGGTTTCCATTTGAAATCATGGGGTCTCTCTCCTTTATAAAAGCTCCACTTGAAACAAAGGGGTTTAACTCCATATGAAACACTGATGTTTATCAATCACTGATCAATCATTGTTCCCGGAAAAAATTTAGCGCCTCTTAACATGCTTTTTTTGGTCCATTTTTATTCTTTCCATTGCTCCAGTTGAAACAGGGGGGTCTTAACCATAACCATTAATAACCTACCCTTCCTATGTATCCTTTGGAACAAAAAAGGAAACGGATGAGAAACTATTATTATAGCACCTTGTTCCTGAAAAATACTACTGTGAAATAATACTGTGTTTATTATTGATAATATTAGGGTGACGCAAAAATGCAAAATAAGTCATTGGATGGTTTGTTTCAGGAGTTATTGGAAAATGAACCTATTTTTAAAAACAAAGAAGTTTTAAGGCATTCTTACACCCCGGATTCTCTTGTTCACAGGGACGATCAGATAAACGGTCTTGCTTCCATCCTGGTTTCAGCTTTAAGGGGGGATACTCCCTCAAATATACTGATATATGGTAAAACAGGCACTGGAAAGACAGCTGTTACACGTCATGTGGGAATCGAGCTTGAAAGAAAAGGTGAATCTCTGGGTATCTCCTGTAAAGTGGTCTATCTGAACTGTGAGGTAATAGACACCCAGTACAGGCTTCTTGCAAACCTGTCAAGGCAGTTTGGCGAGGATGTGCCAATGACCGGCTGGCCCACCGACCAGGTCTTTGCAAAGTTCAAGGAAGCAATTGATTCTGAAAAACAGGTTATCATTATAATTCTTGATGAGATCGATAAACTGATCAAAAAAGGCGATGATGTTCTTTACAATCTTTCCAGGATAAACACTGATCTGGAGCAGGCTAAGGTTAGCATGATAGGAGTTTCCAACGACCTGAAGTTCACAGAGTTCCTGGACCCCAGAGTAAAAAGCTCCCTTGGGGAAGAAGAGATCATATTCCCTCCATACGATGCTGAACAGATAAGTGACATCCTCCGTGAGAGAGCCCAGATAGCTTATAAGGAACATGCCCTTGATGAAATGGTCATCCCGTTGTGTGCTGCATTTGCAGCTCAGGAACATGGTGATGCAAGGCGTGCTCTGGACCTTCTCAGGGTTGCAGGTGAAATTGCTGAACGTGAGAACCAATCCCGTGTTGATGAACATCATGTCAAGACTGCACAGGAGAAAATCGAGATCGACCGTGTTGTTGAGGTCGTGCGTACGCTTCCCACCCAGTCCAAGTTGTCTCTTTACAGTGTCATGCTGCTGAGAAACAACGGTTACAGGAATGTCACCACCGGCGAGGTCTACAATGTGTACCGTCAGTTGTGTATGCATGTGGATATGGATATCCTTACTCAGCGCAGGGTCACTGACCTTATGTCCGAACTTGACATGCTTGGAATTGTCAATGCGGTCGTCGTAAGCAAAGGCAGGTACGGCAGGACAAAGGAGATTGTCCTGAGCGTTCCCATAACAAGCACAAAAAAAGTGTTATTTGAGGATTACAGGCTCAAACCCCTTGATGGTTTCAAGCCTGTGATGACGACCCAGTTGCATCTGTAATAGCTGCATCTGTAATCAGAAGTCTGGATCAGAAGCTGGGCAGCATGAGTCTGAGATACCCGATGTATGGTATCCTGTACTTCGCAACCCCGATCACCCATTCTTCCTTGACAGGCAACATATAGCTGACCTGTCCCTGCTGGTCATAATACCTGTTCGTTACCTCGTTGTCTCCCTTGGTAATGTAACCTGCATGAGGCGCCACTGGTCCACCATCCCACATGGGTTCTCCCTCTTCCACATAGTACATGGCTCTGTGGATAATTGGAGTTACCCCGTCCCTTCCATAGGGTTTGTACAGGATGACATTTCCATAGCTGTTAAAGGAAGTATAACTGTCCGTGCCTTCCTCATATGTTATGACCTGTGTCCTGTCGATGCTCTGGATAAAAACTATATCCCCGACATTCATATGAGGTTCCATGCTTCCGGATTCCACGGCGACCATGGGTGTCCACATGCCGAAAACGACATAAGAGAAAGATGCAAATATAAGAACGGCTAACAATACCGATGTAAGATCGCGGGCGAGTGAAATAAAGAAATCATCACTCTCTTTGAAAGCTTTATAAGCGTCTTTTAAGTTCATTATATATCCTGCCTGTGTTCGACCACGCAAAAAGATATTTTAGCGATAAGAATATACTGAAGCCAATAAAATCTTAACGTATGGATAATTACTTCCAACTATAATTGCATTACTGACCGCATTCATAATTACATTAACGCAGATAAGCAAAAATCCCCGTTCAACCATGCGCATGACAGACATGAATGAAGTCGATGTCCTTACAGCCTTTATAGAAGAAGGCTATCAGATCAGTTCCGAGGCAGTGGAACTGATATGTTCTCATTGTTCTCCTAAAGAGCTTATAAGCCACGTGCTTAAGACCATTGACATATCGGTACTGGTCATCGGTGTTGAGCATGTCGATCTTGGATCCTTTGGTGACTCTTATGGCTCTAACGTTGTTACCCTGCAGTCCTCAATGCCCATATCCTCATTTGTTGTGAGTGATCAGGATTCATTATGTGATAACCCTATCACTATCATTTCCGATATCTCGGACAATTCCACATGTGTGGGTGAGTATATGGAGTTTGTCCAGTATTTCAGGAACCGCTACAGCAAGTTAAGTGATATCATCCGCTCCCGTGTGAATGCAAGACCCATAGAAAGCCTGAAAAAGAAACGCTCTGCAAGCAGTCCTGTAAGCAGGCGCGGTACCGGTGAGCAAAGTGAAATATCGATAATCGGCATGGTATCTGAAATCAAGAGCACAAGCAATGGTCATAAGATCCTTGAGATTGAGGACCCCACCGGCACATTCTCGGTGCTTGTACGCACGGCTGACAAGGAACTCTTCGAGCAGGCTGCTCATCTTGTCCTGGATGAGGTCGCCGGCTTCACAGGTACTCTCACAAATGACGGCAAATTGATGATAGTTCAGAAGATAATTCTCCCGGACCTGCCAAACACTATGTCAAGAAAAGGTGGCACTTACGGGAAGGCGGTACTGACGTCTGATGTCCATATCGGCAGTTCCACTTTCCTTGAAGAACCCTGGGAGCATTTCATTGATTTCCTGAAGGGGAACACCGATAGTGAAGCACTTGCAGATATCTCCAAGGAGGTGCGGTATCTTCTCATTGCGGGAGATCTTGTTGACGGTATCGGCATCTATCCTGGGCAGGAAAAAGAACTGAGCATTCAGGATATATATGACCAGTATAAAAGAGCTGCTGAATACTGCGAAGAGATCCCAAAACATATAAGAATCGTTATTTCTCCTGGAAACCATGATGCTGTACGCCAGGCGGAACCTCAGCCAAAACTGCCTGAATGTATCAGGGCGGATTTCCCGGACAATGTGACCTTTGTGGGCAATCCTGCCATGGTCGATCTCGATGGCGCCAGGGTCCTTCTCTACCACGGACGCTCCATTGACGACCTTGTGGCCGCAGTCCCGGGTGTATCCTACCATGCCCCTACAAAAGGCATGGTCGAGATGATGAAGTTCAGGCACCTATCTCCTATTTATGGAAGCCGCGTTTCCATTGCACCGGAAAAACAGGACCATTTTGTCCTGAGCCAGGTGCCTGATATCCTGCACTGCGGTCATGTGCATACCATAGGAGTTGAGTGGTACAAGAATGTCCTGCTGATAAATTCAGGTACCTGGCAATCCCAGACCGAGTTCCAGAAAAGAATGAACGTCGTCCCCACACCGGCCCAGGTCCCTGTTGTAGACCTTTCCACCTTCAAGACGACGATACTTAGATTTGATGAGTGAGCCTGGCCCGGAAACCGGATACTTTACTCTTTTTCCTTTATCTTCAGCAGGGAATGATTGATGGCCTGCTCGGGGCAGATGGTCACGCAGCGCCTGCAACTTGTACCAAGACAGTTCTGGCTGTCGATGTCTACAAACCTTCCTTCCTTATTTTCGATAATGAACAGCGCATCCTCAGGGCACTCCTCTTCGCACTGGTGGCAAAGTACGCACTTTTCCACTGGAGCTTCCAGTATTATTCCGATGTCCTTTACAATTTCAAGGCCAAGGTATCCTACATCGTCGATATCTTTCCTGACCCTTTTCTCGATCTCTACAACCTTGAGGTCCTCCGGGAACGGTGGAATGCCATACATCTGCAGCATCTGGGCATACATCTCGGCAGGCATTCCCTGTTGCCATGTGGAAAGTTCACACATGTAGATTTCTTTGAATGTCTCACTGGTAGCCATCATCACATGGTCGGCCTGTATTCTTTTTGCGACCTCTGTGACCTCATCGAGTTTAGAGCGGTCGATAGCTATCTTCCGCGCAAGTCCTATAGAAGTGTTCCCGAACTGGACTATTTTTTTGGAAAATCCCGGAACTGAGCCTATATGCCTTGCTTTTTCCGCATCCACATAGGTGCCCGTTGCGCCGGACATGTAAGAGTACATTAGGTCCTCGTATTTCAAGCCCGCTTCGACCATGAGTGTCATATGTGCTGCCCTTATGGCTCCTATAGCCTTTCCAACCTCCTCAACATCCTTATCCGTGATGGAGATCCCGTCGCCAAGCGTTATCTTTCCATTGGGAAGCTTGGGAAGTTTCCTGATAAGCCCTTCCTTAATTGCAAGTGCAATAGTGGAAATGACCCCTGTGCCTGTGATACCCTTGGGGAAAGCTTCCGAGCTCTCTATGGTATTCCCTGTGAGAGGGTCCACAAGCGGTCCTTTTACCGGATTCAGGGCCGCGTCAAGCACCGTGAGTCTCCAGTAACCGTTTTCCTCGTTGACATCGCTTATTGCTCCCGGCCCCGCAAGCATACCGCAGTCTATACCCTGTCCTTCGATGGCAGGGCCTGCTGCTGCGCTTGCTGTCATTATCCTGTCGCCTATCTTTAGAGCCATTTCAGCATTTGTACCATAGTCCGTAACTAGACATGGTTCTTTCTGGTTTATAAAGTCAGTCTCCAGCATCATTGCCAGGGCATCGGCACCTATCTCGTGCTTTATGGCAGGCGGGATAATTATCTCACAGTTGTCCATTTCAAAGATACCTTTAAATATATCATTTGCAGGAAAAACCCTTGCATCCCTTTTGACATCCTGGACCCCTAATGCTGCCTGCTTATTCTTTCCTGCGTATGCAAGATCCCTGATCTCTATATTCTGGAACAGGGAAAGTTGTATAGGGTTCCCGCATACTGCAATGCGGAGGATCTTTTCAGGCTCCACGTCAAACTTCTCCAGTATTTTCTTCACGGTTTCCACCATGAGCCGGTGTGCAACTTCAGTTCCCGTCGAAATAGCAAAATCCAGATGGTCCATCACATTGCCTCCAGGGAGCGGATGCCCCATGGTGATCACCGTCTTGATGGTCTCCTGCTTCTCAAGGTCTATCAGTTGCGACCTGAAACCGCTTGTTCCAAGGTCCAGAGATATCACATACATTTTCTACTCTCCTTTTTTACTCAGATAACGGAATACAGCATAGATGCGACCCCAATGACCAGGGGTTCCATGACGAGGTCGACACGATATTTCTTACCTATCTCCGGAGGCAGGCCACATGGTATGCCGGGAGTCGACACCAGGCATCTTTCCTCGATCATGCCTTCAGATATAGTATTTGCATTGGGGGTGGCTTCAAGGACCATGGAGAACCTTTTCCTGTCCTCACTGCAGTAAGGCTTAATTCCCAGCTCTTTCACAGCTTTCTCCAGAAATCCCCTGTTAGGGTCACATGCATAGACATTGAACCCTTTTTTCATAAGATGTGCAGCACCTGCATAACCCACCCTTCCAAGGCCTATCACAAGGATATCTTTTGAGGATGCTTCCCTGAATCTGGAAGCTATCTCAGCATATATAATTCCTGTAGCAACGTGGTTGCTGACTATCTTCCCCTTGCGCAGGTTATGTGCAACGAACATATGGTCATCTGCCATCAGTATTATATCGGCACCCTGCGAGACTGCCTCATAATAGCCGGTCATATCAGAGTGTTCGGTAATGGCTCCCTCAAGTCCGAAGTATTGAGTAATAAATAGCAGGGAAGATGCAAAATTACTGATGATGCCGTCACCTGCAGTTATAGGGATAATACCGACCTTCAGAGAGCCGGGTTTTGTGCCGTACAGTTCTTCGCATATTCCCCGAACATCAAGCCCTGTAACCCTTTTTATAGTCTCATCGTTCTCTTCAAGCTGCATTGACAGGTTCTCAAGGTCCCGGGATGTCAGAAGCGCCATATTCAGGCCTCCTGACCGATGGCAAGATATTCTCTAAGCATGTTCAGACCTCTCTGCCTGTTAAGATCTGCTTCTTCTTTTCTAGGAGCCCAGCTTATGAGCGTGAACACTTTCCGTTCTCCGCTGCACTCGAAGATCTCAAGCCCTTCAGATGCATGGAACTCGTGGTAATCAGTTCCCTGTGACAGTACATGCTCACCAACAGGGACGAGTTCTCCGTCCCTGAAGAGCAGGTGCTCATAGGTACAATAGTTCATTTCCGGGATTCCCTCATTCTCCCGGACCCCTGTCACAAACGCCTGCAAAAGCAGTTCTATAAGGTTCACTCCGGAGGAATGGTAGACCACCGTGGGTGTCTGGCTCGGGAACCTTGCATCGATCTCAAGGACTTTCAATCCTCGGGAACTGTCTATCGCCTCTACATCCATAATACCCTTCAGGCTCAGGTTTTCTGCAAGCTTGTAGGTCAGATCCCTGAATTCAGGGTAATCGGCCAGGGGTGTCACCATGTGGCAATCATAGGTCCCGTCAATATGGATCTTAGTTTCCTTGACAACCTCAAAGCGCTCGCCGTCCCCTACGACTTCAAGGGAAACAACATCTCCTTCAACATATTCTTCGATGAGCATGGAAGGATCAAGTCCTTCCAGGCCGCTCTGATCGTAGATGATGGAGGTACCAATGCTGCTGCTCTCACATGGAGGCTTAATAAAATATGGGGGAGATGTCGGATTATCCAGAGGCATGGGTACCTCGATGGAGCGGAAGTATTCTTTCGATCTTTTCTTGTCCATGCTGATGTGATAGGCATCGAAGTCAAAGAGCATGGGGCAGGCGAGCTTGTCCCTTAATGTCCTCAGGGAATTGATAGTTTCCAGGTTCTCGTTAACGGGAAGCACTGCCATTGCTGTTTTTGAGAGCTCGATGAGTTTCTCCGGCTCTTTTGTGACATCGAAACAATGGAACTCATCAACCACTTTCATTATCAAAGGCCGTTCTTTCTTATCTACCAGCACCACGCGCATCCCGGCTTTCTTTGCAAGGTAGCTTGCCTCAAATCCCTGCAGTTTACCCCCGATCAGGATCAGGTTCTTCATGCTGCCAGCCCCACTATCCTGTTGAAATCGGCCTGGCTTGCAGGTTCCATCCCCATGCTCTTCAGGCACTCTACAACGCTTTTCGGATCCCTGTGCCTCTCCTTTGCTCCTCTGTCATAGTTAACGACTCCTTCAAGCGTGGAATCCGAAGGTATTATTGATGTTACCACATTTGCCCCGGCATTGAGCCTGTGTACCATTCCCGGAATGCCTTCAAGGTCAAGGGATGCAGGTATGAGCCTGTCCGGGAACATAAGTCTAAGAACGGCTATTATTTTCAGCTCTTCTATGCTTGATATGCGGTTCACCTTTTCAAGAGGCGTGCCCTCCTGCGGTACGAAGGTCATGACCCTTACCATATCTGGAGTATTCGCTTCCATGCCTCTCAGTGACCTGATGGTCGATTCGATATCATTACCGACGCCGGTAAGTATCCCGTCCTCAACGCAGTAACCGATGCTCTTGGCGAACTTACGGGCATTGACCCTGTCCTCAAAGGACTGCCCGACCCTCAGTTTCCGGTAGAGTTCCGGGTCGTGTGTCTCCTGGTAGAGGGCAAGGAAGTTTGCGCCGTTGTCATGCAATTCCTTTAGCGCTTCATTTCCCATGACTCCTGGAGATATCATAATGGGAAGGTCCAGTTCTGACCTTACTGCCTTTATGACATCAACAAAATTTTCAGGTCTTTCATGGAAGTAAGGGTCTTCTCCCATGGTCAGGTCAACCATGTGAATACTCTCACCTTTCAATGCACGGCATATATTACGCACTTCTTCTATACTCAGACGATACCTGTTTATCTCATGATTTGCCCTGTAATAGCAGAAAGCGCACTTGTTCTTGCAGTAGGTGGAAAAATAAACGAAGCTGTAAAGGAAGACCTTGTTTCCGAAAAAGTGATCCCTGACCTTCCTCGATAAGTAGAAAAGCTTTTCAAGCTGCTCATTCTCATTTATCCGGAGCAGCTCTCGGAGTTCGTCGTCAGAGAGCTGTGCCCCTTCCAGTACCTTCCCTGCAAACTTGTCCAGGTCGTTTTGTGTCATGTTATTTAGCAAGCTATCACCTCAGAGGCTCGTGCATATCCCGTTATAGTAGGACTCGGACCTTGCAACGGATCTTATGTTCTTGAAATTGTGTTTTGCTTTAAGCAGTCTTTCAAGTCCGAAGCCGGCTCCTATCCAGGGCTTGTTGACACCCCAGTCCATATCCATAGGGATTGGTCCTACGACAGCGGATGAGAGTTCCATGTTCCTGTGCATGACATCAATAGTATCCCCGTAGACCATGCAGCTATCGGCAACTATTTCGTACTCGATGTCCAGAAAATCTAGGAAATCCCCTATGAGGGATTCAAGGGTCTGTCGGGTACATCTTGATCCCATCTGGCAGAAGTTGAGCATGGTGAACTCTTCGAGATGGCTATTGCCGTCGGATTCTTTCCTGTAGCAGGGTCCTATCTCGAATATCCTTATGGGGTCGGGAAGTACATTATCGAATTTGCGAAGATGGTTATAGAGACCAGGCGCCAGCATGGGGCGAAGGCACATGTTATCTCCGACCCTGAATATTTGCCTGGAGAGCTCCTTATCCTCGCCTACGCCCATACGCTCCATATATTCAAAAGGAATAAGTATTGGAGATTTCACTTCAAGGAATCCCATATCTACAAAGAAATCGGTTATAGTGCGCTCAAGTTTGCCGAGCATGTTTTCCCTGCTGTCCTCATACATCGCCCTGAGGTCCTTCTTTCTCTGTGTCAGCAGGACCGATTCAAGCTCTGCAAAGGAGCGCTTTTCCTTTGAGAAAGATATCATATCATCAGGAGCCAGTAATGAGAGTATCCTGTTCTTTTGGGTCTGGGTGAACTCATTTTTCTCCGGTTTGGCATGTTTCTGGGAGGAATGGTTTACAGGTTTTGTTACCTTGGGTTGATAGGTCTTTGGCTGTGATTTGGAGGTTTGTGCAGTAGCAGATGGCTGTCGCTCTGTAGGGGAATTATGAATCTGAGGTTTTACGATAATGTTTGAAGGCTGCAAACTTTCGGATAGCATTGATGCATCCGGTATATCACTTTTAACAGAATTGAACCGGGAGGATTGTACTGTCTTTACCGTGACCCTGACTTCGTCTTTCCTTGCAGTCTTATTAGAGAAATCTTTTATTCTTTCTTCTGCGAGCCTGCATTTCTTACAGGGTTTGTGGTATTTATGGTTTCGAAGAGACCTTGCGGCCCGGCTGGACCTGGAGTTCCTTACTTGGGTGACCTCTCCGCAATCCATTGTTATTCGCAGGTTTTTTTGTGATGTCTCACAACTTCTTATTCCGTGCAGGTGCCCGTTCCTTGACACCCATAGACCGTTTTTGGATATTAATGAGTCCAATGGCTTTCTTTCCATGCTGTCAGCTCCCTGAATAAAGATCGTTTCCTAAGCATTTCCTAGAATCCGAGGTATTCCAGTGTCCAGTTACTTCCTTTGCTCTTAGTGAATGACATGTCCGTATGCTCCTGTCAGTTATTCATCTCTTCTTTTTGAGTAGTCTGCGCCTCTTCTGGTAGAATGATTGCTTGAAGATATACCCTCATATTTTGTATATCCATGGCATGTAGAATCTTGTTCATCGGCATATATATATATTGCCCATAAACGCAGTTATTTAAAGTTTATCAAAGGAGAAAACAAATTCTTATATATATATTTAACTCTTGGCTATTTCAACCGACAGCCTGGAAGTGACAGAGGACGCAGAATTTGCGCCCCTGCTATGGATAAGACCCCGGCTGACGGGAGAGTCACATTGATAGAAAAGATTCCCGGTCTATTCCTCAGAAGAACGCTCCGTTCCAAAGAATATTACGCAACGCTGGTATATAGCGTAATTCTGTTCCACTATTCAATGACTATGTGAACTGTCAGGTGCTATGATACTTTACAATAGTTAAGTGAGTTCAAAATGAGTTACTTTTTGGCTCTGTTGAAAACCGAGCAGGCCTAGAAGGGGATTATTGAGATATTTATATCTTTCGCTTGCCTGTGCGATTATTCACACTTTTCCTTCTGACGCCTGTAAAGGGCCACCTCGATTACAGCCCGAAGATCCTCTTCCTCAAAAGGTTTCAGCACATAACCATAAGGATTGGTCTGCTTTGCCCTCTTTAATGTCTCATCGTCAGAATGAGCGGTAAGATAGATTACCGGGATACCTAGCTGTGTCCATATCTCCTGTGCAGCTTCGATCCCATCCATCTCCCCTTTAAGACGGATGTCCATCAGTATCAGGTCCGGAAGAAAACCCTTTGCCTTGCTGATAGCTTCTTTTCCAGAAGCTGCAACGCTTGGCACCACATAGCCAAGCCTTGTCAGTCTTTTCTTTATTTCCAGTGCCACCACATTTTCATCCTCAACAACAAGGATCTTTGCGTTATCCATCTTTACACCTCTATTTCGCTTCTTCGAACCTTATAAGAAACTCAGTTCCATCGCTTGCATTAAGTTCAATAGTGCCATCTATCTGGTCCACAAGAGTAGTAACAAGTTGCAGACCCAATGATTCAGTTTTCCTGAAATCTATTTCAGGAGGAAGACCAATTCCATTATCCTTTACCTTCAGTATGAGAGTAGTGTTCTGGATACTGAGATCAACACTGATCCTTCCGTGTGCACCGTTCTGGAAAGCGTGCTTCATGGAATTGGAAACCAATTCATTGATGACCATTCCAAGCGGCACTGCAGTATCAACTCCCAGATAGACATTCTCAATATTAGATTCGAGAGTAATATCCCTATTATCTATCCTGTAGGATTTAGAGAGATATTCCAGCAGGTTCTGGGTATAATCAGCAAAATCGATACTTGTCATATCCTTTGACTGGTACAGTTCCTCATGTATCAGGGCCATTGATCTGACTCTGTTGCGGCTGTCCATGAAAGCTTCTATCACATTCTGGTCTTTGAAGTTCTCAGAGGCCAGGTAAAGCAGGCTTGAGATAACCTGCAGGTTGTTCTTAACACGGTGGTGGATTTCCTTTTTACGTACCTTCTCTGCCTGTAAAAGAGCTTCTTCTGCTTTTTTACGCTCTGTGATATCAAGTATGATACCTTGCAGCGTAATATCACCTTCGTTATGGCGTCTGACAAAAGTTCTCTCATCCACCCATCTTATATCTCCGGATTTGGTGAATATCCTGTATTCCCAGTTGATATCGCTGGATTTATGCTGGTAATACCTGGGAAAATGAAGATGCGTCCTTTCAGAATCTTCCGGATGTACGATATCAGCGTACTTGATCCGATTGGATGTGAAGTCATCCACTGTATAGCCAAGCTGAGTGACGTTGCTGGACACGAACTCTACAGGCCAGTCCTTTTCAGGTCTCCATTTAAAGACTATTACCGGGCTGTGATTGATGATACTTTCCATTTCTTCCTTTAGCTCATTGGAGTGCTTAAGGTCTTCAGCATACTTCTTCAGCTCCTTCTCGGTCTGTTTTCGCTTGCTGATATCACGTGCGATAGTGATAATGGCAGTAGTGCCTTCATATTTAATTATCCTGCTGCTCAGTTCTACCGGGAAAGTAAACCCGTCCTTTCTGACATGGACTGTTTCCAGCAGGTTGCTCTTAGACTTGCAAAGCTCTCTGATGACCTTTATTATCTGCCTGCCTGGATAGTGACTATCGATATCCATATATGTCATTTTAAGGAAATCTTCATATGCATATCCCATTCTTTCACATGCAATATCATTCACTTCAAGGAACTTGCCGTCCAGATCATGCAGGTATATCGCATCATTGGGACTTTCGAACAGTGTCCTGAACTTTTTCTCCGAATCCCTTAGAGCCTTCTCAGCTTTTTTCTGCTCGGTGATAGCCGCATTCAGAGAATGTCTTGTTTCTTCTATCCCGTCTGTCAGGATCTTGAAGTCCCCTTCCCCATGTATCCACACACTGCGGGAGAAATTATTGTTCTGTATCGAAGTAAGTACGCTGTTTGAGTCGGCAATGATATTGTTGAGTGATTCCGCAAAATTGTCCAGAGTATCTCCCAGCTCCTTGAACTCTCCTTTCAACTCCAGCTCCGTGCGTGTCTCAAGTTCCCCCTTGGCAAGAGCATTTGTCACCCTTACAGTCTCACGTATCGGAGCTATCACAGCTTCAAGTATTTCGTTGAGTCCCAACGGTATCTCCTTGAAATCCCTCTGTACTTTTGTATCTGCTCTGATGTCCAGCTTCCCGTTCACGGCATCCCCGGCTATCTGCCTGAAGTTATAAACAATCTCATTGATAGGGGAAGTTATCGACACGGCTATAAGATAGGATACCACAGCCATAAAACAAATCGAGATAGCTGATATGATTATCAGTTTATTTCTGAGACTTGTGACGCCTGCAAACATTTCTTCTTTTGGGACAACAAGCAAGAAAGAGTAGTTACCGGTTTTGACAGGCTCGTAGAACATGATTATTTCCTTGCCTGTGGAAGGGTCGATAGTTTCCACACTCCCTCCTCTACCATGCCTTATATTATCGGCAGCTTCTGATATCTCAGGTACTCCGAAATCATAAAGTGTCTGTGAGCCAATCCCTTCCTTGTATTCAGGATGTGATACAAGGATACCTGTATTGCCGGTCACAAAAGCATAGCCTGTTTCAAAGGCTCTAATGTCACCCACAACATCATCAATATAGTCCAGTGATACATCGACCCCGGCAATACCTATGAATTCCCCGTTCTTGATTATGGGTGAATCAAAACTTACCATGAAAATGCCTTGATAGAAATAAGGTTCAGTTACAAGATCAGTTTGCGTCTTCTTTGGCAGTTGATAGTAATCGAACTCATCGTAAAAAACAAGGGGTTCAACACTTAAAGAACCCTGAATATTATTCCAGTAAGGGAGGAACCTGCCCGTTTGATCATGGCCTTCGGCATTGACATATTCACTGTCCCTTCCATCAAAAGCATTTGGTTCATACCCTACATATACTCCTGTAAGACTAGGGTTCTCAACCATGACATTTTTAAGTATATTGTTAACTTCCTCCCGATCTGCAGAATTATATTGCTCCATTGTTTTTGCAAGAGTGTTTGCAATAGCCTCATTGGCCTTCATATCCCCGTCAAACTGGTTTGCGTAATCCCTCGCCATTTCTACCGATTGCAGATATGCCAGTTCCCGTTGCTGTGTGGTTACTGTTGAGATGCTTACGGCTGTTGATGCGGCAAGCACCAGGAACACACCTATCACTATATATGCGATCAGTTTGGCTTTGATTGACAGTTCTTTTGGTTGCATTTACACATCCTTAATCCAATGGTCCTTAGAGGGTGAGACCGGATTAATGATAGCTAGTACAAAAGTTCAGGCAATTCTTGGGAAATACTTCTATAATGATCAAAAAGATGCTCACCCCATTCAAGAGAACTCTTTGCAAAACTCATTACGTCCCTGTGATCATACCGTCTGCTTTTAGTAAAAAAACTGATAAGAAGCATATTATCAGTAATCACAAACGATGGTGGGACCATCTCATTGTTATAGAGGAAAGATCTTGTGTTTTTAAGCTGCCGGATATTTTCCGTATCTTCCTTACAATCCTCACGCATTCTCTGGAGTACGGGTCCTGTAAGGACCAGCGACATAGGAATTCCTTTTTTAGCAAGCTGGCAGTAGAGTGCCGGATATAGCGGATGATATATAGAAAAAACAGCATTTATATGCCTGGACATGTGAAGTGACCGAAGGAACCGTTCTGTTGGCTCGAACATGTTGTTCAGGTCAGGCTCAATTATAGTATAATTTTCTATTTCTCCGATACGGTCCAGCAAATACTGAGGGATCTCTTTGAAGTCGCGTTCTGTCCAGTAACCAGTGTTCCCTTCAAATAGATTCAATATTCTGTCAATAGGTTTTACGTTCTCTGCCAGCATTTTACCGATGCCGGACAGTTCATAACTCCCATTATGGTTAATTATGAGTTCCTCTTCTTTGAGTTCTTTAAGAGGAAGTATCAATGAGCGCCATGAGACCTCAAAGGCATTTTTTATTTCTTCAGGATCCTTTTTGCCTTCCAGCAAGAATAACAGCAACTTCCTTCTTTTGTCAGAGAACCATACTGCATTCATTAAAGATGATTCCATTTTATCTCCCCTGGGGCTTTATGTATGCAAATAGTTCTATATGATAATCTATTATTGCAACACTTCCTTTGACTTGTTCCTGTAGAATTCAAAAAAATCCTGGCACCATTTCAGAGCGCTTTCATCAAAACTGATTATGTCCCTGTGATCATATCTTCCTTCTTCGTTGAAAAGACAGATATAGCTGAACCAGTCAGTCACTGTGATCATCGGCAGTTTTATATTATCGTAAAAAAGAAATATCCTTGCACTATCGGATCTCATCAGTTTGGTATAATCTGCAGTATGCTCTTTCTTAAGTTTTTCAAAAGCAGGCAAGGTTAGAAATAATGAAATGTCAGCTACTGAGTCTGAAACTCCTGAATAGAGAGAAGGAAAAGCCGGATGGAGATATGAAGCAAATGTCATTATTTGTTTTGATTTGGGTATATTTTCTGTGAATTCTCTTGGAAGCTCGAACAGGTGATTAATATCCGGCTCTATCAAAAAGTAATGGCCAACTTCCCTTAGACGGCTGAAAAGATGAGAAGGTATTGCATCATAGCTGCGAGTGGTCCAGAAATCTTTGTTCTCTTCTATGATCCTTGATGTCTCCAAAAGCGGTGACATACTCTTAACAATGATCTCTCCTGCAGTTGTTAAACTATAGCTGTCCCCAGCCTGCTTTATAAGATGCTGCTGTTTGAGCAGCTTGATCTGAGGCATTATGGCCCGGGCTGTAACATTAAGTGATTTCTTGATCTGCTCAATATCACGTGTTCCCTCAATGAGTAGTAATAGGAGGTTTTTTCTTTTTTCAGAAAACCATACGGTATTGACAAGCGATGTTTTCATACTGCTATTATCCTGATCAATGTGCTGACATTAGGTTATTAGCACTTTTGACCATTGGTTACATTAAACCATTGGTTGGAATATCTGTTTACAATATCCTATTCATTAAACCAGTTTGGACTGGACTTATATTAATTTAATTTACTGGCAGATTCACATGGGTACTTACAATTCACAAGGCAGGTGACAAGTCATGCACCATATGCATATCACAAGGTAGCCAACAAATATGCTGAAACCTTCCGGTCGCGCATGTATGTCATTGTCCTGTACTAAAGGATATGTAACTAAGTTCGTGCAGAATCGGAATGAATCAGGCTATATGTCACCGGTGCATTGCAATATTTAAGAACAGCTATCCGCTGAAAAACCTTGGCAGAACTTTGTTTTCAAGGGAAATATCACTGGTTAGTTGTAACTATATTTAAATATACTATGCAATAAAAAATATAAGGTGACCAAATGGGAAAGAATGAAATCTTAGACAAACTTAGAGACTCAATAGTCAAGCAGGACATCAACGGTACTGTAGAGGCTACAAAAGCAGCCCTCGCTGCAGGCATATCGGCAGTCGAGGCTATAGACGGTGGCCTTGCAGTCGGAATGAAGATAATTGGTGACAAGTTCGAGGCAGCAGAGATCTACCTTCCTCAGATCATGATGTCTGCAAAAGCCATGAACTCTGCAATGGAAATCCTCACTCCGGAGCTGGCAAAAGAGAAAGCCGGCGAAGGTGTTGGAACTGCCATCACTTTTGTTCAGGAAGGCGACATTCACGACATTGGTCATCGCCTTGTATCAACAATGCTCGGTGCAAACGGCTTCAAGATCATCGATCTGGGCGTCGATGTATCCAATGACACGCTTGTGGAAGAGATCAAGAAGAACAAAGGCTCAAAATTACTTCTCGCAGGATCTGCTCTCATGACAACTTCCATGCTCGGACAGAAGGACACAGTAGAAATACTCAAGGAAGAAGGTCTTAGAGACTCCGTCAAAATAATGTTCGGTGGTGCACCTGTATCCCAGAAATGGATCGCAGAGATCGGAGCTGACGCAACAGCAGAGAATGCAGCAGATGCAGCACGTGTCGCACTGGGACTGATGAAATAAGGAGGCTTCAAAATGACATTCAGAAAATCAGTTGATTGCTACGAGTTCTATGACCGTGCAAAGAAGGGAGAGAAAATGTCCCAGGATGACTGGGACCTCATGACCATTCCAATGAAGTCAATGGAGCTCAAGCAGAAGTACGGTATCGACTTCAAGGGCGAGTTCGTTCCCACCGACAAGGACATGATGGAGAAACTGTTCAAGGCCGGTTTTGACATGCTGCTTGAATGCGGTATCTTCTGTACCGATACAAGCCGTGTAGTAAAATACACCGAGGACGAGATATGGGATGCTATCAACAATGTCCAGAAGGAGTTCGTGCTGGGTACTGGCAGGGATGCTGTAAACGTCCGCAAGAGAAAGGTCGGCGATAAGCGCAAGCCCATAATTCAGGGCGGTCCGACAGGTTCCCCAATATCAGAAGACATGTTCATGCCGGTTCACATGAGCTACGCACTTGAGAAGGAAGTAGACACCATTGTCAACGGTGTAATGATGACAGTGCGCGGAAAACCGACAATACCCAAGAGCCCCTACGAGATCAACCCGACAATACCCAAGAGTCCCTACGAGATCCTTGCAGCCAAGACCGAGGCAAGGCTTATCAAGACTGCATGCGCTATCGCCGGCAGACCTGGCATGGGCATATAGGGACCGGAGACTTCCCTGTCCGCTCAGGGAAATATCTCTGCTGACTGTGCCGGTGGCATGATCTGCAGTGACAGCCACGAGGTCTCACAGCTCAATGAGCTCAAGATCGACCTCGATGCAATAAGTGTGATGGCACACTATCAGGGTAACAGTAATATCATCATGGATGAGCAGATGCCCATCTTCGGTGGCTATGCCGGAGGCATAGAAGAGACTGCTATCGTTGATATCGCAACCCACCTCAATGCCTTTGTGATGAGCAATGCAACCTGGCACCTTGACGGTCCGGTGCACATCCGCTGGGGATCGACCAACCAACCCGACAATCCCCAAGAGTCCCTACGAGATCCTTGCAGCCAAGACCGAGGCAAGGCTTATCAAGACTGCATGCGCTATCGCCGGCAGACCTGGCATGGGCATATAGGGACCGGAGACTTCCCTGTCCGTAAACGTCCGCAAGAGAAAGGTCGGCGACAAGCGCAAGCCCATAATCCAGGGTGGCCCGACTGGTTCTCCAATATCAGAAGACGTATTCATGCCAGTCCACCTGAGCTACGCACTTGAGAAGGAAGTAGACACCATTGTCAACGGTGTAATGATGACAGTGCGCGGCAAACCGACAATACCCAAGAGTCCCTACGAGATCCTTGCAGCCAAGACCGAGACAAGGCTTATCAAAACCGCAGCAGCAATGGCCGGCAGACCTGGCATGGGTATATAGGGACCGGAGACTTCCCTGTCCGCTCAGGGAAATATCTCTGCTGACTGTGCCGGTGGCATGATTAGCAGTGACAGCCACGAGCTCTCACAGCTCAATGAGCTCAAGATCGACCTCGATGCAATAAGTGTGATCGCACACTACAATGCTAACAGTGACATCATCATGGATGAGCAGATGCCCATCTTCGGTGGCTATGCCGGAGGCATAGAAGAGACTGCTATCGTTGATATTGCGACCCACCTCAACGCCTTTGTGATGAGCAATGCAACCTGGCACCTTGACGGTCCGGTGCACATCCGCTGGGGATCGACCAACACCAGGGAAACCCTGATGATCGCAGGCTGGACCTGTGCAACCATCTCAGAGTTCACTGACATCCTCTCAGGCAACCAGTACTATCCATGTGCAGGTCCGTGTACCGAGATGTGTCTGCTGGAAGCTTCAGCACAGGCCATCACTGACACAGCATCCGGCCGTGAGATCCTCTCAGGTGTCGCAGCAGCCAAGGGTGTCGTCCAGGACAAGACCACAGGTATGGAAGCCAGGATGATGGGACAGGCAGCCAAGGCAACCGCAGGCATGGAAATAGAAGAGGTCAACAGGATACTCGACAATCTCGTCAAGATGTACGAGAAGAACTATGCAACAGCACCTCAGGGTAAGACGTTCCAGGAATGTTATGATGTCAAGACCATAACACCTACCGAAGAATACGTCACGGTCTACGAGGGCGCACGCAAGAAGCTCGAGGGCCTGGGCCTGGTATTCTAAGATCAACGAAAAAAGCTTGCCAGTGAAAAAGTTCACTGGCATTTTTTATCAAAAGTAATGTAACTAATAATCATGTGAAAATAATACGCAGGAGGAGTTATTCCCATGGATGCATATTGGACAATTATCAATGGAATAATATACTTACTGGCCTTCAGTTTGATTGGATGGGTTCTACTGGATGCCAGCAAAGTTGCTAAAAAACTGAAGAGGTGATATCTTGGCTGAACAAATGATGGAATCACCCGGACTGGTCAAATCCCTCAGACCTTACCATGTTTGGGCTTTGGGTGTAGGTATAGTCCTTGTGGGTGAGTATATGGGCTGGAACTTCACTATAGCAAAAGGAGGGGTTCTTGGTTCTCTGTTTGCAATGCTTGTTGCCGGAACGATGTACATTATGATCTCTCTGTGTGCAAGCGAACTTGGGTCTTCTACAAAACTGGCGGGAGGACCCTATGATTGGGCTAGGTTGTTTATAGGACCAGGCGCTGCTGCGAGCGTCGGTCTTGCAGTATATATGGAGTATATAGCCCTTCAGGCTGCTGATGCTATTGTTGTTGCTTTTATTGCGCAGGAGATCTGGCCTGACCTGCAGGTCTTCCCTATAACATTGCTTGTGATAGCAACGCTGACCTTCATTAACTATAGGGGTGTTGTGGCCGCACTGACGCTGAATTTCTTCATGACTGCGATAGCTTTCCTTGCTATTATCGTGTTCTTCTTCTCAGGAACCTTTGGTGTATTTGAGATGAATCCGGAGAGACTATTCCAAGGAGCTCTTCCAAACGGACTTATCGGTCTGTTTGCAGCTTTGCAATTTGGTCCATGGTTCTTCCTGGGAATCGAGGGAGCTGCAATGTGTGCAGAAGAGTGCAAGCATCCTTCAAGGGCAGTGCCACTGGGACAGCAGGCCGGAATGATCACTCTGCTTGTCGGAGCGGCAATGACACTCTTCGTATGCACAATGCTTATTGATTCCAGCGTACCGGCCGAAGGTCTTGGAGTCTCGGTCTATCCTCTGTTCGAGGCGGCGCAGGCAAGTGGCGTATACCTGTTGATAGCTTTGCTAGCACTTGGGACACTGCTTACATGTCTTTCAAGCGCTAACGGATGTGTCTGTGATTCTTCAAGATCGTGGTTCGCACTTTCAAGAGATCACTTTGTGTCACCATGGTTCTCTTCAGTGCACCCGAAGTACCAGACCCCTTACAAGGCGGTTATCTTCACGATGCCCATTGCCATAGCTTTCGCATTCAGTGGATATCTGGACCAGGTCATTACCTTCTCTATTGTATCAGGGCTGCTGTGCTACGTGCTGATCCCGTTCTCTCTCATAAGGTTCAGAAAACTATTCCCGATGAATAGTAGTAAAGTGCGCCCGTTCGTTAGCCCACTCCAGCCCTGGATCGCTTGGTTTTCAATGGCAATTGCAATAGTTATAATGTCCACGCTGTTCTGGGGATACAGGTATAACCTGCTTTTCGCTCTGGCATTCTACCTGATAGCGTACTTCTATTTCCACAACAGACACAAGAAGCATATAAAGCACTTTGACTGGGGCAAAGAAATGGGCTGGCCTAACCCATCACATCATGATACAAAGGAGTGAGATGAATGAATGAAATTAAACAGGCAACCCACACTCAGGTGGCGCATGAGATCAACCACGAGAAGTACGAGCAAGGATTGCGAAAGGACACATATCTGATAATAGGTGCACTGGCATTGCTTGTCATAGTAGAAGGTTATGTAGTGTACACAATCCTTTCCTATGCAGGACCAGCCGTATCAGCAGGGATCAGAGGGCTATATCTGGTATTCTTCTTACTTGTGGTAGGAATTGAAACGATTGGATACTGGGAAGTGCGTAAGTCGCTTAAACAGCATATGCATGAATTGAGGTATTACGATTAAGGAGGATGAACATGGACGGGGAATTAAAGAAGAAAAATGCACTGATGGAGGCATTCGATATTGTCTTTGTATTCGCACTCGCCTTCATATGTCTTGTAGTGCCTACACAGATCCAGGGTTCAGTACTGGTGGGATGGACAGAGACAGGAGCAATTGTGTTCCTATGGGATCCTGTCGGATACTTTAGCTTGCTGGCGGGAATCGTCATTTTCTTTGCTATCATGCTATACCATTCTGTCAGCAACTATAAGTATTGAGGTAAATGCCTTCTGGCATTTTCCTCCTTTTTTTGACAGAAAAGATAGAAGCTTTTCCACAGAAAAGGTCTGTTAACAAATAAAGTAAGGTGAGGTTATGACACTAAATGCTAATCAGCAAATAAAGGACTATGGGAATCTGAATGATTCAGAAAAGAAGCATGCTCCCGTTATTGTAGCTCCTGATGAGGCAATAGCCGGAGAGCCGTTTGAGGTGAAGGTGATAGTAGGGAATGTCCCTCATGTCATGGATGAAAAACACTACATCAGCCAGATAGAATTATATCTGGATGAAAATCCCATTGGTAAAGTGGAATTCAAAACGACCGAAGGAGTGGCTGAGGCGGTCTTTGAAGTGGCAGGGACCGAAGACATGATTGTTGCGCGTGAGATAAGAAATTGTACTGTTCATGGTTTTGGCCTGTGCGGTGCCTGTGGTACACGTTCAGCTATTGTTAAACTCACGGCAGTTGTTACCTGCAATGTACATGGGACCTGGGAAGATTCCAGGGGAATAGAGATTATCTCAGCACTCGTAAAACCAGGGAAGAAATGCAAGTGGGGTCCGCAGTTGTAATTCAGGGACCAGAGAAGATGTGTTATATGACAGAATATACCCCCAAAGAACGATTGGCACGCGCCCTTAAAGGACAGCCTGTGGACAGGATGCCTGCTGTCTCATTTACACAGACAGGCACAGTAGAACAGATGGAAGCCTGCGGAGCCTTCTGGCCCGAGGCCAACGAAGATGCCCAGAAGATGGCAGCACTTGCAGAAGCAGGACACACCGTCGTGGGCTTTGAAGCTGTGCGTGTTGAAATTGTACTGTTCATGGTTTTGGCCTGTGCGGTGCCTGTGGTACACGTTCAGCTATTGTTAAACTCACGGCAGTTGTTACCTGCAATGTACATGGGACCTGGGAAGATTCCAGGGGAATAGAGATTATCTCAGCACTCGTAAAACCAGGGAAGAAATGCAAGTGGGGTCCGCAGTTGTAATTCAGGGACCAGAGAAGATGTGTTATATGACAGAATATACCCCCAAAGAACGATTGGCACGCGCCCTTAAAGGACAGCCTGTGGACAGGATGCCTGCTGTCTCATTTACACAGACAGGCACAGTAGAACAGATGGAAGCCTGCGGAGCCTTCTGGCCCGAGGCGAACGAAGATGCCCGGAAGATGGCAGCACTTGCAGAAGCAGGCCACACGGTCGTGGGCTTTGAAGCTGTGCGTGTTCCTTTTGATATCACTGCAGAGGCCGAGTTCTTCGGCTGCAAGATCAAACCCGGCACCAGGGAGCAGCAGCCCTCCGTTGTCGGTCATGTGGTAAAGGATGCCGCAGACATTGAGAAGCTCAGCGGACACGACATCAACAAAGGCAGGATCAGTGTCGTGTGCGATGCTATAAAGATACTCACAGACAAGTATGGCAAGGAACTCCCGATCATGGGAAGCATGATCGGACCCTTCTCCCTTGCCCAGCACATGAATGGTGACGACTGGTTCATGACCATCTTCACCGACGAGGCATTTGGTCTGGCCCTCATGGAGTTCACGACCGAATTCAACATTGCCTATGCAAAGAAGATGGCTGAGAACGGTGCGGATACAATGGTCATCATCGACCCCACAGCAAGTGCCCAGCTCATTGGCGCCCAGTTCTATGAAAAGTTCGTGGTCCCTTACCACAAAAAAATAGTCGATGCAATGCGTGAGCTCAATGTCGCCACTGTTCTGCACATCTGCGGTGACACCACCCAGGGCCTGGCCCTTATGGAGTCTTCCGGTGTGGATGCCATCAGTGTTGACCAGAACGTGGATGTTGCAACTGCTGTGAGCAAGGTGGACAAGGCTATTATCGTGGGTAACCTCGATCCTGTAAATGTTCTCTGGAACCAGACACCTGAAGTTGTAAAGGAAGCATCACAGAAAGTGCTGGATGCAGGTGTGGGATTACTGGCTCCAGGATGTGGTATTGTCAGCAAGACACCTACTGAGAACCTCAAGGCAATGGTCGGGATGGCGAAGAGCCATATATATTAAAATTAAGATTTTCTCCGGGGCAGTTCTCATTGAGTATTCACAACCTTTCCACCCGGAGAAGCTATTTTTATCCCAGAGGATAACTATAAACGTGTATAAGTTCATTGGTTGTATCTTTTTCTAGTGTTTTTTATATAATAAAATCTAAGAGAGTATGCGCTATGAGCAAGGGAGAAATCTTACAGGCAATATCTGATGCTATTGTCTCATGCGACGTAAATGCTACAGAAGCAGCAGTTGAAAGAGCAAAAAAAGAAGGCATCGAAGCTGCAGAGATCATAGAGAAAGGGCTTGCTTCAGGGGTCAATGAAGTGGGTATCCTCTTTGAGAGGGGAAGCTTGTTCCTGTCACACCTGATTCTTGCAGTCGATGCAATGGAAAGAGGTATCATGATACTGGAATCAGACCTGCCGGCTACAGGTCTGGGCAGAAAGCCCGGCGTCATAGTTAATGGCAGTGTTGAGGGAGATGCACACGATATCGGTAAGATCATCGTGTCAGGCATGCTTCGGGCCTCCGGTTTCACAGTGCACGACCTTGGCAGGAATGTTCCCCTGCAGGATTTTATTGACAAAGCGAAAGAAACACATGCAGACCTGATAAGTCTGTCTGCCCTGACCACTATTTCTCTTAACCGCCAGTATGAATTGATCAATATGCTCAAGGAGCAGGACTTGAGGGATAAGATCAAGGTCATGGTTGGTGGTGCTCCGGCTACTCAGGAATGGGCTGACAGGATAGGAGCGGATTGTTATGCAAAGAACGCTGTTGAAGCTGTCGAAAAGGTAAAGGAACTTCTCCTTCTTAAGTAAAATGAACATCAGTTTTATTCAACTGCCATCAACCTTTTTTTGCTTATACTCCTCTTTTTGTTAACTGTGGTGATTGTAATATTACAATCACATTGTAATATTGTAGGAACGATGGAATATTACTGTACTAATGATAAATTCACATGCTATAGACACATTGCACTGAGTTTATGATATATAGTTTTCTCTTTATGGTAGTAATACTGACTGCTCTCCGCGTCCCATTTATCTCATGAGAGGTCGAGGAGCCAAAGTGAAAAGGAGTTTACCATGAGCAAAGAAGAAACTTTCAAACTGCTTTCCGACGCGGTCGTTTCCTGCAAGAAGGATGCGGTTGTAGCTGCCGTTGAAAAGGCAAAAAGTGAGGGTATTGAACCCGCAGAGATCATAGAGAAAGGTCTTGCATCCGGAATGAATGATGTTGGTATCATGTTCGAGAGAGGCAAGTTATTCCTGCCTCATGTAATGATGGCAGCCGGTGCAATGGAAGCCGGTGTCAAGTTGCTTGAAGCCGACATGCCAAAGGATGCAGCAAAGAAGAAGCTTGCCGTTATCGTTAATGGTACTGTCGAAGGAGATGTGCACGACATCGGCAAATCCATCGTTTCCACAATGCTTCAGTCCTCCGGCTTTGAGGTCCATGACCTGGGACGGGATGTTCCCCTGCAGGACTTCATTGACAAGGTCAAGGAAACAGGTGCAAGCATGGTAGGCATGTCCGCACTCATGACAACCACCCTTCCTGGCCAGAGAGAGGTCATTGAGATGCTCAAGGAACAGGGCCTGCGGGACAAGGTCAAGGTCATGGTCGGGGGAGCACCCGCTACCCAGACCTGGGCTGACAAGATCGGTGCTGACTGTTACGCTGAGAACGCAAGCGAAGCAGTAGCAAGAGCCAAGGAACTTCTTCTTTAAGTGGTGAGAGAATGACAACTGAACACATGTTGAGAATGGGAGACGGTAAAAGGGTTTACCTGACAAAGGAGCAGATCCTTACCGACCTCAGGGACGGAATGGCAGATGCCGTAGATCTTGGAGACATCCCTGAACTTAGTGGCGATGAGCTGGACAAGCTAATGGATATCATCACGATGCCTTCAAGGATGGTAGGTGTCGAGGCTGGCATGGAAGTTCCGGTAACTCACGATATCGGTACTATCAGGCTTGATGGCGACCAGGGTAACAGTGGTGTTGGTATCCCCTCCAGCAGACTCGTAGGATGCATGGTGCATGAGAGAGCCTTTGGTGCTGACACAATGGAGCTTGGTCACATCGATTACAGCTTCAAGCCGGTAAAACCTGTCATTGCACAGGAGATGCAGACAATGGAAGTCTGCCAGCAGAACATGGTAATTCCTCTGCTCTACGGTGCCATGCCAAACATGGGTCTTTACTACACTCCTGATGGTCCTTTCGAGAACCCGGGAGACCTGATGAAGGCTTTCAAGATACAGGAAGCACGGGAATCCATGGAGCACGCAGCAAAGCACCTGACCAGGGACATGGTCTGGATCATGCAGAGAATGATGGCTTCCGGTTCAGACGGTGTGAACTTTGATACTACAGGTGCTGCAGGTGACGGTGATATGTATGCAACCCTGCATGCTGTGGAAAATCTGAGGAAACAGTACCCAGAAATGTATATCGAAGTTGGTATGGCTGGCGAGCTTGTACTTGGTCTGCACGGTGAGATGACTTATGACGGCACAGTGCTTGCAGGACTCTGGCCTCACCAGCAGGCTCCTCTGGCAGCAAAGGCAGGTGCCAACCTGTTCGGTCCTGTTGTCAACACCAACACCAGCAAGAGCTTTGCATGGAACCTGGGAAGGGCTGTTACCTTCATCAAGGCAGCAGTTAAGGCTTCCCCAATTCCCTGTCACGTTAACATGGGAATGGGCGTGGGCGGTATTCCGATGCTGGAAACCCCGACAATTGATGCTGTATCAAGAGCAAGCAAGGCGATGGTCGAGATTGCTAACGTAGATGGTATATAGATGGGGGTCGGCGACCCGATGGGTATGCCGATCACTCACATAATGACCTCCGGTATGAGCGGTATCAGGGCAGCAGGAGACCTTGTTGCAAGGATGGAAATGTCAAAGAGCATGCGCGTCGGTGACGCAAAGAACTATGTTGCAAAGAAGCTCGGTGTTTCCACACTTGACCTCAGCGATGAATACGTCATGAGGGAACTTAGGGAGGAACTGGGCATCGGTGTCATAACATCTGTTGCAGGAGCCCCAAAGGGAATTGCAGCAAAGATGAATATCGAGAAGCTGCTGGACATCAAGATAAACTGCTGTGAGAAATTCAGGCAAAAGATCAGATGATATGACCTGAGTAGCCGTTACATGGAACTGAAATGTCAAAGGTTTGGTAACGGCAAGTTTCCTGCAAATACTGCGAAACAATACAAAATAACCTCCAATTATCAGTATTTGCACCAATCATCAGTATTTGCAGGAATTCCTCTTAAATTTCTTAATCAACACAGGAGCTGATAATAAATGGATTCTAAAGAATCAGGAGTAGACTGGGGTGGAGCACCGCAATGTGCCAAAGTGGTATGTGAACCCAGTAAACTGGAAAGGACAATAGACTGGAAACAGGGCCTGGCAATCGCCATAGGTGTACCCCTGCTTATCTTACCATCTATAGGTTATTTTGCAAGTTATTTGTGGTCGTTTGCTATTATAGTATGGGGTCTCTCGGTATTCCAGGGTTTTATGCAGAACCTTGCCTATGGTGAGCTAGCTACGACATTCCCAAATGCATCCGGACTTCCCGGATTTGCCCAGAACGTATTCAAAGGTAAAGGGAAAGATAAGTATGACAAAGGAAAGCTTATAGGAGGTTTCAGTGCATGGAGCTACTGGTTTGCGTGGAATCCAGTACTGGCTATATTCGCAATACTTGTAGGCAGTTATCTGCATGGCCTTATTCCTGCACTTGCAGGCTATTCTGAATACAGTCTCTCCCTGGCTGCCGGCATCGTTATATTCGGAGCACTTATCCTTATCAATTCCAGAGGACTCTCAAGCGGAGCTACCATGGGCTATGTGCTGGCCTTCCTGTCACTTGCACCTCTGGCCGTAATAACGCTCTCACCATTTATAAGTGGTGACTTTGTGCTGTCCAATATCACAGGCTCCTGGCTTCCTCCGGACTGGGCATGGGATTTCCACCATATTCTGATACTTCTGGGCATCTTTGCAATGGCACAATGGAGTGCATGTGCATGGGAAACAGCGGCCATTTACGGTCCTGAATATAAGAACCCCGGCTCTGATGTCCCAAAGGCATTGTTCAGCTGTGGTATAGTATGTTTCTTCACATACGTCCTTGTGCAGGCATCAGTAACAGGAACACTGGGAATCAGCGGATTGCTTGACCAGCCCATTTCTCCAATGTTGCCCCTTGCCCAGGCTGCCATGGGACCGATAGGTGCATACATATCGATAATCATGCTTATTGCAGCGATGGTCCTGATCATTCAGACAGCCTACCTTGGTTCTGCAAGGGCAATGCACTCTCTGGCAACAGAAGGTAATCTTCCAAAGGTGTTTGGTAAGATCAACAAGAATGGGACGCCTGTATTTTCCATGATAGTAATAGGCATCTTTAACCTGGCTCTCATATCCCTTGGTACCCCAACGGCAATTCTTGCAGCATCTGCAATAGGATACGTCTGCGCTAATGGAATAAGTCTTTTCGCGTATGTTAAGGCAAAGAATGACCCAAGACTGGCTGCTCTGGACAGACCTTTCAAGGCACCTACCGGCTGGAAGAATGTAGCCCTCTTGTTTGGTCTTTTCAACCTGCCTCTGTGTCTTATCGGTGTTGTCTACCTGAACAGTCTTGAAATTGGCTGGACATCCACCTGGGTAGGCTTCATAGTGCTTGCTCTGTACGTACCTCTGTGGTATTACTCCCAGCATGAGAATGATGTCCGCAAAGATCCGCAGTCGCAAACTGTCTAAGGCCGGGCTTTGATCAGTGAGCATAAGAAAGGTCATGCTCACTGTATTTTTTACATATTGGAAAAAATTATTCCTTTAAAGATTATTGATTTTTTATTACAGGAAACTGTACACTCTCAGATATGCTTTTAAAATGATCAAACAGTTCCCTGCTCCACTGCAGCGCGCCGCTGTCAAAGCTCATTATCATCTTGTGGTCGTATTGTCCGTGATTGTCGAAAAAGCAGAGGAACAGAAAACGGTCCGTGGTGACAAGTGTTGCCAGTCCGGAAGCTTCTTTGAAAAGGGAGAGTTCAGCATCAGGGAATTCTGAGAATTTTTTCACGTCTGCCATATAATCTTTTCTCATTCTTGCATGGACAGGATCTGTTAGAACAAGAGAGACCTTAATGCCTTCGCTTGCAAGCCTGGAATAGAGTTTTGGATACTCCGGGTGGAAGTAGGCATTAAAAGCCATGATATATCTGGATTTACCAATGTTTTCCGTGAACTCTTTAGGGAACTCGAAAAGATAGTTGCGGTCAGGCTCAATAATAAGATAGTTCCCAAGTTCTCCAAACCTCTTCAGAAGTGGTCCGGGTATGCCGTTCAGGTCGCGATTGATCCAGTAATTGTCATTCTCCTCAAAGACATCTACGGCTTTCAGGAAAGGCAGGACATTCTCCACAAGCACTTTTCCCATATCGGTCAATACATAATGGTCATTTTTCTGGATAACAAGCCCGTGTTCCTTGAGTTTTTTTATCTGGGGGATGAGCGCCGTGGAAGGCACGTTCAGGCTACGTTTGATCTCATCGCGGCTCTTTTCGCCTTCTATCAAAAGTAAAAGGACATTTTTCCTTTTTTCGGAATTAAGTATTATGTCTACCAGAGAATCTTTCATTTCACCACCATATATTCCTGTTTTTACAATACTGCAATAATATAGGCACACAAAATATACATATAATTATACGCTGCCTTCACAATCGTTCTTTTTGCGTGCATTCTTATCCATCCTGTGCTTGTAAAGTGCTATTTCGATATTTGTCCGCAGGTCATTAGCCTTGAATGGTTTTACGATGTAACCGTAAGGCTGGGTGAGTTTTGCTCTTTCCAGTACTTCATCGTCTGAGTATGCAGTAAGATAGATCACAGGAATATCAAACCTCTTGCGAATCTCTTCAATAGCCTGCACCCCGTCCATGTCCCCTTTCAGCATCACGTCCATCAGGATAAGGTCCGGAAAAGTTATCTCTGTCATCTTGATGGCCTCCTCTGCTGTTGAAACTATAGCTGGAACGGTATAACCAAAGCTTTTGAGCTTCTTTTTGATGTTGAGCGCAATGATGCTCTCATCTTCTACAACCAGTATTTTTATGTCTTCCAAGATATCACCTTTAGTATCTGTCAGTAAATTCCATCAGTTCAACGTTATTCTGAAGCTTGTACCGCCATCTCTTTCAAGTTCGAGGATGCCCCCTATCTGCGATATGAGGGTTGTGACCAGTTGCAGTCCCAGTGAATCAGTTTCCCTGAAATTGATGTGCTCAGGGAAACCGGTACCATTGTCCCCTACTGCGAGTATCAGCTTTCCGTTGTCAAGACTGAGATTAACATGGATCTCACCCTTTTCCCCGGGTGAGAAAGCATGTTTGAACGAATTTGAGATAAGTTCGTTCACGATCATCCCCAGAGGAATGGCAGTGTCCATGTCCAAAAATACAGTCTCAACGTCGGTTTTGATCTTAATGCTTTCCTTTTCTATTACATACGAATATGACAGTTCATTTACAAGCTTCATAAGATAATCCGAGAAATCTATACTTTCCATATCCTGTGACCTGTAGAGCTCTTCATGGACCAGCGCCATGGAGATTACGCGGTTCTGGCTTTCTTTAAAAGCTTCAATGACGCTTTCATCAGTGAACTTATCTGCCTCAAGGTCAAGCAGGCTTGAAATTACCTGAAGGTTGTTCTTTATCCTGTGATGTATCTCCTTTTTCCGTATCTCTTCAAGTTTTTCGCGTTCCTGTATCATCTCTGAGAGTGTTTCCCTAGTCTTCTCGATGCCTTCTGTCAGGATCCTGAAATCCCCTTCCCCGTATACCTTTACCTGACGGGAGAAATCGTTATTCTGTACTGCCGATAATACCTCACTCGAGTCCTTGATAATTGTGTCAAGTGATTCGGCAAAGTCATCGAGGGTATTTGCAAGTTGCCTGAACTCTCCTTTGACATTGAGATTGGAGCGTTCACCCAGCTCCCCCTTAGCCAGTGCATTGGTCAGGCGGATGGTATCACGCACAGGGGCTATTACAGAGTCCAGGATCTCATTCAGGCCCATAGGTATCTCCTTGAAATCCTTCTGGACATCAGTTTTGGCCCTTGAATCCAGTTTTCCTCTAACGGCATCCTCTGATATATTCTTAAAATCACTGACAATGTTCTTTATTGGCTCGGTAAAGGATAGTGCTATCAGGTATGATACTCCTGCCATGAATATCAGGGATATAAGGGATATCTCCAGCAACTTGTCACTGAGAGTTGTCACACCTGCAAATATTTCATCCTCAGGAACGACAAGTATGAATGAGAAATTACCTGTCCTTATAGGCTCATAGAACATGATGACTGTTTTTCCGGTGTTTGGGTCAATGGTTTTCACATGACCGCTTTTCCCTTCCCGGATATCACCTGCTGCTCTTGATATCTCGGGTATGTCAAAATCGTACAGCGTTTTTTCTCCTATCCAGTCTTTATTAAAAGGATGCGAGACGAGTATGCCTGTATTGCCGGTCATGAAGGCATAACCACTCTCAAAAGCTTTCACAGTGCTGATCGTATCATCCAGGTAATTGAGGGAGACGTCCACGCCTCCGATACCTACGAATTCACCGTTCTTTATGATTGGAGATACGTAACTAACAATGAATACTCCTTCATAGTAGTAAGGCTCAGTTAATACATCACTTTCTGTTTTCTTTGGTAACTGATAGTAATCAAGGGTATCATACTCCAGGAGAGGATCAAGGCGGATGGGTCCGTTGATCTTGTTCCAGTAGGGAATGAACCTGCCTGTTGCATCATGTCCGGAAGAGTTCACAAACAAATGGTCCTGTCCGTCAAATGCATCCGGTTCATAAGCTATATAAGTGCCAAGAAGGTGAGGATGATGCACCAGCAGGTTGTATAGCATACTATTTGTTTCCTCTCGGTTGATGGAGTCATAGCTACCCATGCTCACAGCTATTGTTTCTGCAATGGCCTTGTTCTTCTCCATATCTCCGTTGAAGTTGTTGGCATAGTTCCTGGCCATCTCTGTCGCCTGTTTGTATGCAAGATCTTCTTCCTGGGAAGTAACAGTGGATATGGTCATCGCGGTGCTGGCTATGAGTACAAGCAAAGTGCCTACGACAATATACAGGATGAGTTTGACCTTTAAGGAAATGTTTTTCCATTCCATTCTTGTGGCTCGTATGATTATTAAGACTGTTATCTGTGAAGCAAGATGAAGTTATACATCTCTAATGGATTATTGTCTTTAAAATACACGTGTAATAGAATTATAACTGTATTGTAATGTTACAACGCTCTTATAATGATGAGTTCCTGGTTTCAGCTTGGGTAACCTATCATCTTTTTGAGAATAAATGGTATTCCTGCAGGAGCTCCTTTATGCTATTATTCATTTTCTTTCACAGATGAAATTTCCCTGTATATTTAGTTATCGCATTCAAAGTGAAATTAATTTATATTTATAGTTTTTGCCGGACATCTATTGTAAACTTTGACGTAAGTTCAAAAAATAAACGTTATCTGTAATGCTGATGAAATAATTATTATTCCCAAATTATATAATGGTGTATGTTTTAGTGATAGAAAAATATATATATCTACTATGCATTGTTTAAAATGGGATATCAAGTAGCTTTTACAATGGTTCGGTCTATATCCATCTAGGCTATGCATATCTCTGCAGGGATCCTCTCCACACTCCTTTGTAAACCGTAAAGGAGTTGGATTTCTGCATATTACTATTCATGAATAACTATCTTTTGATCTTTCGTAAACGTGTCATGCTAGTGAACACAAGAATGTTTGAATCATTGAAGGTAAAGGGTGACAGAAGATGCACTATAGTCTTGGGATAGATGCCGGTGGAACTTATACAGATGCAGTGATCATTAGGAACTCTGACAGGGAAGTTATTGATACCAATAAGGCCCTGACAACTTATCCTGATCTTCTGAAGGGAATCGAGAACGCTATTGACGGCCTTGATGAGCAATACCTCCGGGATGTAAGGCTTGTTTCTGTTTCTACTACTCTTGCTACCAATACGATACTTGAGAAGACAGGGTATCCTGTAGCACTTATCCTCATTGGCAAGCACACTCTTCCGGGAAGTACACCAATCCAGGAGCTTGCAGTGATAAAGGGAGGCCACAATCTTAATGGCACTGAGGATGAAAGGCTTGATACCGAAGCTATCAAAGAGTACGTTTTAAAAGTCAGGGACAGGGTATCAGCATTTGCAGTATCCTCCTATTTCAGTATAAGGAATCCTGATCATGAACTGCGGGCCAAGGAACTGATCAACGCAATGACCGGTCTGCCCGTGGTGTGCGGCCATGAGCTCTCCCAGGACCTGGGAGCTTATGAAAGAGGGGTAACGGCATACCTCAATGCACAATTGCTGCCTGTTGCACGCCATTTCATAGATGCCATCATGTCCGATATCAGGAAAAGAGGAATCAATGCTAAGCTGATGATGCTCAAGTGTGATGGTTCTGTCATCGGTATCGAGGAGGCACTGGAAAAACCCATAGAATCTGTTTTTTCGGGGCCTGCTGCAAGTCTTATGGGTGCATCTTTCCTGTCTAGGAGTGACACATGTGCTGTGATCGATGTGGGTGGGACAAGCACCGATGTATCACTGACACATGGCGGTTTTCCGCAGCTTGTTGATACCGGCGCAGTGGTCGGCGGCTGGCATACAAAAGTGAAGGCTATACGCATGGAAACCTCTGCAATGGGGGGAGACAGTCATGTGTGGATCAGGAACAGGGGTGTCAACATCGGACCGCGGCGAGTGGTTCCTTTGTGTCTTGCTGCTGTGAAATACCCTGGTTTTAAGGAATTACTAAAGTCAGGGCGTACCCCTTCCAGATTCCAGCTTGCAGAGAACATCCAGCCTACGAAGTTCTTTGTCAAGACCGGGAAGGAGGGCATTGGCCTGGGCAATCATGAGAAGGAGATACTGGCAATAATAGGTGAAGAGCCTGTTTCTATCAATGATATCTTCTGGAAGCTGGGCAGGCTGATATCTCCTGATCATATAGATTCCCTCATACAGAAAAGGCTCGTCCAGGCCATTGGTTTTACTCCCACCGACGCACTCCATGTGCTGGGCGAGTATACGGAGTGGGACACCGAGGCTTCCATAACAGGAGCTAAGATCCTTGCGAGACTGACTCCCATGGATGAATATGAACTTTGCCGGAAAGTCAAGGAAGAAGTGGCTATAAACATGGCTTTAAGCCTCATGGGATACATGTTCGAAGGTGTTGAAAGGCAGGCTATTGAGAAGATCCTCCGGGGCGATTATTATTCCCAGTTCAAGGTCAATGTGCCGGTGATCCTGCTCGGAGGGCCTGTGCGTGCTTATGTTGAAGAACTTGGGAATCTCATCGATGCACAGATCATAGTTCCTGAGCATGCTGAAGTCGGCAATGCAGTGGGAGCGCTGGTTGGCAAGGGAATAAAGAGGATTGAGATACTGGTCAAATCATTCTACGAAAAGTCCCAGAGGTCTATCCTGGTATTTTCCCCGGAAGGAAGAAAGCAGTTTGAAACCCATCAGGAGGCTGTTGAATATGCCACAAAGCTTGGCAACCAGCTCATACTTGATTATATGGTGGATTCTGGCATCGAGTATGATGATATTGATATAAGTGTTAAGAGTGAGAACCTTGCAATGGAAGATGGCAGCGGGTCGCCAATTGAAACAAGGCTGGTCTTCCTTGGAGTTGGAGTTCCTAAAGCCTGAGTAATGGTTTCTTATTTTTTTACTATTGTAAAAGGATATGCCAAAAAATATAAATAATAGGAACTCATCTCTCCATTTAGAAGCATCAGCAAGGAAATCAGATCATGTTGATCAAATGGACTCTAAATCCGTTTAGCCGGGTTAAATTCCCGGGGTTTCCGCCATTTTAGACAAATATGTCATTATGTGTTACCACATAATGATAACACTCTCTTTTTGTATGCATCCTGTATTATTCTTAAATTAGGCATAATTAGGCTGATATGATCCTTATTATCTATCCTCTCTCAAATCCGACTCTCTGAGCAGATTTTTCTGCATTATTGGTCCTTGCGTAAAATATATCTACCTGTTCAGTGCGTCAATAGCAATAATCTTAAAGTCTATAAAGGTTTAACCTCAGAGTTACTAACGACCTCTGTGCTGTCAAGAGAGAACAGGTTTGCGGGAAAATTATGTCGAATACCTCAGATGTTGAAAAGAAACTGGAAGCAGTCTATAATAGTAGTCCTGTTATTTCGTTTTTATGGAAAGCAGAGGGCGAATGGCCTGTGGAATCCGTTTCAGGGAATGTTTCACAGTTAGGCTACACCCCGGAAGATTTTCTTTCAGGCAGAGTGCTCTACGGAAATATTGTACACCCGGATGATATTGACAGGGTACATTTGGAAGTCGATAAGCACTCTAAAAGAAAAAACACTTCTTTTTTTGCCTTGAATTACAGAATACTAACCACGAATGGTGACATACGCTGGGTAACAGAGAGATCTTTTATAAAACGTGATAATGAAGGCAATATTACTCATTTCCAGGGCATAATCATCGACAATACAGAACTTGAAAAAACAGAGAAGGCCCTGATCGAAACCGGGAAAAAGTATCAGACCATATTTGAGAAATCTCCGGTAGGAATACTTTACTTTGATGAGAATGGTCTCATAACTCACTGCAATGAGAGTTGTGCCCGGGTTCTGAAAGCACCTGTGAGTAAGATAATAGGGTTCAATGTCCTTTCAAAGTTATCAGATGATCATCTCAAAGAAGCTGTTGAAATGGTATTCCTGGGGAACCAGGGCTACTATGAAGGAAGTCACCTTTCCGTGATAAGCGGAAAGCAGGTATCCACAAAGGCCAGTTTCACACCTATAATGTCAGATGACGGTTCTCTCCTTGGAGGCATCGGGATTATCGAAGATATGGAAGAGCGCAGGCATGCAGAGGAGTTGATTCGTCTTAATGAGACTCGCCTTGAAGCGCTTCTTGAACTTTATCAGATGCAGGATGCACCTATGCCTGATATTGCAGAGTTCACTATACAGAAAACAGTCGAGCTTACAGGCAGCAAGGTGGGTTATCTGGAATTCCTTAATGAAAATGAGAATGTTCTGGAGACTTATCGCTGGCCATATGATAACAAGGATATGTCCTCAATTAGTGAGGAGCCTTTCATCCATCCCGTACGCTCTAACGGATTCTGGGGTGAAGCGATACGCGCACGCAAACCTGTAATTGTGAACAGGAACTCCTTCGATCTTGAGGATGAAATATATTCTGGGTCTGGTGGAGCCCTTTTCCGTCATGTTACTATACCGATATTTGAAAGTGAGCAGATAGTCGCTCTGGTAAGTGTTGCCAACAAGGATTCGGATTACAATGAATCGGATGTCCGGCAGTTAACGCTTCTGATGGAAGGCATGTGGAAGCTGATACAGTATAAGCACACAAACGACATACTCATAGAAGCACTGAAAATGCGCAGGGTGCTCGAATCGGTTATGAGCTCCAGTCCTGCAGTTGTCTTCCTCTGGCGGCCTGAGAAGGACTGGCCTGTGGAATTCGTATCTGACAATATCTCCCAGTTTGGTTACAGGGTGGAGGATTTCACATCAGGGAAGATACTTTATGGTGATATCATACATCCTTCTGATCTTGACAGAGTCCGCCAGGAAGTGGACAGAGCTTTTAAGGCAGGTTTTTCGGATTTCAGCCAGGAGTACCGGGTACTGACAAAGTCAGGCCAGGTAAGATGGGTGGATGAGAGAACGCTGATACATTATAATAAAAACGCCATAGTAGATTATTTGCAGGGTATCGTTGTGGATGTTACCGAACGCAAGCAGGCAAATAATTTCATGCGCCTTGAATGTGACCTTGATAATGTTCTTGGTGCCACGGATAACCTGCATGAGGCATTTGAAAGGGTGCTGGGCTTCACCCTGGAAACAAAGACAATAGACAGTGGCATAATATACCTGGTAGATGAAAGGACGGGTGAGTTCAATCTTGCTGCTGCCCGCGGCCTTTCCGAACGCTTTATGAAAAGCCTTTCCCACTTTTCTTCAAATACGATACTTGCACGCCTTTTCATGACCGGCTATCCTGTTTACAAGTACTTCTCGGAGATCAATGCCATGATACCAGGAGAGGACCTTGGATATGAGGGCCTGCAGGCTATGGGTTTCATACCCGTGAAGTTTAATGATGAACTGGTTGCTGCCATGGCTCTTGGGTCACATAAGGATCTGGAGATCCCTGCAAATTCCAGGAACCTGATAGAGACGATTTCCAATCAGGTCGGTGTCATTATCTCAAACATGAGGAAGGATTCCGGAGTCCAGAAAAGCAAGAACCATCTTCGTTCACTGCTTGATGCACTTGATGAACTGGTATTTGTAATGGATCTTGAAGGCAAAGTATTACACACTAACAAGACCTTGCATAAGCATCTGAACTATGAGGACAGGGATCTGTACATGAAAGATTTCCTGTTGCTATATCCGCAGGGATGGGAGGACGACGTGCTCTCTAATCTGGATGAGATCATGGAGGATAAATCCTCCTTCTGTGAGATCCCGCTTTTGAGCAAGGAGGGAACACTTGTTCCTGCTAAGACCAAGTTCACTATCGGCGATTGGGGTGGTCAGGATGTTTTGATCGCCACTGCCTCCATAATAAAAGACCCCGGTCTGGAGAACCATGATCTCCAGAATGGAAAAGAATCTAATGGGTATCAGGCTACCTGATACCCGCTTCTCAGTTGGCGTTAAAGGTTCCAATGCCCATGACCACGAGTTTTGTTTCCATGGGTGTCTTCCATCCATGGGGGATTATTTCGTCTTTTTTGATATCTATCCGGATATGACTTGAGTCCAGCCCTGCATCTTTCATGTATTCGATTATCATCATTTCTCCAAGGTTGACAGCATAATCGAGTGCTTCCTGGTAATCATAGAAACTATTCCTCCCTTTTTCCGAGAACACCAGGAACTCCCACTCAGGAGCAGCCATTGAAGCCGGCCTAATAAGTATCTCTGCCCTTCGTATTCCCTTTGCTGCCAGCGCACCTGTGGCATTGCCAACATCGTAATTAGAAGGCAGTATTATCTCAGCATCAAGTATGTTCCGCAGGTCTTCAACAAAAGCGGCAACAGGTCCACCTATAAGTACTACAGGTACCTCTAGTTTGAACTTTGCCGGTGATTGAATGTCGAATATTTTCCTTATTTCCTGCTTTGGTACTCCTTCCAGGAAGAAAGATACAATATTTGCTGCCATGTTCTTTGTGAACTCTCTTTTTATATGTCCTGCAAACTCATGGCGCTCCATACCCGCCAATAATCCAAGGAGGTCTGCACCGGTCATCGAGGCTTCTATATCCCATTCCGTATATTCGCCCAGCACATGGAGTGCGTCGGTGGGAGTAAAACCAATGGCCTGGATGAGCCTTTTTTTCATCAGGCCGTCAAGTGACCCGCTTGAAGGATATCTTTTGATCCTGTCAAATATCTCAGCTGTGGATGTAGGCTCTTTTTTGATGGCACCCAGAGTTTCTTCCTCTTCTTTGCTTATCTCAATGGCTTCGTAATCTGTCCGCAGATAGAACTTTGTTGGCTGGTAGTTTATGCCCAGGCGGATCTTTGAAGGCATAGGGCTTGTCCTGAGCTGCTCCAGAAAACCAGGATATAGTCTGGCTGCGCGGCATAATGGGATTACCCTTCTTGGTTCAAAATGTATGTTCTCTCCTTTGACCCATATATGGCTGTCACTTCCCATCGCAGATGTCTCCATTTTAATTGCCTTCACCCTGGTCTTCCACCCGCCGACAACAGCTCCCGAATCACTCATCTCCGGAACTCCATTGTATATCCCAAGTTTGACAGTTTTCACTCCTTGATGAAGAGAATGTCTTCTCTTCGGACCTAGAATTTTCTTTTTTTTGTCAGGAAAACCTATTTGACAGTTTAAACAATTTCATGCAAAATTCTACGATTTTGCCCATTTTTGCCTTAAAATCAGTGTATTTATGGCATCAAAATTGGCGTAAATGTACTTTTTCGACCGATCTTTCAGGAAATCTACGGTAACTGTCAAATTCAATAAGCTTTTTTTGATGAACTTTGTGGACTTATGCTTGAGTTCATTGAACTCATATCGCATCAGCGATATGAACAACTGTGCAATGAACCCAATAATAATAGCTCCATAAACACTAGCATCGGACCACACTCTCAACGGTTTTATCTCAATCTCATTCTTGAGAGAATTGATGATCTTCTCGATAGAATCCTTTTTCCTGTATGTTTGAAGAGCCTGTTTTAGTGTCAAATTCTTACTCGATTTCAGACAGAAAAATCCTTCTCTGCCTGTTATCAAATGTTCCTCAAGAAGTTTGATAGCTTCTTCTTCATCAATATCCGTCAGTTTTGTCTGCAGAGAATAAACGACATCAACAAGGACATTGTTAATCCTGAACTTTTTAGGCAGCTTTTTGTTTTTGTCAATAGATTCTTGTATCTCTTTTGCTTCCTGGATCTGCCTCATGATCTTCCTGGCTCTTGATTCAAGTTGCTCCTTCTTGAGCTTTTCAGAGAAGTAGAAGTAGTTGACACTACTTGGTTTAACGATTTTCAGGCCATAGATACCATCTTCTGAATCAACGATCTCAAGAGAATAGTTCCCGAAGTTTGCAATTATCTTGTCATCGCTCTTATTGAGCTTTCTTGCAGTCAGATACTGCATATCATCTGCCCTTATCATGGCAGTGTTCTCTGTACTATGAGCTCCTTTATCGAAAACAACAAGTGATCCCTGCTTCAACCTCTTGTTAACCTGTTGATACGTTTTCCTGAAGTGCTTTTGATCATGTAGATTTCCTTGTTCTACTGTGATGCCAATTGGCACATTGATAGGATCAGCAAGTTCTGCTATGCCTAAAGTTATCTGTTTCTTATCCGGCCTATGGTCACGACTATAACCATATTTACCCAATGGCGATTTATCACCGTGCAGGACAATACTTGTCCAGTCCATGTTGATGTTAGTATGTTCGAAATCGTATCTGCCAAACAATCTGTCCTGGATATCGGAAATAATCGTTTCACGATTATTTCCCAGGGTTTCAAGAATCCTGTAAAGTGTTCGTTCACTGAATTCTTCAAGATTGAAGATCTCAAGTACCTCATCACGGTTGATCCAATCATGAGCTTTACTTATGCTGAAATTATCTGTAAGCTTGTAGCTTACAAGAGCTTTCAGCAGGTAGTTGATGTCAAATCCATTCTTTTTGTGTTTGCCAAAAACAGTGGAAAAGTCAAGTACATCATAAAGTTGTTCTACAGCCAGGATAGTTCCGATAGGAAAGCATATATTCTCATTAGGAATAATCTCGTATGTTCTTAGTTTTTGTTGCATTTTTGGTCGAATACATCAAGACTAAGAACACTATTATTACTTTTGACTGTCAAAGTTGGGGTATATCACAGAAATATCTTTGCTGGTCCCACCCACATCGATTACAGCGCAGGTATCTCTTTTTGCTAAGAAAGAAGCACCTACAAGACTTCCGGCAGGTCCGGAAAAGATTGATTCGATGGGTTTCTTCAGGGCGCTCTGGATCCCGATGACAGAACCGTCACATTTGAGCATGAAGACCTTTGCATCCATCTCTCTGGATTTGATCTCGTCTTCAACAGTGTGCATGAATCTCTCTGTCACCGGTATCAATTGGGCATTCAGGAAGGCTGTTACAGCTCTCTCAAAAGCCCCCAGGTCCTGGGAAAGCTCATGGCCACAAATTACTGGAAGGCCTGTAAGCTGAATGATCATCTCTTTGGCTGTAAGTTCATGTTCGTGGTTTCTCACACTGAAAAAAGATGACACTGCAAATGCTGATACTTTATCCTTTACCGCCAGTGCGAAATCTTTGATGGAATCAATATTCACTGATTCGGTTTCTATCCCATTGAAATCATGTCCGCCTACAACTTTTATATAATATTTAGTAGGGAGTTCTCCTATGATATCATAATTCCCTATGAGTACCAGAGCTACCGGGAAACCTGTTCCTTCAAGTATGCTGTTTGTAGAAAGCGTAGTGGAAACAGAAACCGTCCTGACATTTTTAAGGTATTTTCCTTCCAGGCCGTCGATAGCTTTCTTAATACCTTCAAGCGGGTCGGGATAGCTTGTCAGGGCTTTGCTTGTCCCGATAATGGCTTCATCTGAATCTCTTAGCAGTACTGCATCTGTATATGTTCCGCCTGCATCGACACCAAGGCTGTATTTCATATTCCTGATCCCTCTTTATCTATAGTGTTTCTTTTTTAAACAGAAAGGCACATGCGAGAAATAATATATATAAGTTTCGCAATCCTTTTAACACTGTTAACGGTGAGTTTGCCACTTTACTATTTTTGCGTTCAACGTAATATCACCTATCTAATTTAAATGGGAGATATTATAATTAAATACAAAAGTTACTTTTTATAGGACAATGTACATGCAAAGAGGATCGACTTGTAAAAAACAATAATCATCTCTGCAAAAATTAAATATGCAGTGCAGGCACCTTTTTTTAGATAAATGTAATTAAATGAGCGAAAGGATTATATATTAGTTATCATTTTGTCTTACATCGAAACATATATATATGATTTAACTCCTCTAATATCATTAAGCGCTGTGTAAGTTTAGTTCTCTGTGATTTTAGTGTGCTGTTAGCGCACTAAAAAACGACTCTTTTTCTATTGCCGCTATCTTTAAATATAACCTCTAAATACCAAGGAAACACAAAATATAAATACTAATTATTCCCAAAAAGCTTATATAATAAAAACCAATACTTCCATTTTAGGAGAATTATGCTGGAAAGCATGTTGAATCCCATCCCCGGACATTGTTATAATATTCGGGAAGATTGATATTTGTATATATTGGAGGTTAAGAAATGGTAAGACAACTTTTCCCAGGTAGGAGGCCATTGGAAGGCGTAAGTCTGGAGCTTTTCTCTGAGGATGATCTCAGGGCTCTTCACTACGCGACAATGGACGTTTTCATAAACACCGGTATCCAGGTTTCAGACGCTGAAGCCAGGGCTGTCTTTAAAGAAGGTGGCTGTCTGGTCGATGAAAAGACAATGGTAGTAAAGATCCCTGAATTCGTAGTCAACAGGGCTTTACTCGATTGTCCTTCAAAGTTCGTCCTCTGGGGACGTGACAAGAAGAACAATGTCAAACAGGAACACAAAGGAAAGGTACACTGGACCTGTTTCGGTACCGGTGTCAAGATGTGTAATTTTGAGGCCCCGGGTAAATTCACGACCGTGGACTCAACAGAAAAAGATGTTGCAGACACAGCAAAGATATGTGACTGGGCAGAGAACATCAATTATTATTCACTCGCCGTTTCCGCAAGGGACTGGGCAGGTAAGGGTGCACAGGATGTCCACGAGACACTGACACCACTGATGAACACTACAAAGCACTTCCACCACATCGACCCTGTAGGCGAAAACGTGGACTATTATCAGCAGATAGCTGTGGCATACTATGGCGGCGACGCTGAAGAAGCACGCAAGAAGCCCTTGTTCTCAACACTTGTCTGTCCTACAAGCCCTCTGGAGCTCAGTGTCAATGCTTGTCAGGTTATCATGAAGGGTGCAAGATTCGGTACCCCTGTAAACGTACTCAGTATGGCGATGGCCGGTGGCTCATCCCCTGTGCACCTTGCAGGTACCCTTGTAACTCATAACGCAGAAGTACTCTCCGGTATTGTGCTTGCCCAGCTGGTAAAGCCCGGTGCGCCAGTATGGTACGGAAGCTCTACAACAACATTTGACCTGAAGAAGGGTACGGCACCAGTCGGTTCACCAGAACTTGCGCTTATCAGTGCAGCTGTTGCAAAGCTCGGTCAGTATTACGGTCTTCCCACCTTCGTGGCCGGCTCGTAGTCTGATGCCAAGATACCTGATGGCCAGGCTGGCCATGAGAAGACGATGACCACACTTCTCCCCGCTTTTGCAGGTGCTAACACCCTGTACGGTGCAGGTATGCTTGAACTTGGTATGACATTCTCACTCGAGCAGCTTGTCTTTGACAATGATATGATCTCAATGGCAAAGAAGGCAATGGAAGGAATCCCAGTAAATGAAGAGACCCTGTCAGTTGAAGCAATCGAACAGGTAGGTATCGGGAAGAACTTCCTTGCACACAAGACCACAAGGAAGAACATTGACCTGCCATCCAGCCCAAAACTCATTGACAGGCTTATGTTCGGTGACTGGGAAATGGCCGGTGCAAAGGACATTGCAACTGTAGCTCATGAGAAAGTCGTTGACATCATGAAGAACCACGTAGTTCCACCAATAGATGCTGACCTGCTCAAGGATATGCAGGCAATCGTGGACAAGGCTGACAAGGCATTCAGACAGGGCGCATAAGGAGGTTACATTATGGCAACAAAAGAACAGATTATAGCAAAAGCAAAAGCAGCAATTTTAGATTTTGATGATGAGGCTGCTGCAGAGGCAGCCGAGGAGTCCCTTGCCGCCGGAATCAGTCCTGCAGATCTTATTCAGGAAGGTTTCACCGCAGCAATGAACGAGATTGGTGAACAGTTCGAGGCAGGCACACTCTACCTCCCTCACGTCATTGCAGCATCAGAAGCAATGAACGCCGGGGTGGCAGTACTTACTCCTGCTCTTGAGGCACTTGGAGGAGAAACCAAGAGCAAAGGCAAGATCGTTATCGGTACGATCGAAGGCGACATCCACTCTATCGGGAAGGATATCGTCGCAACCATGCTCAAGATCGAAGGTTACCAGGTATTTGACCTGGGCAGGGACGTTCCGATCAAGTCCTATGTAGAGAAGGCAAAGCAGGTCGGAGCTCAGGTAGTTGCTTCATCAGCACTCATGACAACAACCATGGTCAACCAGATACAGATAGAAGAGCAGCTCAAGGAAGCAGGTATCCGCAGCTCTCTGAAAACAATGGTTGGTGGCGCACCTGTTACCCAGGACTGGGCAAGGAAGATCGGTGCAGACCTCTATGGAGAAAACGCAACGGATGTCGTGAACAAACTCAATGCAATATTCTGATCATAATGGTCAGGTAGCGAGGATGTGGCCTTTGGCTACATCTTCTGCTATATTGTTGAGTATACTGACTAATCTGCCTTTTCAATAAAGGTGCTTTGGGTCTTTCCCTTTAATGTTTATGTGCACCTCAAAAAAGATGATCCGTTATAGGTAGGTCACTATTATGCATGAGGTTGCAGAATATCCGGCTAATTTAATCATTATGGCAGTAAAGCCGCATCCTGTCAGGGATGGGTGGAATTGCAGTAATATCAGTGTTGGTTCATCTTTTGTATCTCCATTGGCAGGTTCGTTCCTTTATTATATGAAATCTACTGTTGGCATTTAGAAAAAGTAAAACTGTATAGTTGGAGGTAGTAGTATGGATTTGCAGTCATTAAAAAAGCAAGAAAACCAGCGAAGGATCAGAAAGGGCTTTATGTGGGCATTTTTCTGTGCAATTCTCTGGGGTCTTTGGTATATTCCAGGTACTGTGGTATGGGTTCTTAATCCTTTCGATGAGATGTATGCTGAAATAGCCGCAACTAATGGCGATGGTATGTCTCTGATCATAACCGCTGTGTTAATAACGTCATTCAATGCACTGACAGTTATTCTTGCTCTTATGGTATGGAACGGGGTTTTGGGCAAGTTCGGAGAAATGAAGAGAACTATTAAAGAATTCAACCCATGTTCCAAGTGGTTCTTCCTGGCTTCAATTTTCGGTGGCCCTATAGCTATATTGGGTTCTTTTATTGCCATGGGTTTTGTCGGAGGAGCTTTTGCAGCCGTTGCAGCACTTATGTATCCTGTTGTAGGGTCTATCCTTGCTTCCAAGTGGTATGGTGAAAAGATTTCCAAGCGTGCTTTTGCGGGCATAGTTTTCATCATTATCGGCGGTATCACGATCTTCGGTGGCGGTCTGTTAACTGAGCTTGGTGCCGGTAATGTTGTGTGGATAGGTTATATCGGCGGTCTCATGGCAGCCGTTGGCTGGGGTATTGAAGGTGCAATCGCAGGTAAGGGACTTGATATCGCAGAACCGGATGTAGGTCTTACTCTCAGGTTCCTTGGTGAGAACATAATATGGTGGGTAATCGCAGTACCAATCCTTGCTATCCTCGGCTTCCCGATGTTCAAGTATGCTTTGATGGTGTTTGAGCCACTTACCATGCTAGTGCTGGTATTTGCAGGAATAACCTTTGGTTTCTGTTATGTGACCTGGTACAAATCTTTCCCGCTCATTGGTGTGGGCAGAGGTCAGGGTATCGGTAACCTCTACGGTCTTTTCGCAGTGGTGTTCATTGCCCTCTTCTTCGGGGATATACCTTCCTGGACAATACTTGTAGGAGGCGCTCTGTGTCTCATAGGAAGCTCTATCATGTTCTCTGAGGACTCCGGTCAACTGGAATCATTGAGAGGTGAGTAAATGGCAGGAAATCGTCCAATAAAATTCAGGATACTTGAGCTCTGCAATAAGAGCGGAGGAGCATGGAACTATGAGGTTGTCAAGCAGATACAGAAAGAGTATAACCTTAAAAGTGATTACCAGCGGGATTCTATAAATTTCGATCTGATAGAACTGGCCTCATGCTCACTGCTCAAAGATGTAGAAGTCAAGGTTGATGAAGAGGGAGTGTACAAAAAAGGCTTCCTTTTGCACAAGTATGTGATCACTGATTTCGGAAAAGCCCGGGCTGCAAACGCCTGCCTGGTGTATGTGTGAAGGAGGAGTTTAAATGGTACAAACAGAAGCTGCAATGGAAGCTTATAATGCTTACTGGATGAATTCACCTCTGCCGGCTGCAGATGTGTTGTGGATGGTAGTCATCCTGATCGTTGCCATACTTGCGCTATGGCAAGCACGGACCTTTGTTTCCCAGTTCTAATGGGATACAATTAGAAAATTGAGTAGATAAGATACAGTCACATTTGCCGGGCGGGATTATATGTCGCCTGGCAGATGTCATTATTTCCAATTTATTGCTTCATTTATATGGATTAACGATTTAAGCAAGTATATAGGATAAATATATATAGTAGATGCTAGGGTCCTTTATTAGGAATCTTTATATATTATGGATAAACGGCACATATAAATATTTGCTATTGGCTTGTGTTAAATGCTGATCCATTATGCAAATGGAGTATTAATACAAAATTACAAAGACATACGAGGTGTATGAGATGAGCAAAGAAGAAACTTTCAAACTGCTTTCCGACGCGGTCGTTTCCTGCAAGAAGGATGCGGTTGTAGCTGCCGTTGAAAAGGCAAAAAGTGAGGGTATTGAACCCGCAGAGATCATAGAGAAAGGTCTTGCATCCGGAATGAATGATGTTGGTATCATGTTCGAGAGAGGCAAGTTATTCCTGCCTCATGTAATGATGGCAGCCGGTGCAATGGAAGCCGGTGTCAAGTTGCTTGAAGCCGACATGCCAAAGGATGCAGCAAAGAAGAAGCTTGCCGTTATCGTTAATGGTACTGTCGAAGGAGATGTGCACGACATCGGCAAATCCATCGTTTCCACAATGCTTCAGTCCTCCGGCTTTGAGGTCCATGACCTGGGACGGGATGTTCCCCTGCAGGACTTCATTGACAAGGTCAAGGAAACAGGTGCAAGCATGGTAGGCATGTCCGCACTCATGACAACCACCCTTCCTGGCCAGAGAGAGGTCATTGAGATGCTCAAGGAACAGGGCCTGCGGGACAAGGTCAAGGTCATGGTCGGGGGAGCACCCGCTACCCAGACCTGGGCTGACAAGATCGGTGCTGACTGTTACGCTGAGAACGCAAGCGAAGCAGTAGCAAGAGCCAAGGAACTTCTTCTTTAAGTGGTGAGAGAATGACAACTGAACACATGTTGAGAATGGGAGACGGTAAAAGGGTTTACCTGACAAAGGAGCAGATCCTTACCGACCTCAGGGACGGAATGGCAGATGCCGTAGATCTTGGAGACATCCCTGAGCTTAGTGGCGATGAGCTGGACAAGCTAATGGATATCATCACGATGCCTTCAAGGATGGTAGGTGTCGAGGCTGGCATGGAAGTTCCGGTAACTCACGATATAGGGACTATCAGGCTTGATGGCGACCAGGGTAACAGTGGTGTTGGTATCCCCTCCAGCAGGCTTGTAGGGTGCATGGTGCATGAGAGAGCCTTTGGTGCTGACACAATGGAGCTTGGTCACATTGACTACAGTTACAAACCAGTAAAACCTGTGATAGCACAGGAGATGCAGACAATGGAAGTCTGCCAGCAGAACATGGTAATTCCTCTGCTCTATGGCGCCATGCCAAACATGGGTCTTTACTACACCCCGGACGGTCCGTTCGAGAACCCGGGAGACCTGATGAAGGCTTTCAAAATACAGGAAGCACAGGAGTCCATGGAGCACGCGGCAAAGCATCTTACAAGGGACATTGTCTGGATCATGCAGAGAATGATGGCTTCTGGTGCTGACGGTGTTAACTTTGACACTATCGGTGCTGCAGGTGACGGTGATATGTATGCTTCGCTTCACGCTATCGAGGCATTGAGAAAGCAATATCCTGACATGTATATTGAAGCGGGTATGGCAGGCGAGCTCATGCTTGGTCTTCACGGTGAGATGGCTTATGACGGCACAGTTCTTGCAGGACTTTGGCCACACCAGCAGGCTCCTCTTGTCGCAAAAGCAGGTGCCAACATATTCGGTCCTGTGGTCAACACCAACACCAGCAAGAGCTTTGCATGGAACCTGGGAAGGGCTGTTACCTTCATCAAGGCGGCTGTCAAGGCTTCATCTATTCCCTGCCATGTGAACATGGGAATGGGCGTGGGCGGTATCCCTATGCTGGAAACCCCGACAATTGATGCTGTATCAAGAGCAAGCAAGGCGATGGTCGAACTTGCTGGCGTGGATGGTATATAGATAGGGGTCGGCGACCCGATGGGTATGCCGATCACTCACATAATGACCTCCGGTATGAGCGGTATCAGGGCAGCAGGCGACCTTGTAGCAAGGATGGAAATGTCAAAGAGCATGCGCGTCGGTGACGCAAAGAACTATGTTGCAAAGAAACTCGGTGTTTCCACACTTGACCTCAGCGATGAGTACGTCATGAGGGACCTTAGGGAAGAACTGGGCATCGGTGTCATAACATCTGTTGCAGGAGCTCCAAAGGGAATTGCAGCAAAGATGAATATCGAGAAACTGCTGGACATCAAGATAAACTGCTGTGAGAAATTCAGGCAAAAGATCAGATGATGGGAAGCGGTTTGTGCAGAACCTTGCTTTTGCAAGGTTTCTCACTTTTAATACCAAAATATAAATATCAGTAACTAGGTAATAGGCTACCATTAGCCGCAAACCAACTAAAAGGAGGCACTTTATGTCAAAACAAGAAATCTTAGACAATCTTAGAGACGCAATTATCACGCAGAATATCAACGGTACTGTAGAGGCCACAAAGGCAGCTCTGGCTGCAGGTATATCGGCAGTCGAGGCTATCGATGGCGGCCTTGCAATGGGAATGAAGATAGTTGGTGACAAATTCGAGGCAGCAGAGATCTATCTCCCTCAGATCATGATGTCTGCAAAGGCTATGAACGCTGCAATGGAGATACTCACTCCGGAGCTAGCAAAAGAGAAGGTTGGCGAGGGTGTTGGAATGGCCATCACTTACGTCCAGGAGGGTGACATTCACGATATCGGCCACAGGCTTGTATCAACAATGCTAGGTGCGAACGGCTTCAAGATATTAGATCTGGGCGTCGATGTTCCAAATGAGACTCTTGTGGAAGAGATCAAGAAGAACAAGGGTGGAAAAGTACTTCTTGTAGGTTCTGCTCTCATGACAACTTCCATGCTCGGACAGAAGGACACAGTAGAAATACTCAAGGAAGAAGGCCTTAGAGACTCCGTCAAAATAATGTTCGGTGGCGCACCTGTATCCCAGAAATGGATCGCAGAGATCGGAGCTGACGCAACAGCAGAGAATGCAGCAGATGCAGCACGTGTCGCACTGGGACTGATGAAATAAGGAGGCTTCAAAATGACATTCAGAAAATCAGTTGATTGCTACGAGTTCTATGACCGTGCAAAGAAGGGAGAGAAAATGTCCCAGGATGACTGGGACCTCATGACAATTCCAATGAAGTCAATGGAGCTCAAGCAGAAGTACGGTATCGACTTCAAGGGCGAGTTCGTTCCCACCGACAAGGACATGATGGAGAAACTGTTCAAGGCCGGTTTTGACATGCTGCTTGAATGCGGTATCTTCTGTACCGATACAAGCCGTGTAGTAAAATACACCGAGGACGAGATCTGGGACGCTATCAACAATGTCCAGAAGGAGTTCGTGCTGGGTACTGGCAGGGATGCTGTAAACGTCCGCAAGAGAAAGGTCGGCGATAAGCGCAAGCCCATAATTCAGGGCGGTCCGACAGGTTCCCCAATATCAGAAGACATGTTCATGCCGGTTCACATGAGCTACGCACTTGAGAAGGAAGTAGACACCATTGTCAACGGTGTAATGATGACAGTGCGCGGAAAACCGACAATACCCAAGAGCCCCTACGAGATCCTTGCAGCCAAGACCGAGACAAGGCTTATCAAAACCGCAGCAGCAATGGCCGGCAGACCTGGCATGGGTATATAGGGACCGGAGACTTCCCTGTCCGGGCGAGTTCGTTCCCACCGACAAGGACATGATGGAGAAACTGTTCAAGGCCGGTTTTGACATGCTGCTTGAATGCGGTATCTTCTGTACCGATACAAGCCGTGTAGTAAAATACACCGAGGACGAGATATGGGACGCTATCAACAATGTCCAGAAGGAGTTCGTGCTGGGTACTGGCAGGGATGCTGTAAACGTCCGCAAGAGAAAGGTCGGCGATAAGCGCAAGCCCATAATTCAGGGCGGTCCGACAGGTTCCCCAATATCAGAAGACATGTTCATGCCGGTTCACATGAGCTACGCACTTGAGAAGGAAGTAGACACCATTGTCAACGGTGTAATGATGACAGTGCGCGGAAAACCGACAATACCCAAGAGCCCCTACGAGATCCTTGCAGCCAAGACCGAGACAAGGCTTATCAAAACCGCAGCAGCAATGGCCGGCAGACCTGGCATGGGTATATAGGGACCGGAGACTTCCCTGTCCGCTCAGGGAAATATCTCTGCTGACTGTGCCGGTGGCATGATCTGCAGTGACAGCCACGAGGTCTCACAGCTCAATGAGCTCAAGATCGACCTCGATGCAATAAGTGTGATCGCACACTACAATGCTAACAGTGACATCATCATGGATGAGCAGATGCCCATCTTCGGTGGCTATGCCGGAGGCATAGAAGAGACTGCTATCGTTGATATCGCAACCCACCTCAATGCCTTTGTGATGAGCAATGCAACCTGGCACCTTGACGGTCCGGTGCACATCCGCTGGGGATCGACCAACACTAGGGAAACCCTGATGATCGCAGGCTGGACCTGTGCAACCATCTCAGAGTTCACTGACATCCTCTCAGGCAACCAGTACTATCCATGTGCAGGTCCGTGTACCGAGATGTGTCTGCTGGAAGCTTCAGCACAGGCCATCACTGACACAGCATCCGGCCGTGAGATTCTCTCAGGTGTCGCAGCAGCCAAGGGTGTCGTCCAGGACAAGACCACAGGTATGGAAGCCAGGATGATGGGACAGGCAGCCAAGGCAACCGCAGGCATGGAAATAGAAGAGGTCAACAAGATAATCGACAATCTCGTCAAGATGTACGAGAAGAACTACGCAACCGCACCTCAGGGTAAGACGTTCCAGGAATGTTATGATGTCAAGACCATAACACCCACTGAAGAATACGTCACGGTCTATGAGGGCGCACGCAAGAAGCTCGAGAACCTTGGACTGGTATTCTAAGATCAGAATTCGCTGTGATAAACAAGTTTATCACTTCCCTAGCAGCCAGCGCTTAATCCACGCTGGCTACCCTCATTTTTTGTAAGAATAACCCCATTTTTGAGAGGATAAGCTGATTGTAAGCAGAAACAGTTCTTTTTTTACCACTATATTTGTATGTTAAATCTCAGTGTCGTGATAAAAGCAGACTTGCTTTCATCAAAAAAGTATACTTTTAGATTATGATTGCTGGCTGATTCCCATCCTATACGATTTCTCAAGCCACTCCTTCCGGGAAATGTCCCATTATCTCATAAGATACTTTCCTGTAAATGGATGTATATTCTTCTGTAGGTTCGAGGTCGTATTCGGATCTTATCCTGTAGCATTTGTCAAAGGTTTTTCCGGCTGGTGGATTGCTCAGTTTATCCTCGTACCTTGAGTATATTTTGGCTACCAGACGGTTGGCTTCTGAGAGTGACAGGTGAGTTGCCATCTGGGCTATCTCGCCCATGAACCTGGATTCCAGGCCCGATGAGTGGTCAGGTACTCCTCCACGTGCTCCTGCAGGTCCCATGAGGATATCCCTGCCGCAGACGGTATCTCCAATGGCCTGGGCGGCGGTCTCATAGAACATCATTTCGGTGCAGATGCCGGCTGCGTTCCAGTAGTATCTTGCAGTATAATAGTTCATGTTACGGGATATCGCAAGTGAGGCAAGGTTGGAAGCCCAGAGTATCTCTTTTGCAGAGGATGAGCCTGTTTCTGAATGCACAGCTCCGGAGCCGTGAATGCTGGAGTGTGCAAGCACTTTTGACTGCAGGGTTTCAGCCACGTCTATTATTGCCAGCCCTTCAGCCGAGCCAATGCAGGGCCCGCCAAACACCGGTACCTGGCCGGAGATATAGTGATTGCCATGCTCCTGATGGAAAATGCACTTGGACAGTGTTTCGTAATCTGTCTTCAGGTCATCCATATAGACCTCCTGCGGATCGGCACTGGAGTAAAGCTCATCCGATGATACAAGCAGGTATGAGGTAGGAAGTGTGGGTGTGCTGGGGCCCATCAGAGCCAGCCCTTCGCGTCCACCAATCTTTGTGGCAAGCCTTTCGTTCCTTGCGGCTTTCAGGACTGCAAGCAGCTCCAGGGGGCTCTTTGGCCTGATATATTCGCCGCAGAACTGTTTCATTGCACCGCTATAAATGCCCTGGACTACATTTTCAAGTACTGCGCTCAGGTTGATGTAGAGGAAGTTCTCTTCAGATATGCTTCCTCCCATTGGCCCGCCGATGATCACAGGAGGAATGGATGCCATCGGATACCTGTGAGGTACGGTCACTTTCTCTTTCAGCCGTCCTATCTCCAGGGGGTTTGTTACATTAAGGGATTTCAGTATGTCCTCTTCATCTATCTGGATAACTTTTCCTGTGCTTTTGCAGTATACGCCTACGGAATGCAAAAGTTCTATGCCTGCTTCAAAAGTCGCATCTGCAAGTTCAAGGTCATCAGGTACGAAACTTTTCCCGTCATATTTTATATCATATTTCAAAGCAAGCTCTTCTGATTTTTTGAAAACCAGAAGATCATGCTGTTTTTCGGTCCTGTTAACTCCCTCAATTGCACTTTTGAGGTACTTGTACATGTTTTGCATCTTGACACCTGATAATGAAAAAAGAACAGGATCTACTTGATATAGGTCCTTCTTTCCATTTTCTTTTTCCATTCTTTTTAATTAATGTTTCGAGCAAGATTATATATAGTTTTCTTCTTCCATTCCTGGTAGTGAGTGTGAGTATTGAATGAATTTTGTTTCCAGCCATTGTTTTTCCAGAAGACGGGATGTGACATTTCTGGCCCGATAACAAACTAGATATATGTAAGCAAGTGATCAGTTTTCCGATGAACAAATCTCTTGTAAATACATTTGATTCTAAAATTATTGTTTTGTAATGTTGAGTACTTATTTAGCAGCAGAAATAATCTCTCAAATATTCTCTGCGAGTACGGAGGAGTTTATCTCTCATATATATAATTTGCTATCAGGATAACATCTGGGAACTTAGGAATAATTATTGTAAAACCATCATATTTGCATATGCTACTTATTATTTATTGTAGATTGTTTTTTCTTTGTTTTATCGAAATAACGATATCTACTAACTATTTCAATCACTATTTTTTTCTGTTATTCCGTCAAAGGATATTAACCCTCATATCATGGTATTTATTGCTTGTGGTTTTCACTTGAAAGGAGGTTCTATTTAAGCTTTATCACGGGGTTACCACAAAATATATAAGATAGAAACCTGCATTTCCCCATGTACAATAACGATTTTACTAATAGGAGTCAGATAATGGTTGAATATACCCCCAAAGAACGATTGGCACGCGCCCTTAAAGGACAGCCTGTGGACAGGATGCCTGCTGTCTCATTTACACAGACAGGCACAGTAGAACAGATGGAAGCCTGCGGAGCCTTCTGGCCCGAGGCGAACGAAGATGCCCGGAAGATGGCAGCACTTGCAGAAGCAGGCCACACGGTCGTGGGCTTTGAAGCTGTGCGTGTTCCTTTTGATATCACTGCAGAGGCCGAGTTCTTCGGCTGCAAGATCAAGCCCGGCACCAGGGAGCAGCAGCCCTCCGTTGTCGGTCATGTGGTAAAGGATGTCGCAGACATTGAGAAGCTTAAGGGTTACGACATCAACAAAGGCAGGATCAGTGTCGTGTGCGATGCTATAAAGATACTGGCAGACAAGTATGGCAAGGAACTCCCGATCATGGGAAGCATGATCGGGCCTTTCTCCCTTGCCCAGCACATGAATGGTGACGACTGGTTCATGACCATCTTCACCGATGAGGCATTCGGGCTGGCCCTTATGGAGTTCACGACCGAATTCAACATTGCCTATGCAAAGAAGATGGCTGAGAACGGTGCGGATACAATGGTCATCATCGACCCCACAGCAAGTGCCCAGCTCATTGGCGCCCAGTTCTATGAAAAGTTCGTGGTCCCTTACCACAAAAAAATAGTCGATGCAATGCGTGAGCTCAATGTAGCCACTGTACTGCACATCTGCGGTGACACCACTCAGGGCCTGGCCCTTATGGAGTCTTCCGGTGTGGACGCCATCAGTGTTGACCAGAACGTGGATGTTGCAACCGCTGTGAGCAAGGTGGACAAGGCTATTATCGTGGGTAACCTCGATCCTGTAAATGTTCTCTGGAACCAGACACCTGAAGTTGTAAAGGAAGCATCACAGAAAGTGCTAGATGCAGGCGTGGGATTACTGGCTCCAGGATGTGGTATTGTCAGCAAGACGCCTACTGAGAACCTCAGGGCAATGGTCGGGATGGCGAAAAGCCATAAATACTGATAAATGCAAAAAATGCAAAACAAAATCTAAAAAACGGGCAATAAAGCGATATGTTGCTTTGATCATTTATTGCCCTCCCTTATTTTCTCTGTTTTATGCTTTTTTGGAACAAAGCATTCTTAACTCCTTTGCACCCTCAAACCCGGGTTCGATCTTGAGCGAGTTTTCCAGTGCCTCCTGAGCCTCATCATATCTTTTAAGCTCAAAGAGTGCAGCACCCTTGCAATACCATGCCTGTGCAGAATCGGATTTAATCTGTGAGGAAGGGCTCCTTGATATCCATGCAAAACGAGGAAACTGGAATGCAAGGGGATTTGATAATTCTATGGATTTGTCGTATGCTTCCAGTGCCTCATTGTGCCTGCCAAGTTTGCACAGAGTATTACCTTTGTAACACCAGGCACCAGGGTCTTCAATATTCAGGCTCAACGCATTATCAAGACACTTAAGAGCATCTTCATACATCTCCTTTTCAAAAAGAAGCAAAGCTTTACTGCAAAATATCTCAGGGTTATTTGATTGTCTTTCAAGAGTCTTATCTATAAGTTCCAATGCCTCTTCACTTTTGCCGACCTTATAAAGTACAAAACTTTTGTCAAACCATGTCTCAATTGCCTGTATATATGCTTTTGAAGCTTCTTCATTCATTCCCTGTGCAGAAAAAAAATCTCCCAGCTTATTCCACAGTTCCTCAGCCTTGCTGTAAGAATCAATGGCTTCTTGGTAGTATCCCAACCTGAGAGAGACATGACCTTTGCTATAGGCTTTGACGGCGTCTTTCTCGATATCCTTAACCTTTTTTTTCTCCATGGAATCATCATAGATCTTGCGCAGGAAGCTCATAGCAAAAAGTAGTCTCAGACACCTGATATACTTTTTGTTCCGGGAAATGATATTTGCTCACTTCCTCTAATGTTTCATTCCGGGCTTTTCCATATATTATATATACCTGAAAAATAACTACAGCTCAAATGTCCGGAAGAAAAGAAAAAACTGAGGATATAACTGACTTTAACAGCCTGTTGAGAAAACAGGGATACAGTCTTGCAGGCAGGCATTCCGCTGTCAAGACATGCCTGTGGCTTCGCAGGTCCATGCAGGACGAGGGTGCATGCTATAAGGCTGCTTTCTATGGTATCGAGTCCCACAGATGTCTGCAGATGACGCCTACGCTTATGTGTAACCAGAGATGTCTGCACTGCTGGAGACCCACCGAGGTGGATGTGTCAATGCCTGTGGAATGGGACTCTCCAGTGGAAATAGTGGGGTCTTGCATTGAGTCACAGAGAAAACTCATATCAGGCTTTGGCGGGTCTGCCCTCAAAGAGCGCTGGATGGAAGGGAACGACCCCAGGCATGTGGCAATATCACTTTCAGGGGAACCCACTCTTTTTCCACACCTTCCGGAACTCATTGAAGAGTTCAAAAAGCAGGGGCTCACTACTTTCGTTGTGAGCAACGGGACCAATCCTAAGATGATGGAGCGTATAAACCCGTCCCAGCTTTACATGAGCCTGGAGGCTCCTGACAGGGAAACCTACGAGAAGGTCTGCGGTCCCAAATCAGCGGACCTCTGGGAAAGGATAGGACATTCCCTTGAGATCCTCAGGGAAAAGGAAACCAGGACAGTTATACGTATAACGCTCATAAAAGACCTTAATATGTTCAACCACGAAGGCTACGCAGAACTAATGCGTAAAGCAGAACCTGATTATATCGAGGTGAAGGCTTACATGCACCTGGGTTTCTCAAGGAAGAGGCTTCCCCGTGAAGCGATGCCCTCCCACCAGGAAGTACTTGATTTCTCGGATAAACTTGCAAACCTGCTTGGATATAGGATCGCTGACGATGTTGAGATAAGCAGGGTCGTGTTAATCTCTAAAGACGGCACCGTTTCCCCTCTGGTATGATACTGTATCGTGTGGCCCTGTCACAACCTATATTTATAGTTAGACACACATATGCACCTCAACCTAATCGAAGATAGGAACTCATCTTAAATGCACTTTAATTGTGGAGTATTTCCAATATGTCAGAACAATCTGCTCATTCTAAATATGAATTCAAAAAGAAGCTCGAGGAACTGCGTACCAAGAAAGGTCGCGGTACAGAGCTGATCTCTCTCTATATCCCTCCTACTAAGCAAATATCCGATATCACCTCCCAGCTCAGGACAGAGCACGGTCAGGCGGCCAACATCAAGTCCAAGGTGACAAAGGATAATGTCCAGGGTGCTGTGGAATCCCTGCTTTCCAGACTGAGGTATGTGGAAGTTCCGGAGAACGGCATTGTGTTCTTCACAGGTGCCGTTGATATAGGCGCTAATAAGACAAACATGGAGACTACGATAGTTGAGCCACCCCAGCCAATCATCACTTACAGGTATCATTGTGATTCCTCGTTCTACCTTGAGCCTCTTGAGGAAATGTTGAGGGACGCCAAGACCTACGGCCTGCTAGTGCTTGACAGAAGGGAAGCTACAGTCGGCCTGCTGGTAGGTAAACACATAGAGGCTTTCAGGCACATGACATCTTCCGTCCCAGGAAAACAGAGGAAAGGAGGTCAGAGTGCCCACAGGTTCCAGCAGCTCAGACTCATCGCTATTCATGAGTTTTTCAAACGCATAGGTGAGTCTGCCAGCGAAGTCTTTATGGGTGTGAACCAAAAAGACTTCGAAGGTGTGCTCATCGGCGGCCCTTCCCCAACAAAAGAGGAGTTTGAGGCAGGTGAGTTCTTCCACCATGAGATACAGAAGAAGATGCTCGGGATGTTCGATATCGCCTATACTGATGAATCCGGACTCTCAGAGCTTGTTAACGCCGCAAGTGAAAAACTTTCGGACCTCGACCTGATGGTTGAGAAGAAGCTGGTGCAGCGATTCCTGAAAGAGCTCGTATCCGATTCAGGGAAAGCCGCATACGGCGAGGCCCAGGTACGGCAAAATCTGAGTATGGGTGCCGTGGAGGTGCTGCTGATATCCGAAGGTCTCAGGGCTGAACGGATAACCCTGCGCTGTCCTACGGGCGACTACGAGAATAAAATCACAAGGGACTTCAAGCCGGGTGAGCACCCGGACGCTTCAGGTACATGCCCTGTATGTGGCACCCATCTCGAGGTTGTTGAGAGGGCCGATATCGTCGATGAACTATCCGAGCTTGCTGACCAGATGGCCACTAATGTGGAATTCGTCTCAACCGACTTTGACGAGGGTTCCCAGCTCTTCAACGCATTTGGCGGGATCGTGGCAATACTGAGGTTCAATACGGGTGTATGACCCCTTAATCGAGGTGTTATTGTGTTCCTTGAGTTTAAAAAACAGGTCACTTCAGTTCTTACGGATGCCCTTGCCTCCATGGGCCTGCAGGCAGAAGACCTTGGGCTGGAGCCTTCCCAGCATGCGGATATAGCTTCAAAGGTAGCCTTCAGGCTTGCCTCCCAGGCCAGGCAGAACCCTGCGGAGCTTGCCCGGAAAATAGCAGATGCTGTTTTTCTTCCCGATGGCTCTCTCATTGGCAAGGTGACGGCAATAGGTCCCTATATCAATATAGATGCATCATGCGACTATGTGGATGAGACTGTCTTCAGGATAAGGGCAGAGACCTCAGATTTCGGAGGCGGTTTCTGCAATGGACGTATCCTTCTGGAGCACACGTCTGCAAATCCTAACGGACCTTTGCATGTGGGCCATATACGCAACTCCATTATCGGAGACACTCTCAAGAGAGTTCTCATAAGGGCAGGGTATGATGTGGAGACCCAGTATTACGTAAATGATATGGGTCGCCAGATAGCTATCGTTTCGTGGGCTCTCTCACGTTTTAAGTTTGATACATCCAGAAAGCCCGATCATGCGATTGCAGATGTTTACATCAAGGCCAATGTCGAACTGACCGAGGACCCTGCAAAGGTAGATGAGATTGACAGGCTTATGCAGCTCGTAGAAAAGGGTGATGAGAAGACCATCAAAGGGTTTGATGAAGCTGTCTCCCTGGCTATAGCAGGTATCAGGGAAACCCTGCTGCGTATGAACGTACAGCACGACAGTTTCCCCCATGAGTCTGGTTTTATCCGCTCAGGCGCAGTTACCAGGATAATAGAAGAAGTTAAGGCCACAGGAAAGACTGAGGTCGATAAGGGTGCACTTGTAGTTGACCTTTCAGATTATGGTTTTGAGAAGACCCTTGTCATACAGCGCACCGATGGCACATCCCTCTATACCACACGTGACCTCGCCTACCATGAATGGAAAAGCGAGAGAGCTGACCGGATGATAGATGTGCTGGGAGCCGATCATAAGCTCATATCGGGACAACTCAAGGCAACCCTAAGACTGATAGGCAAACCTGAGCCTGAGATTGTTATATTCGAGTTCGTATCACTACCAGAAGGCTCAATGAGCACACGCAGGGGCAAGTTCATTTCAGCTGACGACCTTCTGGACCAGATAGAGAAACAGGCCTACATTGAAGTCGACAAGCGTCGCCCGGAGATGTCGGAAGAGTTCAAGAAGGAAGTTGCAAGGACCGTGGGAATAGGTGCTGTCAGGTACGACATTGTAAAAGTCTCTCCTGAGAAATCCACTGTCTTTGACTGGGAAGAAGCCCTCGATTTTGAGAAGCAGGGGGGGCCGTTCATACAGTACTCCCATGCGCGTGCATGTAATATCCTGAAGAAAGCAGAGGAAGACGGCTTGTGGGATCCCGAGTCCCCAATAGACCCTTCGCTATTGGTTGAGGATACGGAAGTGAGCCTTGTCAAGAAGATGGCTTCTTTTGACAGCGTTCTTGAAACTTCCGCAAGGGAACTGAAGCCTAATGCTATTGCTATATATGCAAGGGAGCTTGCCGAATCCTTCAACCAGTTCTATAGGTTCGTGCCTGTGCTTAGTGCAGAGGATAACGATATAAGGGCCAGCAGGCTGGCGCTGGTTGACTGCGCAAGGATAGTGCTTGCAAGCACCCTGGATACGCTGGGATTGGGTGCGCCTGAATCCATGTGATCAGGCCTGCTCTTTTTTCATGTATTGTTTTTCAGGGCTCATTCGTGGTGCTGGCAACCACGAACTTGCAGTTCTATCATTTCGTTATCGCCGATTTAATTAAAGGTCAGGCAAAAAAAGTACATTTACGCCAATTTTGATGTCATAAATAATAAAGGCCTGACCTGATAGCTTTGAAATCGAAGCTCTCTCATATCTGACACATATTATTGCTCAGTTTTTCCGTGAGCTTGAAGTTCTCTGAATAATCCACCTTGACATCAAATATCCATACTCCTCCCTGGATGAGGGCTTCTTTGAGCTTAGGCTTGAACTCCCCGGCACTTTCAATCTTCATACCTCTTGCCCCAAAACTCTCTGCAAGCATTACAAAATCCGGGTTTGTGAAATTGGTACCCATGCTCTCTTTGAACTTCCTTTTATCATGCCATTCTATCAGGCCATACTTAGAATCATTGAAAATGACCACGACAAAACTGCAGCCAAGTCTCACAGCGGTTTCAAGCTCCTGAACATTCATCAGGAATCCACCATCCCCTGCAACAGCTACGATCCTGTGCTCAGCTTTCAAAAGACTGGCTGCTATTGCTGCCGGAAGTGCAAATCCCATTGATGCAAGGCCGTTAGAGATAAAGACCGTGTTGGCCTCGTATGCAGGGAAGAGCCTGCCAACCCACAGTTTATGCGCTCCAACATCGCTGATCACTATGTCCTCTCTTGAAAGGCATTCCCTGATGTCGTATATGATTTTCTGGGGTTTCATTGGGAAAGACATGTCCTCACTGAAGTTCTCAAGCTCGGCCTTCATTCTCTGGCGCACTCTCTCCAGTTTTTCCGGCATGCCTTTAAAGCCGCAGAGCTGTGTCAGGCGCAAAAGCGCCTGCCTGATATCGCCGGTTAGACTGATGTCCGGTATATAGCTTTCATCCACTTCCGGACGGTCGGCATGTATGTGTATTATACGTTTCGATCTGTCCGAGTTCCAGAAACGAGGGCTGTATTCCACATAATCGTAACCAATGCAGATGACAAGATCAGCCATATCAAAACCACAGATTACATGATCTCTGTCCTTGATGCCCATTGAGCCAAGATAATGTTCATTGTCTGAAGGCACAGCTCCCTTTCCCATGAACGTCGTGACCACCGGCAGACCCGTGAACTCAACGAACCTTCTCAGCTCGTATGAGGCATCATCCCTGAATACCCCATTGCCTGCAAGAATAAGGGGACAGGAGCTCTCCATTATCATCTCAGCAGCCTTGTTCAGTCCACTCTCATCGTGAGAGGTGATATGAGGATAACTTGTCTTGAAAAGCGGCTCCTTTGAGCTATCTTCCTGGGCGATATCCTCCGGGAGTTCAATATGTGTTGCAGCATGCCTTTCCCTGGAAATACTGAATGCCTTATGCACGATCTCTGGAATGAAATCGGGCCTTGTGACCTTGGAGTTCCATCCTGTGAACTGCCTGAAAACCGCCACTATGTCAATGTACTGGTGCGATTCCTTATGCGTTTTTTCAAGACCTGCCTGCCCGGTAATTGCCACCAGGGGTGCTTTATCAAGGTGGGCATCAGCAACTCCTGTTATCAGGTTTGTGGCACCGGGGCCCAGCGTGGCTAAGCATACTCCCGGCCTATGGGTTATCCTGCCGTAAACATCTGCCATGAAAGCTGCGCACTGCTCATGCCTTGTAACAATGAACTTTATGTTGGATCTTGAGAGCGAGTTCATCAGATCAACGGTTTCTTCTCCGGGCACTCCGAAGATATATTCCACACCTTCATTCTCAAGACATTTTACAAAAAGATCGCTGCCTTTCATTTTGAACCGCCTAGTACACTTTCAAAGACTTGATCTGCATGAATTCCTGCATGCCTACCCTATACAATTCCCTGCCGATGCCGCTCTTCTTGAAACCGCCAAAGGGCAGCCCCGGATCAGACGTTACTATATGGTTGATGGCAATGACGCCTGCATGGATATTCCTGACCAGTGCCACAGCTCTGTCTCTATCCTCGGTCCACACACTGGCTCCGAGTCCGAACCTTGTATTGTTGGCAAGGTTTACAGATTCCCTCTCGTCATCGAATGTGACTATGGGGGCCACGGGTCCGAAAGTTTCCTCCCTGAGGACAGGGGCATTTTCATTAACATGGCTGAGTATTATTGGCATATAAAAGGGACCATCTCCTTTCATAGGCCCGCCCGCGAGAAGGACATCAGCACCCATCGACAATGTTTTGTCAACCTGTTCCTGCAATTTTTCTCTTTGCTTTACGCTTATGAGAGGTCCCATCTGGGTTCCCCGGTCCATGGGGTCGCCTACTTTGAGTTTCTCGGTCCTGCTCACAAATTCTTCCGTGAACTCCTCAGCTATAGATTCAGCAATAATGAAACGCTTGGCTGCAGTGCAACTTTGCCCTGCATTACGGAACCTGGACTTTACGGCACCATCGGCTGCCTTTTCCAAATCCGCGTCCTGCAGGACTATGAAGGGGTCACTGCCACCCAGTTCCAGCACGAACTTCTTCATGTAACGGCCTGCTTCGGCTGCCACTTTCTGTCCGGCGGTTTCGCTTCCGGTAAAGGATACTGCGCCAATCTCTTCCCTGGATATCAGCCCTGAAGCGGTCTCTCCCCTGATGAGCAGGGTCTGGTATGCTCCCGGAGGCATTCCGGCCGCGCAGAATATCTTCTCTATTTCAAGGGCACACATAGATACATTGCTGGAATGTTTGAGCAATACGACGTTCCCGCCTGCAAGTGCAGGAATGGCTGCTCTCATTGCCTGCCAGAATGGAAAGTTCCAGGGCATTATGTTCAGGATCGTACCCATGGGCTCATACAGGAAACCGGATGTTTCGGCATCTGTATCCACAAACTCCGCAGCAAGGAACCTCTCGACATTGCGGGCAAAGTACTCGCTCAGCAAGGCGCATTTTTCGATCTCTCCCAGTGATTCTTTAACAGGTTTACCCATCTCCCGGGTTATCATCCCGGCAAGCTCTTCTTTCCTCTCCCTCAAGACCCCTGCTACATTGTCAAGGTACATGGACCTGTCAAAAGGCGATGTGTTTTTCCAGTCCTTAAGATCTTTCCCGGATAGCCTGATCTTATCTTCCACAATGTATTCAGTATCCAGTTCAAAGTCCCCGATAACTTCTCCTGTGGCAGGATTAACAGATTTAATGCTCTCCATATCAATGTCCCCCGGTAAAGTGTTTTGAAGGAAATAAGCTTTCAGGAAAAACCTTGAACTACTCTCCCATTTTCAGTTGGATTTGATTGCATATAAAAGTGGTTGCACCACTGCTTGTTCACCAGCTTAAAAACAGTGGAAGTTTTCATTGAATACTCTGTTTTCTTTTCAGGAGCAACTCACAGAAATGATAGAAAAAGTATGTGGAGTGTGCGAGACTTTACATCCGCTGCCGTTCCAATCCTTCTATCACAGGAGCATTCTCTGTTTCCTTTCATCCCACACGCCGTCGATCATTGCAGACACAACATTGCTGCTGTATAAAGTGACTTCGATAGTGTGGTTGGTAATCACCTCGGTGACCATCTGGTTTGTCCTGTTACCGTAACCGCCATAGCTGCTGGTAAAGTTGTAGGTAAGCACATGTTCTTCAGGATAGTTCTCTACTGATCAATTGGTTTGATATCTGGCTGTCAGTTAATTATCGTAGTTGTAGTAGCTTAGATTCACAGCTGTGGAGTTGACAACAGGCTCCTGTACTGCCATCGTCGGCAGCGTGAAAGCTCCGCATGTGAGGTATGTGATGACAGCGTCATCGGAAATCTCTGGTGCATTGCTATTGTTCTCTGTACACCCCAAATGTATTCTATTTTGCAGTATTTTCATTTTTTTCTATTTTGGGACAAACGCAATGTGAATATTTTTATAATATAATATTTATAATGCGATTAATGTATATCTTAATTTATGATACTCCATTTTCAGAGGTTGCTAAATGTTCAATGAAAAAAGTAAGCTAAATAAAGAAATCGGGGAACTTAAAAATGTAATGCGGGAAAAAGAAACGCAATTTGATTTCCTTGTAAATAACATACCTGGTTTTTTGTATCGCTGTAAATTCGATAAAAACTGGACAATGCTCAGTATGTCTCCCAAGGTCACTCTGTCCAGTGGATATCCTGCATCTGATTTTATCAATAATTCGGTCAGAACATATGAAAGCATAATTCTTTCTGAAGATGTCGACTATGTAAATCAGAGCATCACTGAAGCAATTCAGGGCAATAAAAACTGGGAAATTGAATATCGTATCAAGCACAAAGATGGCAGTATCCGCTGGATGCGCGAAAGTGGCCAGATGATGAAAGATGAAAACGGAACCATCCAATGTCTTGATGGTTTTGTTCTTGATATCACCGAGGAGAAAAAAGAAAAACTCATCAACGGAATACTTGGACTTGTAGATGCTGCGATCAATGAGAAATTTGACACTCGTGGTCAGACAGATATCTATGAAGGCAATGACCGCAGAGTAATGGAAAACATCAATCGGCTCCTTGATGTTATAGTTGAGAAAATCTACTGGTACAATTCCATTCTTGACAGTCTTCCCTTCCCTGTATCTGTCACAGACAAAGATATGAACTGGACATTCATCAACAAGCCAGTGGAACAACTAACAGGTCTGAAACGTGAGGATGTAATTGGCTCCAACTGTCAGAAATGGGGAGCTGACATCTGTGGTACAGAAAAATGTGGTATTTGCATGCTTAGGAAAGGAGAGCCAACTTCTTACTTCCAGCAGCCAGGGGAAGATAAGAACTTCAGGGTAGATACTTCCTATATCCGCAATTCAAAAGGTGAAATGATAGGTCATATCGAGATCATCCAGGATGTTTCCCAGCTACAGCAAACAGCTATCTATAACCAGAAGGAAATATCAAGACTGGTCTCAAACCTGAACAATCTTGCAGCTGGCAGTATGGAAATAGATACTGGGATCACAGCTGCAAATGAATATACACAAGAGCAGTATAAGAGTTTTGCCGGTATATATGCGTCTCTTAATGAAGTTACTGGTGCAATATCGAATCTGATCACAGATGCCAATATGCTCTCAAAAGCTGCAGTTGATGGTAAACTTGAAGCCCGTGCCGATGCTTCCAGGCACCATGGAGATTATCGCAAAGTTGTTGAGGGTGTTAATGATACCCTTGATGCTGTCATCGGTCCTCTCAATGTAGCTGCCGAGTATGTCAATAGAATCTCCAAGGGAGAAGTACCGCCAAAGATCACTGAAGAATACAAAGGTGATTTCAACAGGATAAAGAACAACCTCAACCACCTTATTGAAGCAAACGAGAAGATCACTGAAGTTGCAAGAAATCTTGCAATAGGCAATACCAGCGTTAGCATAGACAAACGTTCTGAAGATGATGCTCTTATCGATAGCATACAGAAAGTGATTGCTAACAACAGGCACGATGCAGAAAATGTCCAGAATATGGCAGAGGGTATCCTTGACATTAACATAACAATGATGTCAGAACATGATGTGATGGCAAAGAGTTGTCTCAATATCAGGGATAACCTGAAACTTCTGGTAGCTGATGCTGATAAACTGGCAAAGGCAGGGATCAACGGGCAGTTAAGCACACGCGCAGATGCCTCAAAACACATGGGAGAATATCGCAAGATAGTGGAGGGCGTTAACAACTGTCTGGATGCTGTCATCGGTCCTCTGAACGAAACTGCAAGGGTGATCACAGCCTATGCTGAAGGTGACCTTAACACGAGAGTTTCAATCGATGCAAAAGGTGATTTCAAGCAGCTCGGAGATACCCTGGATGGATTTGGTGAAACACTGCAAGGCATTATCAATGATTCATGCGGTGTGCTTACCTCTATGTCAGAAAACGATCTGACAAGAGCTATTGAGGTACACGGGATTGGAGATTTCTCACAGCTTACGACCGGTGTTGAGAACTGCAGGATTTCCCTGAACGAGATCGTTGCTCTAGTAAATGAAAATGCTGAAAGTATTGCTTCTGCGGCTGAAGAGATATCATCTTCAACCGAAGAACTTCTGGCAGCAAGTGAAGAGATTGGATGTACTGTGGCTGAAATATCAAAAGGAACACAGCTACAATCTTCAAAGAGCGAGGAGGTTTCAAGGGCAATGGTCGATATGAATAGAAGTGTACAGGAAGTAGCTGAGAATTCAGAAAAGGCTGCACAAAGCGCAGTTGAGTCCAATGAGCTCATACAGAGTCTGGGAACAATGTCCAATGACCTTCTCACAAAGATGAACGGCATCAAATCTGCTGTAGGGGATTCTTCAGATGTTATCAAAGAACTTGACGGTAAATCCAAGCAGATAGGTGAGATAGTAGATCTGATAACAAACATTGCTGACCAGACAAACCTGCTTGCTCTTAATGCGGCAATTGAAGCTGCAAGAGCAGGAGAGCATGGACGTGGGTTTGCTGTTGTTGCAGATGAGGTGCGCAAACTTGCCGAAGACTCTGGCAATGCAGCCAAGCAGATAGCACAGCTAATCCACCAGATACAGGAAGGAACACACAATGCAGTTGCTTCAATGAAAACAGGTACTGAAGAAGTATCCACAGGGGCTGCATCTCTTGGAAAATCAGTTGTTGCAATTGAGAAGGTTGTTGAGGCCGGAGATTCTATAGTAAAGATGGTCCAAGAGATCGCTGCAGCAGCAGAAGAACAATCCGCTTCTATCGAAGAGGTCACGGCTTCTGTTGAAGAAGTATCTTCCATTTCAGAGGAATCTGCAGCAGGAACACAGGAAGCATCTGCATCAGTACAGGAACAAACTGCATCTATGCAGGAGCTCTCAAGATCTGCACAGGAACTTGCGGATGTTGCTTCAAGGATGCAATCAGTGGTTTCAAAGTTCAGGATTGATAATCAGAACATTGGTAGATCCTCCAGTACAGATATCAGCAGAAAAACAAAGCCAACAGCTTCCTCAAAGAGAGTCCCGGTGTAATCGAGGATATCATCTAAGAGGTACTTTCAGATCAGGACAGCTCTTCCAAAGAGCTGTCACAACCGTTTAGCTGGCATATTCCAAAACAAGAATTAGGTATTGAAATCGCTAAAGTGAAAGAATTTACCAGAATCCCTTATATAACCTGATTTGATTGTCAAAGTAGGGTTACAAATATCTTCCGCAGTGCAGCAGAACTCAATACAAACATTTAAATTCATAAATATTTTGCATATATCTATGCAAAATAAATACCTCAAAAAACTGTCATATGGTTTTCTGTCATGGCTTGTCCCTTTCATAACTTCCCTCTTCTTCTATACCAGGGAAGGAGAGCTGGCGATTGACATTTTTTTCTTCAAGTCGATAATGATCGTTGTAGGTTCTGTTACCGCAGCATTCCTTATAGTATCCTATTTCAAAGCCATCAATGTAGACTATCTCAAGGAAGGAGTAGTTCTGGGATTAACGTGGTTTGGAATAAATATACTGCTGGATCTGATGGTGTTGATTCCCATGTCCGGGATGTCTCTTGAGGATTACTTTGCCCAAATTGGATTGAGATATGTGGTGATCCCTGTAATGTGTATCACTGTCGGAGCAGCCCTGAAAAATAAAAAGTAGAGGGTCACAATTTATGGATTCCCTGAATGAGGTTTCACTTATTGCGCCATGTGGAATGAATTGTGGTGTATGCATGGCATATATGCGGGAAAAGAGGAAATGTCCAGGTTGCAGGGGACCTGATACCAATAAGCCAATCAGCTGTGCTAAGTGCAGGATCAAACACTGCGAAAGCTTCCCGATAGATTCTCCCGGGTTTTGCTTCGAGTGCGAAAAGTTCCCCTGTGACAAACTGAAGCGACTGGACAAAAGATATCGGACCAAATACAATATGAGCATGATTGAAAACCTCGGTTGTATCAAAAACTCAGGGATCACTGCTTTTCTGGAAAATGAAAGGATGAGGTGGACATGTTCCTACTGTGGCGGCATAATTTGTGTCCATAAGGGATATTGCTATAATTGCGGTGAAAAGAAGCCTGAAAAAAAGATATTAGATAAGACAGCAGATGATTACCACATGAACGATGTCCAAATAATAGACCTGACCCCTGAAACCATTGCCGAATACGGAGTCTGCGGATATAAGGATGTAAAAAAGCAAGTAGAACTGAGAAGGAAGATAGACTGGTTCAGGGAGTACTGCCCCAAGGGCCTGAGGATAAAAGCCGTCATTTCTGAAAAAGGTGGCTATCAGGGTATGATTGAGTATATCCCCGGAAAGTATGCCCACAGGCCCGTGGAGGCTGAGGGATACATGTTCATCCATTGCATCTTTGTAGGATTCAAGAATGAATTCAAGGGTAAGGGTTATGCTTCCTCCCTGATCGATGAATGCATCAGGGAAGCAAAGAACGGTAACATGTGCGGTGTTGCCGTGGTTACAAGAAAAGGAGCGTTCATGGCAAAAAAGGATATCTTTGTCAAGAAAGGGTTCGTTCAGGTTGACAGGGCAAAGCCTGATTTCGAATTGATGGTGCTGAAATTCAATCAGGATGCACCTGATCCCAAGTTCAAGGATATGGAACAGCGTCTTAAGGATTACAGGGAAGGCCTGTTCGTCATGCGCTCGGTACAATGCCCGTATACCGAAAAGAATGTGAATGCAATTCTGGAATCTGCTAGGGATGAATTCGGGCTTGATGCAAAGTTCATCGACCTGAAAGATTCGGATGCAGCTCAGAACTCTCCCTGTGCCTTCGGGACCTTCTGCATCGTCTACAACGGTGAGATCATAAGTTATCATCCGATCAGTAATACGAGGTTTCTGAATATTATGAAAAAGATGATTGAATCATAGCCACAGGTTCTGACGCATCTCAAACTGCCGGTTCACTCTTACATCATCTTTATCGACTTTATGTTCATGAACTCATAGAACCCGTGCCTTGAAAGCTCCCTGCCCATGCCGCTTTTCTTCACTCCGCCAAAGGGCAGGCAGGCCTGTGGCGTGCAGAACGAGTTAATGCCTACCATTCCGGTTTCGAGTTCCGAGGCAACTCTCATGGCCCGGTCCCTGTCCTGGCTCCATACACTGGCGCCCAAGCCGAACTCCGAATCGTTTGCAATCTCTATGGCTTCTTTTTCATCCTTGACCGTGATGATGGGTACCACAGGGCCGAATGTCTCTTCTTTCATGACCCGCATGTCCCTGTTTACGTCACCGAGGACTGTTGGGGAGTACATGTAACCCTCACTTTTCATCCTCCCACCCGGGACGAGGACCTTAGCACCTCTGGATATAGCATCCTGGACCTGGTCTACGATTATCCGGACCTGGTCTTCGCGGACCATCGGTCCGATATCTGTTTGTGAGTCCAGAGGGTCGCCGATCTTGAGCTTCCCTGTCAGTTCCATAAACCTTTCCGTGAACTCCTCAGCTACTGTTCCGATAACAATGAAACGCTTGGCTGCTATGCATGTCTGGCCGGTATTGAGGAACCTGCTCGGGACACCGACCTTTGCCGCCATTTGCACATTGGCATCGTCAAGAATGATGAAAGGGTCGCTGCCGCCAAGCTCCAACACGAATTTCTTCATGTTATGAGCAGCAAGCTGCGCAACCTTCTGTCCGGCATCGTAACCTCCTGTGAAGGATACGGCTTTGACCTCGTTTCTTGAGATGAGCGAGGAAGCCGTTTTTCCGTCTATGAGCAGCGTCTGGAAGACACCTTCCGGAAATCCTGCTTCCCTGAAGATGTTCTCCATCTCCAGTGCGCACAGTGGCACGTAACTGGAGTGTTTGAGCAGCATGACATTCCCGCCTGCCAGTACATGAGCGGCCGCGCTGAGCACCTGCCAGAAGGGGAAGTTCCATGGCTTGATAGCAAGCACGGTGCCCACAGGCTCATAATGGATGAACGAATCACATGAACCGGCTTCCGCAGGCTCAGGTTCAAGCATCTTCTCCGAATTATCTGCGAAATAATCGAACATGTCAGCACATTTGGTGACCTCGGGAACAGCCTGCTTGATGACTTTCCCCATTTCAGTGGTGATAAGCTCCCCATATTGCTGCTTGTTTTTCCGCAGCATCTTCGCGAAGCCTTTAAGGAGCTCGTTGCGCTCGGCAACATCCGTTCTTTTCCACTCCCTGAAAGTCTCAGCAGATTTTTTGAGGATTCGGCTCACCTGCTCTTCGGTATGCATTTCCACTTCACTGATGACTTTGCCTGTTGCAGGGTTGATGGATTGGATGGATGTCATGATCTTCTACCTTAGAATTCTGTGACGTTAATGGGGCAGTATTGTACTATATGTTATTTGCAATTATTCCTTTCCTGGGAACAGGAACAATCCTCAGGATACAGCTATCTGTACGGCTGGAGGGTATTTCTTCATGAATGAATAAGCGATCGCTCTACCAACCCAGAGTTTTCCCTGTTGCAAATAGATAATTGGTAGCTTCAGTTTATGGTAAAGTTCTGAAGGCAGCTTTTTCTTGAAAACCTCCAGAACAAGCTGTATCAAAACTTTTTTGAATTCTACAATTGGACAACATCCCAGTTCAATTTTCTTTTCTACTTTATTCGGCAAAGATCAATATTCACTTATCAACATAGGTTACTTGGCTTTCCTGCTAAAGTTCCGTTTGTATTTCAGCATTCATTTCCTCTTTCAGTAATCAAATCAACCATTTCTTTTAGCTCACATTCCGCACGTCAACTTGAAATCTAAACATTTTTAATGTAACCGGTTCATTTCACTCTCATGATCATCTGAGGGAAGACCTGCGGAATGTGAGATAAGGGTCAAGGTATCCCGGAATCCACATCCAGCAAAGATAATGTCAGGCAGTGTCGCGCTTCATATCCCTGTTTTGGCTTGAATGTGACCCGACCGGACTGCCTCCACAAGTGCCTGATGATCTCTTACGGTCTGGTCGGCATAAGCAACCGCAAAGTCACCGATGGCTTCGGCAAAGGATTTACCGTTGCCGAGGTAGCCGCTGATGGAAGAGGCGTCACTGGTGCGGGCGTGGGCTCGGGCCAGGCACCAGCTGCATACAGTCACATAAACCCTGAACGACGACTTGTCCATGTTGGTCACGTCGAAAGAACCTTTCATGTCCTTGAACTGGCGCCAGTAATAGTCCACTTGCTTCACCGGGCCAGTGTGCCACCCCAGGAACATGTCACTGGCAGCCTGCATCAGGCGCTGGGCAGTCACAACTCTCCGGGCAGGCTGCACATGGAGACGCTTGGGAACATAGTCCTCAAGCACGGATCTACCGGCCTCTTTCAGTTGGAGCATCAAAAACTCGTCTTCAGCCCCGCCCTGCAACAGCGCAATAAAACAGCGTGTTCCCACGCTGCCTACCCCACCTACCCGAAGGGCCGAGTCGAGGATATGAAAACGCAGCAACAGAAAGCGCCGTTCGTCAGGTAGGCTTTCCAGGTATTGGGACCAGGCATCCTCAACGAAATCATCTGACATACGCTTCAGCTCGTCAGGATTGAGAAATTGAGAGAAGTCCATCTCATTCATTGGGACCAGTAGTGGCGGATTGCTTATGATATGCCGCTGACCATTCTCGATAGCCGTTAGCTGTTCCAAGGTCCTCTCCTGGGTCTTGCTGCGTGCCTTAGCAATCGTCTTCTCAGCCGTTCTCTTCCCTTTTTCCGATGATGAAAGCTGAAAGACTTCAAGAATAGCGTCAGCGTCCACAGTGTAGTACCAGACATTCAGAGTGTGCATCTCTGAAAAGCGCTTCATGGCATCGCTATAGTTTCTGGAAATAGTGACAGCTATATCCCTGCATGCTTTCCTGCTCAGGCCGATCTCACGACCTGCCACTGCGGCACTGGTCGCCAGGCGCTTCAGATCCCATTCCCATGGCCCGGGAAACGCTTCGTCGAAATCGTTTATATCGAAGACCAGTTTGCGTTCCGGCGTTGCAAAGAGGCCAAAGTTGGCAATATGAGCATCACCGCATAAAAGGGTCTGGATGCCCATCACTGGTGTAGCTGCCAGATCGGCCGCCATCACAACAGCTGAACCACGCAGGAAGGCAAAAGGTGAGGCTAGCATACGGCCGTACTTTATGGGCAGAAGATGCTGCAAACGGCCTTCGTCCTGTGCCTGAAGGAGTGAGAGCGGATTGGGGCGATTCTGGGCAGGCTTCCAGACTCCATGGCTCTCAAGAGGCACCTGCTTACGCAAAGCTTTACCAGAAACTTTTCTCTCGGACCGTGGTGCTGCATCCTTACCCCCAAGAATGCTGATATTGGTAAATTTCATTGGTTCCATAATCAATTTCCCCCTCAGAACCCTAATAGCTGTTTCCTTTTATGCTGTGAAGGTAGATGGTCTATCCTCGATCGTCTGATGTCATATATTGAGGATAAGAATAGATTCCCATCTGACAACCCCAGATTCAGTACATAGTTCCATTAATAGATAGCAAAGGTAGAAGTTATAACCGTACCGAAACTACATTCAGAAACCCCGTTTGCAATTTTATAACCCAAGTTTGACAGTCTGGTGTAGTTTTGAGACAGCTTGAGAATATCAGTATCAAAAACGTACTCATTCCCGTTTTTAGTTATTGAGGCCGGCTTTTCCTCCTGGAGTAACTGGGTAAGACACTTGCGTTGGGTGACGATACCCTCGTTGATCTTTGTAACCTCCGTCCTCATCCAGCGCATAAGGACGTCGTCAGTTGCCGGTCTTCTTTCAGGCATCTCTTCTTTCTCCCTTTTAATCTTTTCATTACATTGTATGCAGGTATTGGTAAAAACTGTCTTGCATTAGTTGGTAAAATGGTTAGCCCATTATTGGCCGTCGGTGAACGGAAGCAAATGCCGCCTGTGGAGTGATGATACCTGGTCTTTGTTCAGTAAGACTGATTATCTTTTGGGTTAACGATTTAAACTTTGCTGGCAAGTATCAATAATGGGTATCTACTTGATCAGTAATGGGTATGGAAATGCCATTAGGGAAGCTGTTTATGCCTGAAAATCCTGTGCTGTTTGAAAAATCCCTGCTTCAGGTAAAGGAAGCCGTACTTGAGACATTTGCAAAAGAGGACGTTGGTGTTGTCCTGTTCGGTTCGAGGGCAAGAGGTGATTCCGATTCGGTTTCGGATATTGATGTCGGTATTATTCCTCACGGACCTTACAGCAGGACAAAACTGACCCTCCTGAAAGAAAGGCTGGAGAATATGAATATTCCATATAGTGTGGACGTTGTTGATTTTTCAAAGACTTCGAATGCCTTCCGGCAGAAAGTACTGGAAGAGGGAATACCATGGAAAAACTAGAGCTGGTAGCAAATGATGCAGGAAGGGCTTTAAGGACGCTCGAAGAGGTGCTGAGGGAACCTTTACCTCAATAGTGAGGGACGCATCAATCCAGAGATTCGAGTACACATTTGAGGTCACCTGGAAACTAATAACCCAACTTTGACAGTCAAAAGTAATAATAGTGTTCTTAGTCTTGATGTATTCGACCAAAAATGCAACAAAAACTAAGAACATACGAGATTATTCCTAATGAGAATATATGCTTTCCTATCGGAACTATCCTGGCTGTAGAACAACTTTATGATGTACTTGACTTTTCCACTGTTTTTGGCAAACACAAAAAGAATGGATTTGACATCAACTACCTGCTGAAAGCTCTTGTAAGCTACAAGCTTACAGATAATTTCAGCATAAGTAAAGCTCATGATTGGATCAACCGTGATGAGGTACTTGAGATCTTCAATCTTGAGAGGATTTCGATAAACTATACCCACATTATACTAAAATATAAATAATAGATAAATAAATTAAGTATCATGGATGATTTGACTGATTTTGCTCTTAATGAAGAATATAAACGCCTTCAATCCGTTGGAGACAAGCTTGCAGAAATAGAATCACTTATTGATTGGAAACCGTTTCGTCCAATTCTGGAATCAATGTACAAGAACAGAACAGCTTCAGGCGGCAGGCCTGAAGCTGATGTTATTGTGATGTTTAAAATGCTTGTTCTACAACAGTGGCATGGTCTTTCTGATGCTGAACTTGAAAGACAGTGTATTGACAGAATATCCTTTAGGAAATTTCTGGGGTTTCCTGGATATGTTCCAGACAGTACAACTGTCTGGTCATTTAGAAAGAGAATTAGCGATAATAGAAAAGAGAAAGAAATATGGGACGAGATGCAAAAACAGCTTAATGCTCTTGGATTGAAGATCAAAAAAGGGATGATCCAGGATGCCACATTCATCCACTCCAACCCTGGACATGCTAAAGCTGATGAACCTCGTGGAAAGGATGCTAAAACAGCTAGAAGCAAAGATGGAACCTGGGCAAAAAAAGGTGGCAAATCTCATTTTGGCTACAAGCTTCATACAATTATTGATAAGGAATATGAACTGATCAGAAGATTTGAAACAACAACTGCATCAGTACATGATTCACAGGTAGATCTATCTGAAGTGGGTGAAGTAGTCTACCGTGACAAAGGATACTTTGGAGCAGTTGCAAAGGGTTTTGCAGCAACAATGCAAAGAGCTGTAAGAGGACATCCATTAGGAATAGCGGAGATTCTCAGAAATGAGCGGATAAGTGTGCAGCGAGTTACATGTGAAAGAGTCTATGCAGTAGCAAAGGAAGTGTTCAAAGCAGGAAAAGTGCTTCTTACAACAGTAAAAAGAGTAAATGTGAAGATGTTGATGACAGCTTTTTCTTTTAATCTTCATCAATTGAGAACACTGAAAAGGAAGGGAACTGTCTAGGATAGCGTAAGCTATCCTAAAATTAAGGTGAAAAGGAACAAAAACATAAAAATCTTGGATGAAGTGGGACGAGTAACAACTTGGATTTATCCGATACTTAAAAAAAGAGGGGTTAATCTGAATCCTCTTGAAGAATTCAGTGAACGAACACTTTACAGGATTCTTGAAACCCTGGGAAATAATCGTGAAACGATTATTTCCGATATCCAGGACAGATTGTTTGGCAGATACGATTTCGAACATACTAACATCAACATGGACTGGACAAGTATTGTCCTGCACGGTGATAAATCGCCATTGGGTAAATATGGTTATAGTCGTGACCATAGGCCGGATAAGAAACAGATAACTTTAGGCATAGCAGAACTTGCTGATCCTATCAATGTGCCAATTGGCATCACAGTAGAACAAGGAAATCTACATGATCAAAAGCACTTCAGGAAAACGTATCAACAGGTTAACAAGAGGTTGAAGCAGGGATCACTTGTTGTTTTCGATAAAGGAGCTCATAGTACAGAGAACACTGCCATGATAAGGGCAGATGATATGCAGTATCTGACTGCAAGAAAGCTCAATAAGAGCGATGACAAGATAATTGCAAACTTCGGGAACTATTCTCTTGAGATCGTTGATTCAGAAGATGGTATCTATGGCCTGAAAATCGTTAAACCAAGTAGTGTCAACTACTTCTACTTCTCTGAAAAGCTCAAGAAGGAGCAACTTGAATCAAGAGCCAGGAAGATCATGAGGCAGATCCAGGAAGCAAAAGAGATACAAGAATCTATTGACAAAAACAAAAAGCTGCCTAAAAAGTTCAGGATTAACAATGTCCTTGTTGATGTCGTTTATTCTCTGCAGACAAAACTGACGGATATTGATGAAGAAGAAGCTATCAAACTTCTTGAGGAACATTTGATAACAGGCAGAGAAGGATTTTTCTGTCTGAAATCGAGTAAGAATTTGACACTAAAACAGGCTCTTCAAACATACAGGAAAAAGGATTCTATCGAGAAGATCATCAATTCTCTCAAGAATGAGATTGAGATAAAACCGTTGAGAGTGTGGTCCGATGCTAGTGTTTATGGAGCTATTATTATTGGGTTCATTGCACAGTTGTTCATATCGCTGATGCGATATGAGTTCAATGAACTCAAGCATAAGTCCACAAAGTTCATCAAAAAAAGCTTATTGAATTTGACAGTTACCGTAGATTTCCTGAAAGATCGGTCGAAAAAGTACATTTACGCCAATTTTGATGCCATAAATACACTGATTTTAAGGCAAAAATGGGCAAAATCGTAGAATTTTGCATGAAATTGTTTAAACTGTCAAATAGGTTTTCCTGACAAAAAAAAGAAAATTCTAGGTCCGAAGAGAAGACATTCTCTTCATCAAGGAGTGAAAACTGTCAAACTTGGGTAATAAAGGAGTACATGAAAGACGTAGAGGGCATAGTTTGCAACTCTCCCAAATCATGTTTCAGGGAAGCTTTCAGGATAGGTATCATAAACGATGAAGAAACCGTTCGGGCTTTGCAGATGACCGATGACAGGAACATGACCACTCACACTTATCATGAAGAAGTTGCGGATGAGATATACTGTAATCTTACGGGTTACTATAGTCTAATGTACAAAATATACATCAACATAACCCGAGATTTGTAGTGAGATATTCCTGAACTTCTTTTCTTTGAGTTTTCAGTCTTCACGACGGATGGAGCAAGATGCTTGCGACTTTAGTTGCGAGAGGAATGCGTCTAGCAATAAACAAATTATAAATATTATTGAAACATCTACTCAATAGATGTTATTAACTGTCAAACTCAAACTGTATCCTTCCGAAGAACAACATGTCAGGCTATTGAACACGATGGAACAGTTCAATAAAGCATGTAATTACATATCGGAAGTTGCATGGTCAAACCGAGTTTTCGGTAAGATCAGGATACAGAAACTTGTCTATCGGGATGTCAGGAACACATTCGGATTGTCTGCACAAATGGTCGTCAGGGCTATTGGAAAGGTTTCTGAATCATACAAGATAGATAAGAGCAAAACACACGAGTTTGATAGTCATGGAGCCATAGTATATGACCAGCGTATCCTAACGTTCAAAACAGCTGATGAGATCTCTATCCTGACATTAGATGGCAGGGAACGGATGAGCATAAAATACGGAGAATATTGTCAGTTAACATCCAGTAGGGTTCGTGGTCAGGCAGATCTTGTATACCATAATAACACATTCTATCTGATGGTGGTTGTCGATGTCCCAGAAGAAGAGAAGATCGATCCAAATGGAGTGGTCGGTGTCGATATGGGTATCGTTAACATTGCAACAACATCGGATGGAAAGATGTATTCTGGAAAAAAGTGTACTGAGATTAGACAAAGATATTCCGCTATCAAGTCCAAGCTCCAACAGGCTGGTACCTGGTCGGCAAAGAAACACCTGAAGAGGATCAGCGGAAGGGAAAGACGGTTTAAGCGTGACATAAACCATCAGACAGCTAAAGATATCGTACAGACTGCAAAAGACACTGATCGAGCAATTGCCATCGAAGATCTGACTGGCATAAGGTCGAGAAGCACGGTTTCAAAAGCAGTACGGGAATCTATTGGAAAATGGGCATTCAGTGAGCTTGGAATGTTCATTAAGTACAAGGCAGCTCTCAAAGGCATACCAGTATATGATGTCGATCCCAGGAATACATCAAGAATGTGTTCAGTATGCGGAAATATCGATAAAAAGAACAGAAAAACTGCTGTACGGCCAAGGCGGATGTACGGTACAGCAGAAAAAATCAGTCTGAGTTCAAATGTACAAAATGTAACCATACTGAAAATGCCGATGTAAACGCTTCGAAAAATATCGCATCCAGGGGCATCTGTCAATTGTCCCAACGTCCTCTGCCTGTTTAAAGGAAGTTGAAGGACAAGCCCGCTACTTCAGTAGTGGGTAATTGACAGGCTAAATATAAATCATTGAACCTCCACTTATATTCATGGACGATTTACTTATCACAGCAGAAAAGATACGGTCAATGGAGATAAGGGGCGCAGGGAGGATAGCTGTTGCAGCATCTGCAGCATTGAGGGACTATGCAAGGACGCTGTCCTCACTGAACATCGAGGAGTTCAGCATAAAAATAGAAGAAGCCGCAAAGACACTTGTTGATACGCGTCCGACAGCCGTTTCCCTGCCCAATGCCATCATGCTAACGAAAAAGCACACTTCCCTGAATGTGGGTGAGGCCATTGATGAGATCGTTGACAATTCTGATACGTTTATTAAGAATGCCACCGAGGCACTGGGCAAGATAGGCAGGATAGGTGCCGAGAGGATACGCGACGGGGACGTCATCATGACCCACTGCAACTCCCATGCTGCCATATCCATCATCAAGACAGCTTTTGACCAGGGAAAGGACATATCGGTTATAGCCACTGAATCCAGGCCAAGAAGGCAGGGTTTCATAACCATCAAGGAACTGAGCGATCACGGCATCCCGACCACACTGATAGTCGACTCGGCTGTCCGGCTGACCATGAAAGAGGTGGACCTTGTGGTCGTGGGTGCGGATTCCATTTCCGTGAACGGTGCCCTTATCAACAAGATCGGCACTTCCCAGCTGGCCCTTGCGGCACAGGAAGCCCGTAAGAATGTGATAGTCGCTGCCGAGACCTACAAGTTCAGCCCCAGGACCCTGCTAGGAGAGATGGTTGAGATCGAGGACCGCTCCCCAGATGAAGTGATAGACCCCGAGCTCCTGAAAGAGATGCCTAACGTGAAAGTGAGAAATCCAGGATTCGATGTTACACCGGCTGAGTACATAGATCTCATCATCACGGAAGTGGGCGCATTCCCGCCTGCAATGGCTTTCACTATCATAAGAGACTATCTGGGGATAGAACTGGATCACCATTAAGCAGACTGTCCTTCCAGTTCCACCATTTGAGCTTTTCGGGGTCATGTACGTGGTTAGAAGCAAAATAGACTGCACACCTGAACACATAGATCATGCATCTGTCCATGTGAACTCCCTGATAGTCGCACAGTTGCCGGTATAATTCCTCAGGGTCTCTGTCTTTGAAGTCTGCAATACTACGGACGCCCAGGTTCCAGAGATCATCTGCGGTCATCTTCCCTACTCCTGGAATCTGCATAAGCTTCTTTATTGCAGCTTTGTATTCTGCTGACACCTTATCTCTCACTTTTTACCTACCGTTGCTACGTATATGACGAACTCTTCCTCACCGTCGATCCCCAGCACACTGTTGATCTCTTCATCTTGGAAGGCTGCGATAGCACATACTCCGCAATCTATAGACTCAGCACTCAGGTAGAGATTCTGGCACACGTGCCCGACATCCAGATGCATGTACCGGTATCCTCTCTCTCCATATCTCCATTTCATCCTGTAAGCCACCGCCGACCAGATGAAGGTGACAGCACTGGTTTCTACAAAACTCTGATTCAGGCAGGCAGCTCTCACCCGGCTGGCTACATAGACCTCAGTATTCACTTTTTCCAGCTTGTGACCTATGGCAAGAAAGCGGTAAAGCCCTTTTTCCAGCCCTTCAACATTGTTGACAAGGATGTAAGTCTCAAGGGCATGTCTTGCACCTGCAGATGGCACTGTCCTAAAGGTGGCAGAACTGCCTGCAACCTCTTTCACACCCTGCGTACACCATAGCAGGTAGGACAGTTCATCCAGGGAAAGTGGCTTTTGTGAATAACTGCGAAGGCTTGTCCGTCTTTCAATTGCCTTTCTAATGTCTGTCACATCGACAGATATCTCTCCGGGATCTGGCAGATTCACTATTGGATATTCACCTTTTCCTCCTGATTGCAGAGAAGGTTGCGGATATCCCAGTGACTGGTCCGACCTGCCCAGATACTGGAACCTCGTTCTCTCCATAAACTCTTTGCCTGTTCCACTCATACTGATAACCCTTCTTAATTCCCTTTCTTTCCAAAGGGAATTCTTCATTTCTTCTTTATACTTGTTGTCCTTATGACCACAAAAGAGCCTTTTCCAAAACCTTTCTCAGGATCCTCTAAGACTTTTATCTCAGAGAGAGGTTTGAACAGTGTCTGCCTGGTGGCAGGCCCATGGAAACCCTGCTCTCTGAGAACCTCTATCAGTTCACTGGCCGAGTGGAATGTAGCGTTTCTGTAAAAGTCACTCTCGATGGACTTCCTCTGATATTCTTTTCCCAAGGAACTGTTGCGTTCTATAAATGCGACAACAAGCTCTCCTCCGGGAGCAAGCACACGATATATCTCGCTGAGTGTCCTTTCCATATCCACAAAGCAAAGTGATGTGACTATCAGCACAAGTCCTATGGACGAGCTTTTTAGAGGCAGGTGTTCTGCAACTCCCCTGACAGGGCCTACGCCGCGTTTTCCTGCGATCCTCAACATCTTTTCGGAAGGGTCAAGTCCATAACCGATACCCAGAGCAGAAGCAAATCTTCCTGTTCCTGCGCCTATCTCCAAGCTTTTTCCGGGGATGACCGCAGGAAGCAGCTCCCTGATGGCTTCCAGCTCGGATTCATAGACAGCATGGTGTTCTTTGTACCACATGTCATATTTCTCTGCATAGATATCAAAGGGGCTCTCGTTCATAAGCAATTCATCGTAATCCTGTAGTCTATCCGGGTAAGGTTTGAAAGAAGAAATATAAAAGGTATTGGTACTCTTTTGAAGATATGGATATCCGTTGCGAATGGGCTGGAACTAATGAACTTGAAACTGAATATCATGACAATGAGTGGGGTGTGCCTGAGCATGACGACCAAAGATTGTTCGAGTTCCTGATACTCGAAGGAGCGCAGGCAGGGCTTAGCTGGGACACTATCCTCAAAAGACGGGAGAATTACAGGAAAGCCTTTGATGGGTTTGATTACAACGCGGTTGGAGCTTATGATGAAGCAAAGATCGAGGAGCTCTTGCAGGACAGCGGTATCATAAGGAACAGGAGAAAGGTGCTTTCTGCTGTCAGTAATGCAAAAGCGTTCATTGAAGTAAGGGATGATTTCGGCTCATTCGACAATTATCTCCGGGGCTTTTTGAAAGATGGGAAACCCATACAGAATTCATGGAAATCGCTGACTGAAATCCCTGCAAGGACCGATCTATCCGAAAAGATAAGCAAGGACCTGAAGAAAAGAGGATTCAATTTCGTGGGACCCACGATAATCTATGCATTCATGCAGGCGGTGGGGATGGTCAATGACCATGTGACTGACTGTTTCAGGCATCAGGAGTGTGGAAAGCTGCAGTGAGTTATTCAAAGCAATGATTTTCTCAGCATATTGCAGGCATAGCATCAGTTTCTTTTCGAATACCTGTAGAAGTACATCCCTGTAACAGGAAGGAAGGTCAGCAGGCATATCAGATATATGACACCCGGTCCTGCCATCCCGAGCAAAGGATTAGCTCTAAGAGGCCAGAATGGAATGATATCAGTATAAAGAAAAGAGTCAAGCAATACATGGCTCCATGTCCCTATCAGTGCGCCCATCAATATGGGCTTAAATGAATAGGTCTGCATGATCCTTAATCTTTCAGTAACCTTCTGCAGCCACTGTCTCTGTGAGAACACCATCCATGCAAGTAGAAGAGCTATCAGAGTTGCACCCATTAAGGTGTGAAGTGGCCCATGCAGTGGCCTACATCCTAAAAACAGGCAATATGCGGCTCTCACATCAATGATGATGCTCCCCAGAAGAAGGGGAATGAGATTGACCCTCTTCTCGAACAACTCTCCGAGGAAAAAAGCCGGTCCCAGATGAAAGGGTGTGAGGGGCATTCTCAGGTTATCTGTCCGTAAGGACTTTCATCATAATAGCGCAGGAACTGGTCAACTGCCGATGTATCCGACTCGGAGCCAAAGAGCAGGCTTGAAAGGGTTGGCTTGTTCATGTAAACAACCACCGGCTCACCCTGTATACCTCCAAGCTCAGAAGCCCTGTTAATAGCGTAATAAAGATTGCCCAGCTCATCCACCAGGCCCAGTTCCTTTGCTTTCTGTCCTGTGTATATCCTGCCATCTGCAAGGTCTTTAACATCTTCAAGACTCATGCGCCTGCTGTCTGCCACATCCTGTATGAAATGTCCGTATACTTCCAGGACCACCTCGTTAGCATACTCCTTTTCATCGTCCGAGAGCCCTCGCCAGGAGCCGCCCATGTCTTTGAACTCGCCGGATTTTGCCACGTAGATCTCAACCCCTTCCTGATCATAATAACCAGAACTGTTCTGGAATGTCCATATAGTACCGATGCTTCCGGTCATGGTGGAAGGATTGGCGATTATCAGGTCTGCAGGCGCTGACAAGTGATAGGCCGCACTGGCTGCGACATCCCCCATTGACACAACCACGGGTATTCCACTTTCACTGGCTCTTTTGACTTCTGTATATATCTCCTCACCAGCTGTTGAGGAACCGCCCGGACTGTTGATGCGCAGAACTATGGCTTTTACGGCTTTATCATTTGTGGCTTTTCTTATATTGGCTGAAATATCCTCTGAAGTTGCGTATCCAAGTCCGCCTGGTATGCTGCTTGTAAGCAGTGTTCCCTGTACATAGATGACTGCAACTTTGTCGTTTGAGGTGTAGAGTTCGCCGCTGAGTGCCTGGTGCATCAGGGCAAAGCTTGACCCGATGATAAGTAAAAGCACACCAACGATAGCAATATATTGCCATTTGCGGCTTTTCTTCTTAACAGGCGGCGCCTGGCCGGTGTAGAGATCTTCTGAGAATACTTTTTTCTCCTCATATCTTCCTGAATTGTCCATTTGCCCGGACCCTGCCTGTATTTGAGGTTCTGCCACGATAGTAGCGTCTTCTATAGAACTGTCAACATGGGATACAGAAGCTTTTTGCTGGTTCCCATCTTCTTCTTTAGTATCCTCGTAAGAATAAGGATAAGTGTGATATTCAACATCATCCGAAGAACTGTCAATGCCATCAGGATCTTTTTCACTCATCAGTAATTTCCATCCTGCATGTAAAATGAGCTTTGATATTAAAATACCTTGTGCGGTTTGCAAGCGAAATATATTTTATAATGGCAGGCAATGAACATGAGATATATTCACTAATATTGCTATAATGGAGAAAATACATGTCAAATCCTTCTGATAAAGCCGTGCTTGTCACATGCGGGCTCCCATACGCGAACGGGAAGGCTCATGTGGGGCACCTGCGAACATACATCCCTGCAGATATCTACGTGAGGTCCCTTAAGAAAAGCGGGAGGGAAGCTGTCTTCGTATGCGGCTCCGATACCCATGGTACACCTATTGTCGTGAATGCCGAAGAGATGGGCATCAAGCCAAAAGAGCTGGTGCAGAAATACCATACGCATTTCGATGAGATATTCAAAAAAATGGGTGTCATGTTCGATGCTTTTGGCACTACTGACGACCCCGAGAATCACAACCGGACACTGGACATTGTGAACAGGCTGATCGATAAGGGATATGTATATCCGAAGACCATTGAGATAGCTTACTGTCCCAAGTGTGATCGTTTCCTGCCTGACAGGTATGTGCAGGGCGTCTGCCCCAATTGTGGCAAGGAGGCCCGTGGAGATGAGTGTGACCAGGGATGCGGCAAGCACCTTGAACCGGGAGAGCTCAAGGAGCCTTTATGCATCACCTGTAAAGGTCCTGCAGAATACAGGAAGCAGGAGCACTTCTTCTTCAGGCTTTCCGATTTCAGGGATTTCCTGCTCGAACATCTGGATAAACTGGGAGGGACGTTAAATGCGAAGAACTACGCCACCGGCTGGGTAAAGCAGGAGTTAACCGACTGGTGCATCACCAGGAATCTCGAATGGGGTGTCAGGTTCCCCGGACACGATGACCTGGTGGTCTACGTATGGGTAGATGCTCCGATCGGATACATGGCATTCACAGAGCAGTGGGCAAAGGCCAGCAATGGGGACTGGGAGAAGTTCTGGAAAGGAGACTGCCCCATAGTGCATTTCATCGGCGGGGATATCATTTACCACCACTGCATCTTCTGGCCTGCTATGCTGAAAGGTGCTGACTATAGCCAGCCTTCTGCCGTTGTGGCATCAGGCATGGTCAAGATAGAGGACAGGAAGTTCTCAAAGAGCCGTGGATATGTGGTGTGGGTGGAAGAGGATTACCTTGACCATGGCTTCCATCCGGACCTTCTGAGATATTACCTTGCAAGCTACACATCCCATACCAAAGAGGTCAACTTCTCATGGAAGATCTTCCAGGATAAGATAAACACCGAACTTGTGGGTGTTTTCGGCAATTTCCTTTACAGGAACCTTCTTTTTGCATACAAGAACTTCGGGGAAATCCCTGCGGGAGATATCGACCAGGAAACAATGGAGCAGATTAAGCTCACTATCGACGAGGTCTCCAGGGCAACGGATGAATACGAGTTCAAAAAGGCTGTTGACACTGCAATGGCACTGGCGTCATATGGTAATTCCTACTTCCAGTCCAACGAGCCCTGGAAGCTCATTAAAGAGGACCGTGATGCATGTGGAAAGGTCATCAGGAACTGCGTGCAGATAGCAAAAGCGCTCATACTGCTCTTTGAACCGGTGCTCCCTGGCAGGATGGAAGAGGCCTGGACACAGATAGGCATGGAGACGGACGTGCACACTGCAACTTATGATGAGGCGACCGTCCCTGTGAAAGCCGGTACTGTACTGAAGATGCCGGAGATCCTTTTCACCAAGGTCGAGGATGACCGGATAACAGAGATGGACAAAATCCTCTCACAGCGCGTAAAGGTGGCCATGGCAAAGGAGTCAGGCAAAACTGAAACCATTGCAGAGTATAAAGCACCCATCGATTACGATGATTTTGCTAAACTGGATATCAGGGTAGGGAAGATCATCTCTGCGGAAAAGATAAAGAAATCCAACAAGCTCCTGCGTGTTATGATCGACATCGGTGACGAATCTCCAAGACAGGTCGTTGCAGGCCTTGCCGAGTATTACAAGCCCGAAGATATGATTGGAAAGACAGTTAATGTGCTTGTCAATCTCAAACCCGTGAAACTATGTGGTGTTGAATCTCAGGGAATGATCCTTGCAGCGGAACTAGGAGAAAATGTTGCTCTGCTGACAACGGATAAGGAAATGGGCCCGGGGTCCTGTATAAGATAGATATGTGGATAAAAAGTTATTGACGGGAGATACCCGTCAATATCCACTTAGATACTAATTTTCAAGCATCATCTCAAGATATGATGTCCTGATGGATTTGCTCTCGTGAATGCCTATCTTTTCTAAAAAGTCAAAAATGCGCTTACTATGAAACTCCAGGTTCGAACTATGATCATCGTCAGCCATTAGTTCTACCTCTACGAATTCTCCAAGTGTCTCTACTGTGTCAAGACATATGATGAAATCATGATACCTGTAAATCTCCCTGGACTTGCGGACATGCCCTGATTGTGTGAACCCAAGAGAAAGAAGGATGCTACGGGCTGCATCACCTTCAACGGCAGTCTCGAATTCCTCGCGGGTCTTGGATGCGGTGTCCAGTTTCTTACCTTTATAGGTAAGCACGGACGCACCGTTAACACAGCGTATCCTCAAAGCTTCGTCAGTTATTGCAAAGTCCCTGTGCGGGGCGTTGTAGTAGGTGTCGGATTGTTTCTCGACACCTATGGAACGTGCACCCATATTCTGAAGTGCGTCCTTTACCTGCCGGTGGCCGGCACGGGCCTTGACCTCTATCTCTATCATGTTATGCCGGGACGTATTTGGTACCGTAATAGATCATACCGCGCTCGCCGCTCTGCCCGAGCCTCCTGAACACCGGTCTGACCTTCAGGCCAATATGCATCTCTTTTGGATCGCCGACTATCTGGCTTGTGAGCCTTGGTCCCTCTTCCAGCTGGACGATGCCAAGTACGTAAGGAGTCTGTCCCTCAAAGCCTTCTGCTGCTGCGTGGATGACTGTATAGGTCACCAGTTCCCCGTTGCCGTTGAACTTGAATTCGCCTATCTCCCCTTCACGCCTGCAGGAAGGGCATACGTTACGAGGAGGATAGAAGTATTCCTCGCATGTCTTGCAATAGGTACCAACAAGATTGTACCTGGCTATCTGTTTTCTCCAAAATCTCGGTACTGACATCGTGATCACCTGTTCCTTGAGAATATGTGTACGACAGCAGTTGCACCGGAGCCACCCACATTGTGGGTCATTCCGATCTCTGCACCATCAACCTGGCGCTTGCCTGCTTCCCCGCGCAGCTGCTGAACGATTTCAACTGCCTGCTTAATGCCTGTTGCACCCACAGGGTGTCCGCAGGCTTTGAGTCCTCCGGAAGTGTTAACAGGTATCCTGGCCCCAATAGCGGTCTCGCCTTGCTGTGTCACTTTTCCGCCCTCACCTTTCTTTGCAAAGCCAAGGTCTTCGATGGCACATATCTCAGCAATGGTGAAACAGTCATGCACCTCTACAAGGTCGATATCCTTGGGTCCCAGTCCTGCCATCTCATAAGCGCGCCTGCCTGCAACCACAGAGGCTTCCAGTGTCGTGATGTCCCTGCGGTCATGGAGCGCAATGGTATCGCTTGCCTGCCCTGTTCCCTTTACATATATCGGGGTGTCAGTGTATTCGTGTGCAATATCGGCAGGTGCCAGTATCACGGCCGATGCGCCGTCGGTAATGGGCGAGCAGTCAAAGATGCGCAGAGGGTCTGCCACCATGATGGAATTCAGCACTGCATCCACTGTGATCGTGTTCCTGTACTGTGCTATGGGGTTGAACTGGCCGTTAAAGTGGTTCTTGACGGCAACCTCTGCAAGCTGTTCGCTTGTAGTGCCATACCTGTGCATGTGCAGCCTTGCTATCATGGCATAGAGGCCAGGGAATGTTGCTCCCATGATGCCTTCCCATTCCCTGTCAGCTGCTGCAGCCAGAGCTGATGATGCTTTGGATGCTGGCACATCTGTCATTTTCTCCACGCCTGCGGCAATGACGATGTCGTCCATTCCTGAAGCTACCGCACAGATCGCCTGCCTTAAAGCCAGTCCTCCTGAAGCGCATGCTGCTTCCACACGTGTGGAAGGCACATGCAGGTTCTTTGCAAGACCGGAATAATCAGCTATGAGTGCTCCGATGTGCTCCTGCTCGACGAACTGTCCGCCGCTCATGTTCCCGACGAACATGGAATCTATCTTCTCGCCTGCCACGCCTGCATCCTCAACCGCACCGACACCAGCCTCTACAACAAGGTCCCTGAAAGAACGGTCCCACTGTTCGCCAAATAGTGTGTTCTTCACACCAATGATCGCTACTTCTCTCATCTTCACACCTCACGCTAACCTTATCTTTCCTTTATGCCTTGCATACTTCGCATAATCCGCATATATCGGATTTGCAAGAAGCTCTTCTACCTTGGGTGCATTATTGCGGATCTCTTCTATCCTGTCGGTGACCGTTATGCTGAAGGCGTCTCCGCCTGCACCGGAACCGAAAGCGGTTGCAAATATGCGATCTCCTGGTTTTGCCTGGTCCAGTGTTGCTGCTATTCCCATCATGCAGGAGCCTGAATAAGTGTTCCCGAGTCTTGGGACCACAAGGCCAGGCTTGATCTGTTCCTTACTGAATCCAAGCATTGAGGCTGCACGTGAAGGGAATTTCCCGTTTGGCTGGTGGAACACAGCAAAATCATAGTCATCAGGTTTTGTACCTATTTTTTCCATGAGTCCTTTTGCAGCATTGGTGACATGTTTGAAGTAACCGGGTTCGCCTGTGAAGCGTCCTCCATGTTCCGGATATGGCATGCCTTCACGCCTCCAGAAGTCAGGAGTGTCCGTTGTGAACGAGTATGTATCTTCTATTATTGCTGCAAGTTCCGATTCCTTGTTGCCTATAACATAGGCCACGCCGCCTGCGGCTGCAGTATATTCCAGTGCATCTCCGGGTGCTCCCTGGGCGACATCCGCACCGATCGCCAGGCCAAGGTCTATCATGCCGGAGGAAACAAGACCCATGCATGCCTGGATAGCAGCCGTACCTGCTTTACAGGCAAACTCAAAATCTGCAGCTGTCAGCACAGGTGTAGCACCCACTGCCTCGGCAACTATTGTACTTGTGGGCTTCACAGCGTATGGGTGGCTCTCTGAGCCGGTATACACTGCACCAATCCTCTGTGCATCGAGGCATGCTCTGTTTACAGCCGACCTTGCAGCTTCTACTGCCATGGTAGCTGTATCTTCATCCACATCGGGAAATGATTTTTCAAATACCATTAATCCTGCTTTTAATATTTCCGCATCGTCTCCCCATACACGGGCGATGTCGTCTATTTTAATCCTATATCGAGGTATATAGGCACCGTATGAGACTATCCCTACGCTCATTTTCACACCATTTTAATTTTATTCCATAACATGGTACTCACTGTATTTCTTCAGTGCAGCTACCATTTCGTCAATATCCATTGTCGTTGCAAGAAGGGGAATCCTGTCTATCTCGGCCATTTTCTTTGCCATCATGTGTACCTCGCTCCCGCGCAGGCCGTGCATGACCACAGCCCCGGGTTTGAGATTGGTAACCCTGATCGCTACCATCGGCGATTTACCGGTGGTCACCTTGGTAAATACCATTGCACGTTCCGTGCTCCATCCATAGAGTTTCTGGAACTCATGGGAGGAAAGTTCCAGGATGGCTTTTTTGCTGTCAACGACAGTAAATCCATACAATGGTTTCTCAATGCCCTTGTGTACTATATCGGCTTCTATAAGACTTGCAAGCTTTGCCACCTGAATTGGAAAAGTGTACTCGTAAGTGGCATAGATGGCCTTTGATGTCTTCTCGGTAAAAAGCATCCCTTCATAAGCATGAATCTTTTGTCCTCCCCGCTGGGCTTCTATCTCAAGCAGAGCCTCGACTATCCTGCTAACTATAAGGGTGCCGGGGGACTTTCTCCTGCCACTCTCATAGTCGCTGATGACCGAAGGTGACACTCCCAGATAGCCAGACAGGTCTGTTTGGGCAATCTCGAAGTTTAACCGCCATTTTTTTAATGCCTCACCAGGTTTTTCGGACAAGGTAATCTCGCCTGCCATCTTTTCTGCCAGACGCTGGCGGACTATTCCGTGCGATTCTTCTTCCTTCATGCTTCACTTTCCTAAGGATAGATTCACATATATATTTAACGAATAGGCTTTCGTCAATTGACGAATACAAACTTTCTACACAGAATCAAATCATCTGATTATATATATTATGCTCTATATCCTCTATAAAAATATGTTTCTTAAAAAGCACAAAACCGGTGTAAATGTTTCGGAACTTGTCCTGTATCTCTCCTGTCCTAGGAAAGTATATTATACCTCCCGTGAGAAAAACATCTCCTCCCAGGTCACTGTTTCTTACGTTGAGCACCTTATCCTCAAAGAAATGGGAATGTCCTATCCTGAACTGTTGAAAGCGTATTCGTCAAAAGACGAAGAGTTTTTTAAGGCCCTTCAATCGTTGCTATTCCAGGCGTCCGGGGAAATTTTGCTGATATATGCTGCAGAACTGGAAGATGTGCCGGCACATATAATAGAGGAGGCGGCAAACAACGTTCTGGCAGGCCTCGGGCAGCTGGGGGATAACCTTCTTTCTCTGGCGCGTGATGAAAACGGCTCAGGGATGATGCGGCAGCTATCCTCCTTCCAGCCAGGCTCGTTATATAAATCTGAACGGCTCGATCTTAGCGGCATACCCAGCGGCACTGCAAATTTCGATGGTATTCTTTCTCCTGTGATAATCAAGACCGGAAAGTGCCCTGAAAATGGCCTGTGGGCCAATGACAGGCTGCATCTTACATCTCTTGCTCTGCTCCTGGAAGAGTCCAACGCTTCTGTCGTAAGATCTGGTATTGCAGCCTATGCAAGACAAGGTCATATCCGGCGTATGAACATCCGCTCCGATGATAGAAGGCAGGTGTTGAATGTGCTCTCAAAGGTCCGCAAGATCAAGGAAGGCTCCATGCCTGACAGAAAAGAAGGTGCACTGTGCGATAAATGCGCTTATTACAGTATGTGCAATGTGCAGTCCTCTCTTGCCTCTAAATTCTTTTGAGATGCAGGATATATCCAAAAAGTATTTAATTCTTCAATAATCAGGTTGCACGATGTCAAAACCTTTGTATCTTGGTGAACTGCTCCTTCACTGGTGCCCCTCATGTAATGTGCCTGTACTTGGAAAGAAGTGCTCCTGCGGAAGTAATGCAGGGCAGGTGACCATCACACCTCCCGGCGATATCAGGCCAGCTTTCGGATATGAGATCGGGCTAATCAATTCCGTTTCTATGAAGCAGTTCAATGCTCCTCTCTTTACAGAAGACCGCGTGGTCGTGCTGAACAAATCCCCTTACGATGACCGGATGGAAGAGATCATAGTCGACGGCGATGTCGTGGGAAATATCCGGTTCGAGCTGGAATCTCTCCGGTGGACCCTGCTTCTGAGGATTGCCGGTGCAAGACGCATATTCGACGGCAGGGAATACTCTAATCTAAGAAATTGGGTTGTCATAGACCGGGGCGCAGAGAAGTTCATCCTGGAAGGTGCCAGTGTGCTTGCCCCGGGAGTGTTCGATGCAGACCCTGGGATTATGGAGACTGATGAGGTCGTAGTACTTACACGTGACGGGAAATTACTTGCAACAGGCAGGGCCCGTATGTCCGGTGCCAGAATGCTTGAAAAGGGTAAGGGTGTCGCAGTAAAAGTACGCACCAAGGAAACTCCGGCAGATATAAAAGTCCCTGCAGGCGGCCGGACCTGGGACGATGTAGTGGCTGCAAATGAAAGATACATCGAGGACTTTGCTGAGCGCTCACGGAATTTCATAAAGAATGTGGCATCCTCGATAGACCGTCAGGTAACCGTATCTTATTCCGGGGGCAAGGACAGCCTGGCTGTGCTGCACCTTGTGAGCGAGTGCATGGATGACTACGAGCTCATGTTCGCTGATACGGGTATTGAGTTTCCTGAAACAGTGCAGAATGCCCTTGAGGTGGCGGAACTATACGGTAAGCCGCTGAGGTCTATAAGTTCAGGAAATGCTTTCTGGGACTCCATTGTCATTTTCGGCCCACCCAGCGTAGAAGCCAGATGGTGCTGCAAGGTCTGCAAACTCGGTCCCATCACTCAGATAATAGATGACAGTTATGATGACGGATGCCTGACATTCCTGGGCCAGAGGAAATATGAGTCTGATACACGTGCAAAAAGTGAGAGTGTCTGGAAGAATCCCTGGGTAAGCAATCAGGTAGCTGCGGCTCCCATCCAGAACTGGACGGCAATGCATGTCTGGCTGTACATATTCAAGAACCATCTGCCTTATAATCCTCTTTACGAGAGAGGCTTTGACAGGATAGGTTGCTGGCTATGCCCTTCCTGTTCACTGGCTGACCTTTACAGGCTCAAGGAAACTCATCCGGAACTGGAGAAGAAACTGAGTGACCATCTCCTTTCTTATGCAAAGCGCATGGGCTTGTCGGAACAGTGGGTGGAGTACGGTCTGTGGCGCTGGAAGAAGCTGCCTCCCCAGCTGAAGGAACTGGCAACCAAGAAAGGGATAAACATAATACCCCGGAGTGATGCACCCGGGACGCTGGCATTTACGGTCACATCAGGATACAGGCCGTGCAAGCAGGGTGGTGTTTCAGCAGAGGGCAGTTTTAATGCTGCCATTGATCTTGAGAAACTGGAAGAGACTTCCATGCTTGAGGCTGTTGGCAAGGCAGCTTATATGGAAGGCGCCGTTTCCCTGCTTCAGGGCGAGGACCGGGCTCAGGTATTTGCTTCAGGGACAGTGACAGCCCGCAGTGATACTGATAAGAAGGCACGCTCACTGATGCGTAAAGTTGAGCTATCCGTACGTCGGGCACTGCAGTGCAGTGGATGCGGTGTGTGTGTAGGTAAATGCCCTAAGGGAAGGATCAGGCTCATCAAAGGGGTGGCTGTTATAGCGGAGGGCTGCATTTGCTGTGAAAAATGCATCGATGTATGTCCCGTGGTAAAGTTCAATTCCTGACCTTTTTCTTTTTTTGCCGGGAATGACCATAATATTTATACCCGATAGCCTCCAATCTCATACGGTGATTTTTTGCTAAAAAGGGCATTGCTCAGCGTTTCTGATAAAACCGGAATTGTAGATTTTGCTCGAGGTCTGGAAAAACTCGACGTACAGATCATTTCGACAGGTGGCACTGCACGCATGCTGCGTGATTCAGGTGTAAGTGTTACTGATGTTTCAGAGGTGACCGGTTTTCCTGAGATGATGGGAGGCAGGGTAAAGACTCTTCATCCTATGATACATGGCGGTATCCTGTGTGTGCGTGACGACCACGATCACATGAGCGAAGCCGAGAAAGTGAGTGTGGAACTCATTGATCTGGTTGCGGTGAATCTTTACCCATTTGAGGTTACTGTTTCAAAAGAAGGTGTCCTGCTCGATGAAGCTATTGAGAACATAGACATCGGAGGACCTGCAATGTTGCGTTCGGCAGCCAAGAACTATCGTTCTGTAACTGTTGTATGTAATCCGGAAGATTATGGTCATGTTCTCAAGGAACTGCGTTCCAGTGGGATGGTTTCCCAGAAGTCCCGTGAACATCTGGCAGTAAAGGCTTTCAGGCACACTGCGGATTATGATGCAACCATAGATACCTACCTTAGCAAGGAACTGCTTGGCGAGGAAGTCCTGCACATGAGCTTTAACGACGGTGTGACTCTCAGATATGGTGAGAACTGGCATCAGGATGCGAAGTTCTATAAAGAAGTGGGAGTGTCCGGACCTTCTCTTGCAAACGCAAGGCAGCTACATGGCAAAGATCTGTCCTATAACAATTATATTGATGCTGACAATGCCCTACAGACAGTGAAGGAACTGGGTCACAGCAAGCCGGCTGTTGCCATAGTCAAGCACAATAACCCTTGTGGGCTTGCCACAGGTGACACTCTCCTCCAGGCTCTCCAGGCTGCGTGGGATGGCGACCCGATATCCGCTTTTGGCAGTATTATCTGTACCAATACTATATTTGACCTTAAAGCCGCTGAGTTCCTCAACGGCAAATTTGTCGAGATCATCCTTGCTCCCGGTTTTGAGCATGAAGCCCTTGAATATCTGAAAAAGAAAAGCGCAAATCTCAGGCTGCTTGAACTTCCCTCGTTCAACGAAGCGTTTGCTGTTGACCATACTTATAAATATATCGTTGGTGGCATGCTGAAGCAAGCACGTGACATAGGGATATACGAGAAATGGGATTGTGTAACGCAGGCCCCCTTCCCGGAAGACCTGCGTTCCCTCTCGGAATTCAGCATGCATGCATGCAAATGCGTGAAATCCAATGCAGTTACTCTGGCTTATGAATATGCAGAAGGCTGTTACATGATGCTTTCTATGGGTGCCGGACAGCCCAACAGGGTTGACTCTATAAGAAAACTGGCAGTTACCAAAGCCAGGGAAAATCTTGCGGTGATCTATGAGCGTGACAAACCGGGAATTCCCTTTGAAGAATACTCCCGGAAGGTGCTCTCGAAATGTGTGATGGCTTCGGATGCTTTCTTCCCATTTGACGACAGCATAGTGCATGCCGCTGAGAGCGGCATAATGTATGTCCTGTCACCGGGCGGTTCCATCCGGGATAATGAAGTTATCGCAACTGCTGACAGGTTTGGTGTATCCTTGGTGTTCACCGGGATGAGACACTTCCTGCATTGAATTGCGATCAGTGTTTACAGGGTCCTGGTAACCCGGGACTCCAAACGTCTCCATTGATTTATTTTCAATTGCTAAAATACTTTCTATAGCGGGTTGTGTTCAAAAAAGCAGGCTTAGGAAGTCTTATAATTTTTTTTACGGCGACAACATTTATAAATTATTAGGCATAGATGGTTCAATACAGGGCTTTTGATATCCTGTCTTAACTTATATCTCCTTGAAGGCACAGTGTGATTGCAGTGAAATCAAAAGGATTGCTTAGTATATTGACCTTTTCCGAAAAAAGGAAGGATATCCTGTTCTTGCTTGAAGACAGTCCCCGGACCCTCTCGGAAATAAGGGATTACTTCAATGTATCTTCTCCGGAGATCTCTCCCCGGATCAAGGAAATGGAAGCTGCCAACCTGATCACCAGACTTGATAAACACTATCAAATAACACCGATTGGAAGGGCAATAGCAAAACATTATAAACCCTTTCTCAACATGCTGGAAACCATAGAGAGGAACGAGTCTTTCTGGTCAGAGCATCTGGTGGACGATATCCTTCAGTTCCTGCTTGAAAGGCTGGCAGATCTGGATAAATGCGAAGTTGTTGCAGATCCGCTTGAGAATATATATGAATCACATAAGGTGTTCCGGGAAAACCTTTCAAAGTCAAGCACGCTTAAAGGAGTTTCAACTATATTTATCCCTACTTATCCTGATTTCTTTGTCGGCCTTGCGGAAAGTAAAACCCCTGCAGAACTTGTGCTGACAGAAAAGGTCTTTTCCAAGGTCGTGTCCGAACACAGGGACAAACTGCAAGTATTCCTGGATTCTCCTTACTCGAAACTTTACGTGATTGATGATGTCAGGCTTGCTTTTGTGGTAACTGACTATTTCTTCTCGCTATCCCTGTTCTATGCAAACGGTTCCTATGACCCCCGCAATGATTTGGTGGGTTATGAAGGTTCAGCGCTTAAATGGGGAAATGATCTTTTTGAACACTACAAAGATCTGTCCCGTCAGGTCACTTCCATTTAGTACTGCATCTCACGCTATCAGGCCGCTGATAGCTCTGAGACCCACTATCGATCCTGATTCCCCGTCCACTACAAAAAGACGCTTTGCTCTTCTTTTACCGCTCTCTGTATCTACTGATCGAGCGAAGGTGAGGATGCTCACTATGCCTGCAATCAAGCTGTAGAACAGGATGATTGGCTCAAAACCTATTGTTCCTTTAAGCAGGTAGAATAACAATATAAAGTGCGATGTGATATGCATGCAAAAGATAAGCGTCCTGGTCCTCCTTTCTCCAAGGCTTACAGGAAGTGTGCTGATGCCTGCCAGAGAGTCTCCCTTTATATCTTTGAAGTCGTAGATTGTGGAATTGACGAACAGCTTCATTCCAAAGAAAAGAAATACTATCAGGATAGCTATAGAACTTTGTGCGCTATGACCTGCGATACCTGCAATGAATGCTCCCCAGGTAAGTCCTACTACTGTGTTCTTTATTCCCATGCCTCCTTTGAGCTTGATCTTCAAGTTGCCGATAACAAGGCCTTTTGTATACAGGTAACCTGTCACAAGAGGAAGGAATGCAATTGTCAGTAATCCGCCGCTAGCAAGAATGAACGCTCCTGCAACAAAACATACCAGGCAAATAAAAAGAGTGAATTTTTTAGAAGCCCCTCTTAATTCTGCCCTGTTGACAGCGTCTTCTTCGGAGTCCATTGCCCTGTCCAGGGTGTAAACAGAATATATTATCAATCCCCCTGCTATGCAATGCAAAACAATAAATTGCGCCTGTATTAAGAGAAAGGCAATATATATCCGCAATGCACCGGATACTGAAACAAGTACCGAACTTTTTAGCAGGTTAAAAGTTGCTACTAAGTCTGTATTGGGCAGAAAACTGTTTTGTTCATAATTCCTTACTGCAAAGCCTGGTAGTTCTAATGTGCTATTCGAACTCATAGCACTCAATTTCAAAAACTGCCCAATATTATTTTCCTACTATAAGTTTATACGACAAAAATAAAGTTTGCTTGCCTTTAAAACTTTGAAAGCCCAACAGTCTCTATTTTTCATTAATGGGGACTGACTTAAGATATATAAAAAAAGCAACTACTCATCACAGCCTAATAAATATAAATTGTCATATATAAAGTTTCTGTAATTATCCCGTTCTTCGACATAGATGCTGCGTTATATTTCGAGTCTATATTATATCATCGTACTAATCTTATTCCAAGGCTAATATATATACTTCAAAAAACAACTACCGACAGGCATAATATTATCATGCCTCTCTTAGTTTATGAACAAGTAAAACACGATTGTCATGCTTATGAATTATGCTAAAAACGACCATGATCTTATATCTCCTAGGTGTGATCATTGCGGAGGAAAAATGGGACATGCTTATCCTTTAGTTGATGCTTTCTCGAACCTGAGCTGCAGCCCCACTTATTTTAATGAAACAAGTGACTCATGCTACTGGTTTAATTCCCATGGACTGAGTTTGTACCTCTCCTGGAAGGGCGAGATATTTGACAACCTCTCTTCAGACTTTCCCAAAATGATGGACTTTGTATTTGAATCGATCAGTTTCAATGAAAAAGTCAATACCGCACGATTTTCAAACAATCTTCTATCCCTGGTCAGGGAAGTTTCAGGCACTGGATCCGCTGATGGAGGGAGTGTAACTATTTTTCTCAGTTGGAAGTCCATTGCCCTTCTAATTCTCTCCGAAAAGAGTTCGAAAGTGAATGAAATTGAGGTTATGGTCGAAACCCGTTCTTACAGTGTCTTCTGCTAACACTGAATCTTATCCTCATCTCATTATCACTCATTGCCGGTAACTATCTTTGGCTCCATTCTTGGGCACGTAGCATTATATAACCGGAGAGTCCAAAAATAACGGGTGCCAGAGGAATAGTTCTGAAAGAATCGTTCCACACTGCCATTGAGCTTACCAGTGTGAGGCAACCGCAGCCAATAAGCACTAATGCTGTGGTTCTTGTGCTGGTTTTCAGTTCCAGCTGGTCTCTGCTCAGTTCGTAACATACAAGCAGGATACAAAGTATGGAAGCCATAAACCACGCAAGAGTCCTTACAGACGGTAATAATCCTCCATAGGAGAGCATGGATAGCTGCCTGGTCACATCTACGAAGAGCATGCCATATTGGTTATCAAAATTGGCATACAGGACTGATAACTTGATGCCCCATCCGCTGGAGTAAGTGCTGGTGTAGAAATAGAGTTCCCATGGGACTGCAAGACAGATCAACGGCAATAACTTCCTCAGCAACGGCACTTCATGCGGACTGATTTTTATCTGCTGCATGAGATATAATAATTGCTTTTATTATATATTGTTCTCGCCATCAAAAGGGCACCTATATATACTACAAGATATTCTATATATTCGTCAAAATCAAGGTTATTATGAGGGATTATAATAGAGACGAGAAAAGTTCAGCAAACGGGTGGTTCCACATATATTATTTCCCTTCCAAAGCCATGGGCAGATAAAGTGGGAATCAAAACAGGCAGCCGGGTTAGTCTGTATCCGCAACCCGATGGGAAACTAGTGATCGACCCGGTCCATGATGCCCCTCCTGTAAAAAAATGCCAGATAGATGTAACCGGAAGAATGGGTGATATCCTTAAGCGGGACATCATAGCCGCCTATCTTGTAGGCTCTGATATCATCGAGATCAAAGCTGACCGCATCCTTTCGGATCAGAAGAGCATCATTCGGGAGATGTGCTACAAGCTTATCGGTCCGGAGATCATCGAGGAAACGGCAAAGAAAGTAGTTATTCAGGATCTGCTCAATCCCGATGAGATATCCATCAAGAAAAGTGTGCGGAGGATGTTCCTCATCTCGAATTCCATGCACATGGATGCTATAAGGGCTATCAAGACCCTCGATACTGACCTGGCACTAGACGTTGACCACAGGGATGATGATGTAGACCGGCTGTTCCTTTTGACTGCAAAACAATACCGTGCAGTGCTAAGGGGTGCCAAGCTCCCTGATGTTTCGGAAGCGTCGATTGATGAGTACCACGACCTAAGGATGGCGGCAGGTCCGATAGAGCGCATCGCTGACCATGCGCGCAAGATTGCCAGGGTAACATTCTCTTTAAAGCATCCTATACCCGATGATATAATGGATATGATCGAAAAGACAAGCGACCTCTCAAGAAAGATTGTGGAGGATGCTATCGATTCATTATATGGTTTCGATGTCGATCTTGCCAACCAGGTAATTGAAAGGGTTGCAAAAATGGCACCACTGCTGACCCGGCTCAATGAGGCAAGCCTTAAACTTGAATCCCATGAAACCATAGTTGCCCTGGGTATAGTGGTTGACAGTATTGACAGGACTGCTGACTACGGTGCAAATGTGGCGGAAATTGCTATTAATTCTTCAATGGCGAGACTAAAGTAATTGCCAGCAACCTCTGATAACTATTATTGCTACAGTCATATAATAACAATTATATTCCAATGATTGTTTATAGTAGAAAAACATTCGAAAAATTCGAGTCATTCACCTCTGGAGGGAATGAATGGGTGTAATAAAAAAGATAAGACGGAACTTTGCAGACCTCTTTAAGAAAGTATTCAAAAAGCAGAATGCGCGTATTGGAATATATGGTCCCCCAAACGCAGGTAAAACCACTCTTGCAAACAGGATCCTCAGGGACTGGACAGGAGATGCCATGGGGTCAGTCTCACATATCGCCCATGAAACAAGGCGTGCAAGACGCAGGGAGGGTGTGACCATAAAGGCCAACGGCGGTTCCATCACCCTTGACATCATAGATACTCCCGGACTTGCCACAAAGATCGATTTCCATGAGTTCATGGAACAGGGCATGGATGAGAATGAATCCAAAAGGCGCGCAAAAGAAGCTACCGAGGGTGTCATAGAAGCTGTCAAATGGCTAGATAACCTTGATGGTGTCATTCTTGTAATGGATGCAACAGAAGATCCCTTCACGCAGGTCAATGTAACAGTTATAGGCAACATGGAAGCCCGCAATCTTCCCCTCCTTATAGCAGCTAATAAGGTGGACCTCCCAAATGCATCCGCTTCGACGATCAGGGATGCGTTCCCGCAGCATCCGATGGTGTCTATATCTGCTCTTGAAGGGAAGAACATAGATACTTTATATGAAGAGATCGCAAAGAGGTTTGGGTGAGCATGATGCAGGGTTTTCAGATGGATCTTATTTCGGAGCACAGGCTATCGGAAATGGCGCCCGTCGAAAAGGTCAGGTTCATTATCGATGAGGTCATGGAAGGTAAGATCCTTGTCCTTGAGAAGGGTTTAAGCCCCGCGGAGGAAGCAAGCCTTATTGAGATGACAATGACACTTATCGAGCCGGATGGCTTCTCGGGCATAGAAATGGAAAGTTATCCTGCCGAAGTGGACACATCTATTTTCGGAAGGCTCTTAAAGAAGAACACCATCAAGTCACGATTGACGGTGATCGGGCCTGCGGACCAGCTAAAGACTCTCAGGAAGGATCGCAACATGATAAGTGCTCTCATCTCGACACATAAATAATTGCGTGAATATTAATGCGGATAAAAGAAGACAAAGGAACTCTGATATCTCCTCATCTTTCCCTGTCTTCCTTTGAAATGGGAAGAGATGATGTGAATGTGGTATGTACATACGGTAAAATCTCTATATGGTTTGGGCGCCAGGTGCCCGATATAGTGATCGGCCAGATACTCCTTGGCATGTCCGGGATCGATCAATCAGCCGTGCATGAGCTCGAAGTGGTCTGTGATTTCGATGAGATCACGGATTATGAGAGCAACGGGTATGTACTAGTGTCCTATGCAAGGTCAAAAGATGGATACCGGACAACGTTTAACATTCCTTTCGCAAGCAAGAAAGCTTTATTCGCTCTTGCGAGCTCGATAAGCAGAGGACTTAAGAAGGAGGACATCGTCGTGGACTGCTACTGGACCGGCGATGACTCTGACATCATGCGCCTGTATGAGGAGCTCAGCAGCATCGAAGGCTGGAAGATAAAAAACATCAACTATAAGGAAGATGTAAAAGACAAACATTATGATTGATCAGATCAATTTATGAGGTGTTCCTTATTATGGCAGAAGAAAATACTAGTGAGTGTACAGAATGTTATCATCTTAAATCTTCTATACTCCTTATGGCCCATCATCTTGAAAGAGTTGCACAAGAACTCGATGACGAGTCCATCAAGCAGATGCTTGCAGCGCTCCTGAAGGCAAGGCGCATATTTGTACTGGGTGCGGGAAGGTCCGGCCTGGTCGGGAGGGCTTTTGCTATGAGGCTCATGCATCTTGGGCTTTCTTCTCATGTGGTCGGTGAAACAACCACTCCTGCCGTCAGCACTGAGGATGCTGTAGTTGCTATATCTGGCTCAGGACAGACCCGCTCTGTATCAGACCTTGGGAAAGTTGCCAAGGATATAGGTGCTACCGTTATAGCGATAACCTCCAACAAGGATTCAAAACTGGGCAATCTTGCTGATGTTGCAGTAGTGCTTCCCGGAAGGACTAAGGATGACGTTGGCGGCTATCTGGAACGCCACATGCGTGGTGAATACACATACCTCACGCCGCTGGGTACTTCCTTTGAGACATCTGCCAGCGTTTTTCTTGATGCGGTGATCGCGGAGCTCATCTACATAACAGGTGCATCGGAAGCTGATCTCAAATCAAGACATACTAATATCGAGTAAGAGAGATGCTATGACCACCAGGTTTGCACAAAGGGTGCTGAACATAGATATTTCCGGTATCCGGAAGATGTTCGAAGCTGCAGGGTCCAATGCTATAAACCTTGGTCTGGGGCAGCCGGATTTTGATACGCCTGAGCATATAAAGCAGGCTGCGATCGATGCCATTAATGAGGGTTTCACGGGTTATACGCAGGGAGCAGGCATCCCTGAACTCCGGCAGGCATTAAGCTCCAAATTCGAGAGGGAGAATAATTTCAGTGTCACCCCCAACGAGGTCATAGTGACATCCGGGGCATCGGAAGCGCTGGAACTGGCTATAGCATCCCTCGTGAACCCCGGGGATGATGTCCTTATTGCAAACCCCGGTTTTGTTTCCTACAATGCCCTTGTGGAAATCATGGGTGGTAAAGTTGTTCCTGTCCCTCTTGGGGATGACCTTTCTTTAAGGCCTGAGGACGTCGTGGAAAGAATCACTCCGCGCACAAAAGCATTCATCGTTAACTCTCCTGCTAATCCTACTGGTGCCGTGCAAAGCAGGAGTGACATAAAGGCGTTTGCGGAAATTGCCGACGACCACGGTCTTACACTTATCTCTGACGAGGTCTACGAGCATTTCATTTATGAAGGGGAGCATGTAAGCCCTGCGCAGTACTCAGATAATGTCATAACTATAAATGCGACCTCCAAGACCTACTCAATGACAGGCTGGAGGCTGGGCTATATTGCTGCAAGGCAGCAGTATGTTGACCAGATGATAAAAGTGCACCAGTATGTGCAGGCATGCGCCAACTCCATAGCCCAGAAGGCCGCTGTTGCCGCTCTGAACGGTCCTCTTGAACCGGTTATCCGGATGCGCGAGGAGTTCAGACAGCGCAGGGACCTGATAGTAGGGGGCCTTAATTCTCTTGGTATGAGGTGCGACCCACCCAAAGGCGCTTTCTATGCATTTCCGCAGGTTGATAATTACATGGAAGTCGTAAAAAAGTGCGTTTCCAATGGTGTTGTGGTAGTCCCGGGGACTGCTTTTGGCAGCGCCGGAGAAGGCTATATGCGCCTGTCCTACGCCACATCACAGGCAGACATAAAAAGAGCTCTTGAGATTATGGAACGTGTGCTTTGAAAAGACAAAAGAGATTGATTTGATTCAATCTCTACTGGTCTACTTCCATTTTATTCTCTGCTGCTTTATCATCTTCTATTTTCTTTTCCTGTATCATTGTCACAAGCCTGTCCATAACCTGCTGAATCCCGTCACCGGTCATCGTTGACATCTTCATGTCAGCAATTTCCAGATCCCTGAACTGGGGAAGGTCTGACTTATTGGCAACTACCAGCAATGGAAGTGGGAACTGCTGCTTAACCTCATTAAGCATGTTCACCTGGTCCTTTACTTCGTATCCGCATGTTTCGGTCGGGTCTATTATGAAAAGGACAACCGCCTTGAGATGCTTCAGCGCAGATATGGCCTGCAACTCTATTGCATTCCTTTCAGACATAGGCCTGTCAAGCAGTCCCGGGGTGTCCATTACCTGATATCTTTCATTCCCTATCATGAAGTGCCCGATGGACACGCCTTTTGTTGTGAATGGGTATGGCGCTATCTCAGGTGTGGCTCCGGTGGCTTTTGTCACGAAACTGGATTTGCCGATGTTAGGGTACCCGGCAACGACAATTGTAGGTTCATCATGTACCGCAGGCAATTTCCTAAGCTTGTTGCGCGCCTCGTTCAGCAAGAGTAGTTCCTTGTCTATGGACTTCATTATAGATCCCATGCGCCCAAAGGCCTGTTTCCTAATCACTATGGGGTCTTTTGAGCGGCGCATCTTCCCTACATGGTCCCTGGCCACTTCATGTATCTTGGTGCTCGCCCAATCTATTCTGCCCAGTGCCTTTTTAAGTTCGTCGACACCTATAAGTATGTCCGCGAGTTCGTAATAGAACGGCTGGACATGGTCAAAACTCGGAAAACGGCGCACTGCGTTTGACAGATTGTCTGTTAGTATGTTGGCAGCGGTCAATGTCATTGACTCGTTTGCCTTGAGTGCTGTCTCCCTCCCTGAAATGGTCTTCCCGGACATTGCACGGGTCGCCCTTCTGAATGCCTTGTCCACCAGTTCATCGGCTGTAGGGACAGTGTGAATCTTTTCAAATATCATAGTTTATTTACCTGCTGGGGGGTAATCACTTATACGTATAAATTAATGTTCCTCCCCTGAGAAAATATATTCTTCAATAATATCTATCTGATATACTACAAATATATATATCCCTTTTGAGTATCTATTATTATTCAGGGAACGGTGATTTAATGGAGCTGGCTCCTATCCAAAAAGATATTTTAATAGCTTTAATAAATCTTCAAAGAGAGAAAGATCGTGCTGTCAAAGGCGAAGAAATCGCTGAACTTATAAACCGAAATCCAGGTACTGTTAGAAATCAAATGCAATCCCTGAAGGTGCTTGGGCTTGTCGAAGGTGTCCCAGGTCCCAAAGGGGGCTATAAAGCCACCGGCGATGCTTATGAGGCTCTCAGTATCACGGCTATGGAGCATGAAGCCGTTGTGCCTCTTTTCAGGAACGACAAACTGGTGGATGGTGCAACAGTAGCCGAGATTAGCTTCACGACCGTCAGGCACCCGGACCTATGTCACGGCAACATACGGGTACTTGGCAGTATCAAAGGTTTTGAGCAGGGGGATAAAGTCCAGATCGGTCCCACGCCTGTTAATAAGCTGGTGATAAGCGGTGAGATTGTCGGGCGGGATGATACTCAGAACACTCTTGTTTTTTGCATAAATGAGATGATCTCGCTTCCCAAAAAGCCTGTTAAGAATTATGCACGCATGAACATTATCTTCATTGATATCAATGCCACTATCCAGGAAACTGCGAGAAAACTTGTTGACAATGGAATACATGGCGCGCCCGTGAAAGACAATGGAGAGATAGTCGGTATCGTAACCTTCACCGATATTGGGGATGCTGTGGCAAGCGGCAAGATGACTGCAAGAGTGAAGGACATCATGACAAAGGAACTTATTGCAGTAGATTCGGAAACCTCTTTGTATGATGCGGTAAAGATATTCGACAAGCATAACATCGGTTTTTTGCTTGTGTCCTTTGAGGGAGTGCCAAAGGGGGTACTTTCAAAGAAGGATATATTCCACGAATTAACAGTTTACTGATGGGATGTCAGTAAGCTGACATCTTTTCTATTTCCTGCGTTTTTTGAACTCTTCTGCAATCTCTTCAAGGTCTATCCCTTTTGCCGCGAGCATCACCAGCAAATGGAAGAGCAGATCGGCTGACTCATAAATTATCTCTTCTCTATTGTCATTCTTGACCGCCAGTATCGTTTCAACCGCTTCCTCGCCTACTTTTTCCAGTATCTTGTCAATACCTTTCCTGTGGTTAAGCAGCGAGCATACATAGGAGTTCTCAGCTGGCGTATTCTTGCGCTCAATTATGACGTCGTATATCTCATTAAGGATAGAAAGGTCAGTATCTGGCATGGTAGGTCACATCAAAAGTAATATGGCGACGTTGGTGTAATCCATCACAATATGACGGGATGTGTTGGTATCCCAACGTCTGAAAGTATCATAGAAATTTTATGATATATCTTTTTTGGTATCTCTTTCAAGCAGATAGAGCCCAATGGGCTCATATCTTTCTTGGGTCAGTTATCTCTCCCGTGAGAGCTGAAGCTGCCGCTGTTGCAGGGGAGCTCAGGTATACAAAGGACTGTGGGCTTCCCTCCCTGCCTTTGAAGTTCCTGTTGGATGTTGCAAGTCCTACCTCTCCATCTCCAAGGAGTCCGAAGGAACCTCCCATGCACGGCCCGCAGCAAGGTGACTCTACCATTGCACCGGCTTCCATGAACTGCTCGATATAACCTGCCCTTAGAACCTTCATATATTCAGTTCTTGAGGCCGGTATTATCAGGAGCCTTACTCCCTTTGCCACAGACTCGTCACCCATCATCTTTGCCACTATCTCGATATCCTCGAACCTGCCATTGGTGCATGATCCTACAAATACCTGGTCAACTTTTATGCCTTCCACTTCTGTTACAGGCTTGACATTGTCTACATTGTGGGGGCAGGCCACCTGGGGCTCGAGCTTGCTGACATCATATTCCCTGATCTCGGAGACGGCATTCTTATCAGACTTCCAGTACGTGTCCAGCTTAAAATCCGGGATGCGTTCCTGCAGGTACTTCTCTGTTACCTTGTCCGCCTCGATGATACCTGCCTTGCCGCCCATCTCAATGGCCATGTTGGACACTGTCATGCGCTCTGACATCGGCATGTCCTGGACAGTTGAGCCTGCATACTCTGCAGCCTTATATCTTGCTCCCTCGGCACCGACATCACCTATCAGGTGAAGTATGACATCTTTGGAATACACATGCTTTGGAAGTTTCCCATTGACTTCGAACCTGATCGTTTCAGGGACCCTGAACCAGAGCTTGCCGGATGCGAAGACTGCAGCCATGTCAGTCGACCCAATGCCCGTTGAGAATGCACCAAGTGCACCGTAGGCACAGGTGTGTGAGTCAGATCCCACGACAAGGTCCCCGGGCCTGACATGCCCCTTCTCAGGCATGACCTGATGACATACGCCCTCATAAACATCATAATTCATTATGCCCTGCTCTTTTGCAAATTTCCTGAGCATGATGTGGTTTGCAGCGGCGTTCAGGGAGTCGGCAGGTACCTGGTGGTCGAAAAGGATCACAATTTTACTGGGGTCCCATACTTTTTTCTGCTCTTTTTCCCGCATTATCTCGTAAAAACCCTCCACAGCAAGAGGTCCTGTGATGTCATGGGTCATTGCCATGTCTATGTTGGCCATTACGAATTCGCCGGCTTTTACCTTTTTTCCGGAAGCCTTTGAAAAGATCTTCTCAGAGATCGTCATTGCTTGGTCAGTATTGGTGGACATATTGATCAGTCTGTGATTTTATACTGTAATGTTATGAGTGTCAGCTTATCCTGCGGGTAGTCCTGTGACTGCCTGTGCTGTCATGTACTACGTAGTTTATAATACCTTCCCGTATATTCTCTATGGCCTTATTAATATTTTCAGGTCCACTTCTGAAACTTTCGTAGTTCTCGTAGAGCAGGATCGTTTCCTTTAGTTCCTCTCTGTACCTCATGATGACTTTTCTGGCCAGCTCAAGGCTTTCATCCTGCCCTATCTCTTTGCCAAGTCCTTCACACTCCGATACTCTCAGCTCTCCTTCTTCTATGTAGAATGGATAAGTGCTGCAAAGCATGGGTCGTACAGGATATGTGCTACATTTGTTCCCGGCTGCTATATCCTGTATAAAATTGCAGTCTCCGTTTTTCTTGCGGGCCAGTTCCCAGCCGAAAGTGTGGATATTACCCTGGATGTCTATCATATCTGAAAGTTCTTCCAGAGCTCCCCTCTCCCGGATATCTCCGGAACTCTCATGTGGAGGTTGCGCAACTGACATGTGTTCAAGGCCAGTGTACAGGCATATATTTTCTATCTCTGCAGGGCTGACTATAACTGAGTTATCTCCATGCTCGCTCCGGCAGCACCTGCCGCACATGAGGCAGGAAAAGCCAATATTTTTTATCTCTGCTGCAATCTCTTCTGCGGTTGTTTCCATTGCAGTATCAAGTTCTGTAGTCAGCTTCCTGATAAGAGACTCTTTGAATCTGTAATTCATCCTTTGGTTCTTGGCAAGACTCGTATAAGGAATTATCGTGGATTTACAGAATGGTCATTACGGCTGGTTAAATCCTGTGCCATGTGAGGGTCTTTGGCAGGACATTTTTTTAAATATGTATCTTCAAATATGTGCTATGAATTAGTGATAACAGTTTATATATTTGTTTTTATATATGATGTTGTATCTGGTAGGTTCCCTAAATAAGCTATTTCCTAGCTTAGGGTACATCATTTAAGCAGTCCCGGATAAAACAGCCTGCTGATACTATCCTGCTAGGACTCGCATGATCATTTTTTCCCTCAGGGGTATCTTGCTATCCTGACGGAGCGATTCATTTGTCAGGTGGGCTCAGTCCTTGTTCCGGTGTGTTTTTCATACATCTGCATATTATGTTGGATATGTACTTCTGTGTCAGGTAATGTGTGATTTCTGTGTCAGGTAATGTGTGATGATGTATGATGATGTATGATGATGTATGTTCTCTTAAGAAATCATAAGAATATGTGTTTTTTATAGAGCATTATGTCTGAGTATGAAATGTATGAATATGTAACACTTAGGACGTCTCCGGGTATTTTCTGACTCAAATCGTTATTCTCCAACCACACTTAATCAGACCAGATTAGCATTTTCGCATTCTGATAACTTCTGTATTCTAATAACTTCTGGCATATTATATCTGGGTGTGGATATTTGGATATCTATCCCGTCAGTAAAATGTATATGACCTGTTATACTTTTTACTTAATATACGATGTTATATATTATTTATATCTACAAATATTAGCAGGCGTGTAGTGTAGCAGGCGCGTAGCGACTGGTGTCGGTGATCTTGCGCCACTCTGGCAAAAAAGAATAGAAAGAGAAAGAAGATGTGGTATTATATGTCGTCTTCTTCCACACCGACGGCTGTAAGGAAGCGCTTGACCACTGCTTCATTAACAAGTCTCAAAAGGGTCTGCCTGTCCTTTGCTGCGCTGAAAACGCCGAGTTCTATAGTTGCGGCTGCAGCGTTGGCATGTCCTCCGCCAGACTCCTCGCCAAAGGCGCGTTTCATGACATCTCCCAGATTAACACGGATGTCATTGCTTCTGCCGGAAATGAATATCTTGTCCTCGCTCACACCAAAGACAATGGTAGTCGAGATGCCTTCCAGATTGAGCAGGTAGTCCGCAGCCTGAGGGAGCGTATCCCTGTCGCGGATGCTTCCTACATTTGAAAGAAGATAACTTCCTATGACCTGGCGATTGTTGATAGCCTCGCCCAATACGTCCAGCGTCTCGATGGACATGGAAGGACGTTCCAGCTGATCCAGGATATCATGGTCCGACAGGGGATAGAGGTATGAAGCGGCTGAAAGGTCGGCTGAGTCTGTGTTCCTCTTAAAGTCCAGGGTATCGGTCCTGATCCCGTACAGAAGAGCTGTTGCAAGCTTGCCGTCAATATCGATATTGAGTTCCTGCAGGTACTTTGTCACAATGGTGGAGGAAGCACCCACGTTGGGGCGTATGTCGATGAATTCGGCATCTATGTCGGAATCCGTTATGGGGTGATGATCGATTATGATCCCGATATGTGTGTTCGTAGGAAGGGGATTGTTGGCCCCCGGTCCGGAACAGTCCACCATGGCAATCTTGTCATAGGCTGCCATTTCAATGTCCTCATACCTGTAAAGATCGATTCCCAGAAGGTTCACAAAAGCCTTGTTCTCCTGATGTCCTATCTCTCCATGATACACAATGTCCGATCTTATATCATGGGAATTTGCAATGGTCTTTAGTCCAAGCGCACTTGCAATGGCATCCGGATCCGGGTTATTATGCACCATGATAGCCATCTTTTTGCCCCGGATATTTTCAAACCACTGCGCCATCTTATTGCCACGTCGCAGCCCTTCGGCACGCTCCAGAGACCTTGAAAGGGATTTGGCGACCATTCTCGGAGGCATGATGACAAGGTCAGCACCCATTGTTTCCATCTCCTGCATATTGATAACATCAGTGGCCCTTGCTACACAATATACGTCCCTTGATACCTTCTTCCTGACATTGTCAAGAGCAGCTTTATTTGCCAAGGTATCGGAACTGAGAATTAGTATGCCTGAAAGGTTCTTTGTATTGATCCGGTCAAGGAGGCCGGGGTCGCCGACGTCGCCGACAATGGCTTCATAGGCTTCATCGCGCAGGGTTTCGACTTTTTGCGCATCCTTATCCACGATTATCAGGTCTTTGTCAAGCTCCCTGAGCTCTTTGGCCAATGCAAAGCCAAAACTCCCGCTTCCAAGTATTAGGTAAGTGGGCTTTATCCTGATCCTGTCGCTTGCAGTGTTCTCCTTAGCAACGGCGTTAATATGAATACCTCCTTTTCATATAAAGGATGTTAGTTATATTAAAATAATTCCCAGAAGAAAACATTAACTGCTAAATAGAATGCAAACAAAGGATAAATAGGTACCATGGAAGCCATTACACCTTCAAGGATGCGGGCCGTCGATAATAATTGCTTCTACCTGGGCATGAACCCCCTGCAATTGATGGAGAATGCAGGCGCAGGCATCGCAAGGGAGATCAGTTTACAGACAAGGGCGGCAACAGTGCTCTTTATCGCAGGCAGGGGTAACAACGGGGGCGATGCTTTTGTGGCTGCCAGACACCTTTCCCTTCTTCCGGGATTCCGGGTACGAGTACTCCTGCTCGGGAGCGCATCACAGATAAAGACCATGGAAGCGCGAGCCAACTTCGATCTGCTCACATACAGCGGTATCGATGATATCAGGGAGATACGCGATTCTGCTGACCTGCGTTCTTATCCTGGCTGGAAAGAAGCAGATATTATCGTTGACGGTGTGCTTGGATCAGGGATAAAAGGCCGGTTAAGGGAGCCGGAATCCACAGCAATAGATCTCATCAATGCAGCAGATGCTTTTGTCATCTCTATAGATTCTCCTTCCGGTTTTGATCCGGAAGCCGGTGCATTTGAAAAAAGCGTGAAAGCGGACCTGACCCTTACCTTCCACAAAATGAAGACCGGCCTTGTTCTGCCTCACTCAAAGGACATGACTGGCGAGGTTCGGGTGGTGAGTATAGGGGTTTGCAGAGATGCCGAGGAATTCGTGGGGCTGGGCGACCTCAAAGGTCTGGCAGTGAGAAGCGCTTCCTCACATAAGGGTAATGCAGGCAGCATACTGGTAATAGGTGGCGGGCCTTATTCCGGAGCACCGGCTTTTGCGTCACTTGCAGCTTTAAGGGCAGGTGCTGACCTTGTCATAGTTGCAGTGCCTGAGAGCATTTCACATATAGTGGCTGCCTACTCCCCGGACCTGATTATAAAAGGCATGCATGGTGACCGCTTGTGTCCTGGGCATATATCTCTGCTACGCCCTCTTATTGATTCAAGTGATGTTGTTGTCATCGGTCCTGGTCTGGGGAGGGACGCAGCGACCCTTGAAGCGATAGGCGAGATCCTGCCTCTGTGCAAAAAAGCCGTCATCGACGCTGATGCACTTTATGATCTGTCACTCCCTCCGGCAAAGAGTGGTGAGTTCATCATAACGCCTCATGCGGGGGAATTTTTGCACCTCCTGGGGGGCAGGAACGGAAGCAAACCCCCCGTTTCTCTGGAAGAGAAAAAAGGTCTTGTTCATACCTTCTCGAAGAGGAAACAGGTTGTTACTGTACTGAAAGGAAATATCGATGTGATATCCGATGGGAAGGAAACAAGGCTCAACCGGACAGGGAATGCCGGTATGACCGTGGGAGGCACCGGTGATGTGCTTGCGGGCATTGTCGGCGCGCTGTTTGCCACTAATAATGCGTTTGATGCGGCATGTTGCGGTTGCTTTGTGAATGGTGCCGCAGGGGATCTTGCTTTTGAAGAGAATGGTTTTGGCTTGCTTGCGAGTGATGTTATCCTGAAGATACCCTATGTAATGAAACAGGAGTGATAGGTATGGAAAGAGAAGGCAGGAAAATAGCCGTGGATATTGAAAGGAAGCGGGTACGCATAAGCATCAGTCATGGTGAGGATGAGGAGATATTTAAACTGACCCTCGATGAAGCAAGGGACCTGAAAGAAACATTAAATACAACTATTGAGGATTACATGCAGAGACAGAACCTGCGAATAGACTGACCCTTCGGTGATCTGTTGACTACGAAATTCACTCATATAGAAGATGACCGTGCGGTCATGGTGGACATAAGCCACAAGGATACCGTTGCCAGAAAGGCAATAGCTTCCGGAGAGATCATTCTGGGCAGAAGCACCATAGAGAGTATCAGGAACGGGACCGTTGAGAAAGGCAATGTGCTCTCAACTGCAAGAATAGCTGCCATCCTGGCAGTAAAAAGAACTCCCGAACTCATTCCCATGTGCCATCAGATACCCATAACAAGCGTGGATGTGGACTTCTCGATAGGAGAGGACCAGATCTCTGCAGTGGTGGAAGTGGGCTCAGTCGGAAGGACCGGTGTTGAAATGGAGGCCCTTACAGGTGTTTCCACAGCCCTCCTTACTATCTGGGACATGGTCAAATCTGCCGAGAAGGACGATACCGGCAACTATCCCCTCACATGTATACGTAACATCAGGGTCCTTTCAAAAGTCAAAGGAACCAAAACTAATGTATTATAACCGTTACATTAGGAAATGCTATAAAAAATGGAATTAAAAGAGGTACATCATTTGAAGATCATAGGAGGACCCGCATCTCAGGCTCTCTCATCACGAGTTGCAAGGGAATTGAATCTGGAACCGACAGTTTGTGATTTCACCAGGTTCCCCGACGGTGAGCTTTATACCCGCATCCTGGATGAGGATGTGGATGAGGTCACTATTATACAAAGCATAATCACGGATTCTGATTTTGTAGCGCTATTGCAGCTTATTGATGCATGTGAAGACTCTCCGGTCATCAATGTTGTCATTCCCTACATGGGATATGCACGGCAGGACCGGAAGTTCAAAACAGGCGAACCCATCAGCGCAAGGGCGATTGCGAGGACCATCAATGCTGACAGGGTATTTACTGTGAATGTGCACAAAACGAGTGTGCTGGATTATTTCAATGCTGACGCATTTGACCTGGATGCCTCACAGCTGATAGGATATCATATAAGGTCCATGGGCCTCAAGGATGCCCTGCTCGTTTCTCCGGACGCCGGGGCCATGGAGTTCGTAGAGCGGACTGCTAAGGAAATAGGATACGACTGTGATTATCTTGAGAAGACCCGCATCTCGGGCGATACTGTGACCATCAAGACAAAGAGCATTGATGTGCAGGGCAGGGATATCGTACTGCTTGATGACATGATAGCTACCGGCGGAACGATGGTGGAGTCGATAAAACTGCTTAAAGGGCAGGGTGCAAAAGATGTATATCTTGCCTGTGTACATCCTGTACTTGCAAGGAATGCTGTCATGAGATTGTACAATGCAGGTGTGAGAGATATAATCTCTACAGATACCATTGAAAAGACCCAGAGTTGCATCAGTGTTGCACCCCTGATAGCCGCTACTATAAAGGGACTGTAACATTAAGAGATTGTAAAAGCATAAGTGTTAATTATATACAATAGCTGCTTATAATATCTAACTGAGAAATCTGACATGACGCTACCTGACATCTGCCCCCGGGACGGGGCCTCTCATTGTAAGAAGAATGCCTGTCATCTCTATGTTGTGGACTGGCGTTCAGGGGATGAACAATGTATCATAGGCTACCGTTCAACTCACAAGAGCTCATCGAGGTCTTCTCCTGTAGTAGACAGTTATGCACAAGATACTCGCCGCAAGCGCATGGATAAGGAGAGTCAGGAGCCTTTGGGATTCTATCCCCGGGAAAAGCAGATAACAGAAGTCCGTCAAGTGGATACTTCCAGAAAACCGGCAGTTGTTCCCTGTGAAGAAATAAAACCCCGGTACCTGGGAGATGTCCATGCTGTGACTTCCCACAAAGAACCGGATTTTGAATTGCGTGAGGAAGTAACTATCAATACTAAGAATACAACGGTGATAGAATCCCGGGAGGCGCCAAAAGAGCAGCCCCCGAAAAAGAGGAAGTCACTGGATGAAGTAATGAACCTTGATCTTCCTGATAACTATGAGGAGGAATTCTGGAAATAACCCTTTCTTTCTTTTCTTATGAGCTTTAGAAACAAAGACCTTCTTAAGGTCTATCATATACTGCGGGAAGAATTAGGTCCTCAACATTGGTGGCCTGCTGAAACGGCTTTTGAAGTCGTAGTGGGCGCAATGCTTACCCAGCAGACGAAATGGACCAATGTTGAAAAAGCCATCTGTAATCTTAAAGAGCACGGCCTGCTTGAACCCAGGCCTCTTGCAGAAGCCGATCTCCTCCTGCTTGAGGAATTGGTCCGGTGCTGTGGCTTCTATCGTCAGAAAGCTTTTAGGATAAAGAATATTGCCTCTTATTTCACCGAAAACGAGATGAACGATGTTTTCTCATTACCTCTTGATGTTTTAAGACAAAGGATGCTGTCTTTAAAAGGCGTTGGCAATGAGACTGCAGACAGCATAATCCTCTATGCTGCCCATAAGCCCAGTTTTGTGATAGATGCGTACACGACCCGTATGATGAAATGCATAGGGGTGAAAGGTGATTACATGCAACTTCAGAGGTTGTTTGAGGGTAGCCTGCCTGCAGATGTTGGCCTCTTTCAGGAATATCATGCATTGATAGTGGAATATTCAAAGAGCTTCTGCGGAAAAAAACGGTGCGATGCATGTTTGCTGAAGCAGCCTTTGTAATTAAGGAGATATTCAAATGGACATCAATACCTACGAACAGATATTCAGTTCCCTTAAGGGGGTTGATGATATTGACAGGGTGTCAGAAATGTTCTCACAACCCGTGGGTGTGATATACTCTATACTCAACCAGAAGACCGTGACGAATGTGAAGAAGAACTTCTCCCGCGTACAGGACCGTAGCGGCAAGCACCTGTCGATGTGGCAGAAGGGCACCACCATTGTCCAGATAGCCCGGAAGAACAGTATTCCTGCAACTCTTATGGCTGCCATGATCCTGTCTGAGATGGGTATTCCCAAAAAATCTTTCATGAAGAATATAGATGAGCTTCCTGACATGCGGCTCAAAAAAGAAGTGAAGGAAGCCATGTGCTCCGACCACTTCTTTTCTCCGAGAGCTCATGAGGTCCATACGGTCAAAGGGAAAATGGGCGAGTCGATACTTGAGCAGTGGCTTGCGAACAAAGGAGTTTCATTCAGGACGGAAAACGATCTCCGGGCTTTGGGAATTGCAAAAACACCGGATTTCCTGCTGGACGAGCCTCTTGAGATCAATGGTAAAAAAGTATCGTGGATCGAGAGCAAGGCCCTGTTCGGTGATGAGAAGGAACATCAATATTATATGAAAAAGCAATTCACCGATTATGAAGGAAACTTCGGTACCGGTATGATAGTTTACTGGTACGGTTTCCTTGATAGCGTAAAGATGGACGGGCACCTTATCAAAGATTATAGGTTCTTTGTGAAGGAGTCCGACACGATCGATGAATTGCTAAACCATGGAGTTCAGTGGTAGATCCCAAGATCTGCTTCTACCTCGGTGTTCTGTACAATGGTTTTTTCGGGGAGTGGCTTTTCTGTTTGTATGAAGACATTCTTGGTGTATACCTGGTATACTTCTTCCTCGTCATACAGTATTGCTTCGTTGTTGATGGTCGCGTGGTTGCCGTGAACTATAATGAAAGGTAAGGCTTCTTCTTCCATAGGTTCACACTTGTTCCTCATGTAGAGTATGTCCATAGATGTGCACATAGGTACGTCTACTTTTGTGGTGGTTATGCGGGTCATCACTTTTACTATATTGGTTACTTATTAATACCTTACGGTTCGTCTGCCTACGAACAATTCTCATTATTTAAGAAAGAGTGACTATTGATATCATTTTTTGAAAGTTGTCCCGATGTCCTGTCACATGGTCTGATCTGCGTGCTTTGACATCGATAAATTACAGCACCTTTTACTTTTGAATCCCTGCACTCTGGGCAGAGCTGCATATGCAGCATGTATTGGCATATATGTTCAAGCAAGTTTTCAGAAGCAGTATGCTGAAGGTTGTTAGCCTCCTCTTTCGCAATCTCAGGCTCCATCCCCAATACCATGATCAGAAATCTCCTTAGCACACGATTGGTATGTCTCTGTTTTTTTGCCAGGTTGTTGCCTGACTCTGTCAGCTCTACCCCATAGTAAGGTCTGTAGTGTACAAATCCGCTCTCTGAGAGCCGTTGTATCATTTCTGTGACGCTTGGGGGTGAAACATTAAGTTCAGCAGCTATCTGGGTAGTCCTTGCAGGAGTATTATTCTTTCTTACCAAAAGAAATATCGTTTCAAGGTATTCGCCTGTGCGTTCAGGATGCATAACAACCCCATTGCCTCCTTTCAATAACCGTAAGCAATTAAGGTATTTATGATTTTGGAATTAGTGATGCACTCTTGAACAAATAATCTCATGTTGAGTAATAAGCATATAGTGGAAATCACAGCTTTTGTCCTTAAGCAAAGGTTATAATAGTAGCAATAATTTAAGGTTACAATCTCTCAATCTCTCAGAGACCATTTCCATAAAAGCTAATCGCTTGAATAATTACAAAAATTACCCACTTTCTGGTACTGGTGAAAAGAATGGCAGATATCACACACTGGGCGGATGTAGTTGCAGACGAGGTTCTCGCCAAAGGTAGGAAACATCTCGTTGCAACAGGAATAACGCCATCAGGTCATATTCATATAGGCAATATGCGCGAGGTCGTAACAGCGGATGCAGCATACAGGGCCCTTCTCGACAAAGGCGCACAGGCCGAGTTCGTCTATATTGCTGACACTTACGATCCCCTCAGGAAGGTCTATCCTTTCCTTGATGAAAGTTATGCTGAACATGTGGGAAAACCCCTGTCAGATGTGCCGTGCCCCTGCGGGAAGCATCAGAGTTACTCTGAGCACTATCTTGAGCCGTTTCTTATAGCTCTTGAGCGTCTGGGGATACGCCCCACTGTGTACAGGGCTGATGAACTGTACAAGCAGGGTGTCTATACGGATGCCATTAAGAAGGCACTCGTGAAAAGGGATGAAATAGCAGCCATCCTTCAGAGTGTCTCAGGTAAAACCCCTGCGGATACCTGGAGTCCCTTCAATCCTATCTGTAGCGCATGCGGTAAAATAAACACGACGATCGTCACAGGCTTTGACCTGGATGCCGAAACCGTTGATTACACCTGCTCCTGCACAAACTCAGGCACTGTTTCCATGAACGGCGGCGGCAAGCTTACCTGGCGTGTGGACTGGCCCGCAAGATGGAAGGCCCTTGGGGTCACAGTCGAGCCCTACGGCAAGGACCATGCATCAAAAGGCGGCTCATACGACACCGGCATGCTGATAGCAAAAGAGGTATTCGGATATGATGCTCCTTTCCCCATAGTCTATGAATGGATCATGCTGGGTAACGAGGGTGCTATGTCATCTTCCTCAGGTGTTGTTGTTTCCATATCGGATATGCTGAAGGTTGTGCCTCCCGAGGTACTCAGGTATCTTATTATCCGTACAAAACCCGAGAAGCACATAAAATTCGATCCCTCACAGCCCCTGCTGAATCTTGTGGACGAATTCGAGCGTCTCCATTCCATCGATGGTCCCGGCTCCTATGAGAAGAGGATACTGGAGCTGTCACATGCAGTGGGTATATGTCATACTGATATCCCATTCAAGCACATGATCACTATTTACCAGGCCGCAGGCGGGGACTTTGGTAAAATAATGCGCATAGTTAAAAGGGCAGGCTATGACACCACAAATGAGAGATGCATAAAAGAGCTGGCGGATAATGTCGGTAACTGGCTTGAGATGTATGCGCCTGAATTTGCAAAGTTCAGTGTGAAAAGTGAACTGCCGGTGCAAGCTGCCAGCCTTTCTGAACTCCAGCGGGCTTTTCTTGCCTCCTTCTCAAAGCTCATTTCCCAACGGGCTGAGATGAGCGGAGAGGACTATCATAATCTGGTCTATTCGGCAAAGGAGCAGGATTCCGAGCTGACAGGAGAAATGGCGCAACTTCTGGGTGTCGGCCCGGAACAGATACAGGCAGATCCTAAGGAACTCTTCAAGGCCGTCTATACTGCTGTGCTCGGGCAACAGTCAGGCCCCAAGGCGGGATGGTTCCTGTCCTCACTGGAAAAGGACTTCCTTGTGGAGCGCTTCAGGAAAGCTTCAGAATATCAGCCTTGATATGGGATCAAGATCTACTCATCTTCTTGCGTGGGATAAGGAATACAGGCATGTAAGGTGGGGTGGTCCACGGTCGATCTCTGCCGTGGAGGGAAACATCCCCCCAGGCTCCCGTGTGCTGGATGCAGGTTGCGGGAATGGGAGGTATTTGCTTCCTCTTTCAAGGAAATATGATGTTGTAGGTACTGATGTTTCATTGAATGCGCTCCTGGAAGCGCGTTCCTACCTTGACAGGAGCGGCCTGTGTGCCGAACTCATTGTATCCACCGTCACAAATCTCCCTTTTTCTGACCACTCCTTTGATGCAGTGCTATGCTACGGTGTCCTGCAGCACCTTTTCGAAAGCGAAAGGATACTTGCAGTTGAAGAGTTCAAAAGGCTTCTCAAGCCCTCAGGGATTCTGTTCATCGAAGTTTTCGGCACTGAGGATATGAGATTTGGCGGACAGGAGGTCGAGAATAATACTTTCATGAGGAAAGGCGGTATCATATACCATTATTTTATGGAAAAGGAACTGTCCTCACTGCTGGGCGGGTTTGCGCAGGTGGACCTTAAAAACATTATCGCCGAAAAAACATTCCGTGGTGAGCGTCACACACGCCACCACATAAAGGGAACAGCTATTCTTTAGAATAAACCCGCGAAATAATGCAAGAATATTATCAGCAGGGCACCTACAACTCCCGCGACTGCACAGATCAGGATGACTATCCATGTGTAGGCTATGCCAAGCCCAAATACAGCGTTTGCAATAATAAGTATCAAAAGACCTAAAACTGCATTCATTGCCATCTTTGTAGCAGTTTTCAACACCTTGTACAGGATAACTGCAACTATAATTGCTATTACTAATATGAATATTTCACTCATCATAGTTACCACTATTAAATGGTCTTGATTAGTATTTAATGATTGCTAAAAAACTATGCTGCTAAAAAAAGAGGAGTTTTATCTCCTCAAAAGAACGAAATTCAAGAATTGTAAAATTACTTCTTTTTCTGATCCTTTGCAGGGGCAGTCTTTGCTCCCTTCTTGTCATCCTTCTTCTGTTCCTTTGGTGCCATTATATCTCACCTCCCATTGGAGAGATACCTTTATCTTTTAAAGAATTCAAACATGCTATGCCGGGTTTTCGCAGGAATTGATACCGCGTTACCCATATAGAGCTGTTATCAGGCTTTATAGATTGATTTAACCGCTAATTAGTGCCGATTCACCAATCTAGAAGATAATATGCATACTATGTATATAAAACTACCTTTTAGTAAGTATTTAGAGTATTCAGCTCTTGATTATCTTTTAAAAACAGTTTAAAGGTACTAAGCCAACTATTAGCCTCAATATATAATATAGCTATTTTTTTAGATGGTTGCCAGGAAATGCCCGATATTCTTTTCCAGTTCCTGATAATTGGCGTATTGCCTGCATATGATCCTATTGTTCTTGTTCCCGAGTATCATTGCAGAGACCCTGGAATGCGGCGAGTGCAGGCAGAGTGTGGGCAGACCGAGCTGCAGGGCCCTGCAGATCTCATAACCTACACCTATGGAGGGAGTGCTGACCTCTGCGATCATGCACTCGCTCCTGACGAGCAAACCCATGTCACGCTCGTATATTCCCTGTTCTGTCATCAGGAATTCCTTGTCCTCAAGTTCAGGGTCTGCAACATGCCAGCTCAGAACCTCATGTCCGTAGCACTGCAATAACTCCAATATCTCTGTGTACACATGCAGCATGTCCCTGCCGCCGCGTATCGAGGCTGAAAGGAATATCCTCATAGTATGCCCCTGTGGTAATGCCCTCTGGTGAACTCCTTTGAGATATCCCGGCATTTTTTATTCATGGGCTGTCTGTCTCCATAGTAAGAATCAATTGCATTCCTGTATGAACTTACAACCTGCCCTGTAAGCGATGGCTCTGCAATCCTTGCATCGATCCTAAATCTCGAAACACCTGCATCCAAAAGGTAGGATATATCTTCCAGAAGGCACATTTCCTTTGAATTGAAAATATGTGTTCTGCCATTCTTATCGGTCATTACCGGGAAGATAAAGTCCTTTTCATCCCTCAGCCGGAATGAGCCCTCTTTGGTGGTTTCACGCATTGCCTCCAGTCCGGTCAGGGCTGCAACCAGACAGTGTTCGGACTCCATGACCTGCAGGTTGCCGTGAACGATATATTCTGTCTGATTCCCGGCACTCACGTCTTTTATCTGTTCGAAGTTCATCTCCGGGGAGAGTACTGTCAGCTCAGCTCCCCTCCTGAAGAAAACTGATGCTGCCTGCCTGTTGAATATATTGAACGAGCTGTCTGCAATAGTCCTGAAACCAAGCGAAAGCGCCTTCCTGAGCACTCCGGGATTCGCTGCAACCATTCCCTCAAACCCCGCCTCAATGGCGGTAAGCATTTGCTCTTGAACATCCGGCATCTCTTCGTCTTTGACAATGAGCGGAGTGTGCAGATAGACCGGTACATGTGCATCCGCGGCATGTGAAGCAATGGTCCGCAGGTCTGTACCTTCCTCCATTGAGTATCGTTCCGTATCGTAATATATTATGTCAGCGCCGCATTCCATAGCATTTTGCAGACTTTCCATGTTGTTGACACTGACTGCAAGAAGTGGCTTTTTTGCATTTTCCGCGCAATGGGGTTCACTAATGGAATTATATGCCGCTTGCCCTTCTCTTCTGTGGACTTCTGTCCTTATTCTCTCCAATTCTGCTGCGGCTTTATTCCTTGTATCGTTCATCTCTTTGATAGGTATGAAGACACCATCTTCCATATTAATTTCAATTGCCTTTAACTCAAAAGCAGTGTTTCCAAGTTTATTCATCTGCTTGTGTATATCTTCCATGGATGTTGCTTTTCTGAGGGCGGCTTCAATGGTGTATTCAGAACAGGCACTGACACTATTGTCATCTTCATCACGCATCGTCAAAACAAAGGGCTCTCCAACAGATGCTTGCACTCCAAGGGATACAGGTACTTTCCTGTACCTGCCGGGCTGCTCAAATGAACTTTGCAGCTCTTTCATGAGCGAACTGTCAAGAGTCCTGTAAATAATTGTTCCCGTCCTGAGCGGCGCATCAAAGGGTATTGAAACAATATCTCTGTTGCATGCTTCTTTTACAGGCTTCCCTCCGGCATACATGGCCTGCACGATCATTCCTGACTCCTCTCCCCCTCCAAAGCCTATGCCATCTCCTGTCCGCAGGGGACCCGATAGTTCAAGGCTCAGGTTCCTGCCCCTGCTATTGTATCCGATGACCCTGCCGATGGGCACTCCCTGGTTATATGGCCTGTCCCGGGCCATCAGGTCCCCGGCAGGGTTACCCTTGAAATATCCTGTTGTGAACTCCCTGTTGAAGAGCTGGGCAAGCTGCGCGGCCTCTTCATCAGACACGAAGTAGCCCTGCGGATCGCTTATGCACCTGTCAATAAGGCGGCGGTATATTCTCACCACGCCTGCCACATACTCGGGCCGCTTCATACGGCCCTCTATTTTGAAAGAGCTGATGCCCGCCTCTATGAGCTCTGACAGTATCGGGGAAGTGTTAAGGTCTTTTGGGCTCAGGAGAAAGCTACCCCTGGTGCTGAGCTTCTCTTTGTCCTCCATGAGGCTGTATTTTTTCCGGCATGGCTGGGCGCAGTGTCCACGGTTACCGCTCCTGCCTCCGATCATGCTGCTCATCAGGCACTGGCCGGAATAGCAGATGCACAGGGCACCGTGAACGAAAGTCTCTATATCCATTCCTGTTTCCTTCTTGATCGTCCTTATCTCCTTAAGTGACACTTCTCTTGCAAGTACGATCCTGCTTATGCCCATGTCCTGCAGGAATCGCACTCCTTCGGTGTTGTGGATGGTCATCTGGGTGCTGGCATGCACCGGCAAGCCAGGCAGAAGTTCCCTTGCAAGTGACAGCAGACCGATGTCCTGTACAATTATCGCATCAGCTCCAAGCTCGTCAAGAGTATACATCAGGTTGACTGCTTTTTCGATCTCCTGATCTTTAATGAGTGTGTTCAGGGTAACAAAAACCTTTACCCCCCTCAGATGGGCATAGTCCAGCCCTTCCCTGAACTCATCAACTGTGAAATTACCGGCATATGCCCTTGCACTGAAATCCTTTATCCCTAGATAAACGGCATCTGCACCATTCTCTACTGCAGCGATAAGCGATTCCCTATCCCCGGCAGGGGCAAGAAGTTCGGGTTTTCGTATCATCATGAATCTGCAGTATACTCATGAAAGCTATATAAAAATGAAGATGAAGCAGGAAAAAGAAGAAAGCAGGCCTTAGACCTGTTTCCTGAAAACGTAGAGCTTTATTATATAGATACAGAGAGCCATTATTACAAGGTTGTACACTGATTTGAAAAGCGGCACGTATTGCCATTCAAACCAGGTTCTTATCGCTTCCTGCATGGAGAAATAGAACTCGATTGATGCCATGAAGAGCAGTAGTACTGTTATGCCAAAGACTCCCCACCTGAAGTATTCTTCAGGCGTGACTTTCTTCTTATCCTCATTTATTGTTCTCGCAGTGTGTCCATTGTTCATTTTTCTCTCCTGAACGGCAGGTATGCCAAAAGTATTATTTTCCTCTACCATTTTTGCACTCTCTTCACTCATGTTTTCCCCTCCTTATCATGACTAATGCGGATAATAAGGAAATTAGTGCCATCAGCGATCCGAAACCGGGACTTTCTTCTTCCGGTGTGCCATAATCCAGGGGCTCCTCACCGAAGCTTTCCTCAATTAGGAAATCACTTGTCTGGATAGTTTTTGTCTGGACCGTTTGCTGCTTGCTGATCACTTTCTGAGGGTTCAGTTGCACATAGTCCTCGCCTGTTTTGACTATGGTGTCCCCGTCCCATACGCTGACCTCAACTACGTAGTTGTAACCGTCAGGAACTGTGAGGCTGACGGCCCTGATAGATGTTGCTTCAGGCTCTATCCTGCCGGTAGATGTCCATTCCTTGTCTGCAATGAGGCGGGCATCGATTTCCCTTGCCTTGACAAGAACCCTGTAGTCGTTTGTGGTTCTTGTTCCCTCATTTTTCAGGTAGATATCATTCTCAATGAGAACTCTTCCGGATGTGACGTTTTTCACCATGAAATCCATTCCATTGATCTGGATGCCAACATCCTGAAGGTCGGTGGGTATGCCGGAGAGGTCGCGGATAGTTATCCTTAAATCGGCTTTTTTCTGCTCTTCCTCATATAGCGTCAGTACCAGCCTGTAACTCCCTTCTTTAGGAAGCCTGATAGACTGGCTCACAGCTTTTATGCCGCCTTTATTTATGGTGTCGACTTTCGTTTCCTGAGTCAGCTCAAGCAGTCCTGTCTGCTCGCTGAATGCTTTAAATACCAGAGTTGTATTTCCCTTGTGGCTTCCGCCCCTGTTTTCTATATAAGCTGTCACGTTCAGGTCAGCGTAGGAACTTTTGACACTGTCTGCAGAGATCTCAATATCCGTTATTCCGTAATTGCTCTGTTCTTCAAAGTCTTTTAAGCACCCGCTGGAAACAGCAACAGATGCGATGAGAAGTAAAATAAGAATAAAACGTATTCCTCTATCTCTCTTTTTCATGGATGTTCCTCCACAGTACGAGAGCAGGGATACTATTTAAACTTTATTAAATATTTATTATTTTTGCAGAAATAAGTTCATGAAACATCAATAAATTTACTTCAATCTTCCATTGCATTAAAGATCTCCTCAATATCCGGGAGTGAACGGGTCTCATAAACCTTTATAAGTTTTACTTTCAGATATTCATCAATCACAATACTGGCCCGCTTGGATACGCCCATGTCCTCATTAAACAATCCGTACATCTTTGCCACTTTGCCATGCGGCCAGAAGTCTGCCAGGAAAAGGGTATTCTCAATTCCCAGTTCCCTGGCCCAGGCTTTCTTGGAGTGCACAGAATCAATACTGATCCCAAGAACTACTGCGTTTGCGGCCTGGAATTTTCCGTAGTTATCCTCAAGCATTTTCATGTGCTTCGCGCACCCCCTGGTCCAGGCCAGCGGATGGAAGGCGAGTAATATCTTTTTGCCTTTAAGGTCGTGCAGATGTACCTCGTTGAGGTTCTGGTCATACAGCGTGAAATCTTCGATTACTTCTCCTGGTTTTAATTTACTCATAACTAACCCCCGTGAGTCATGATTACAAATATGCCTTGCAGTGCTATAAAAGATGACCTGCCAATTGTTCAGGAGAGTATATCTTCTCCGATTTCTCAATTTCAGGCTATAATATGATTTTTTGGTTATATACTCTTAGGGGGATAAATGTGACAAAAAGTGGCTCTGTAGAAATCCTCATTTGAATGACATAGACAACCTTGGCAGATCTGCCAAGGTTGTGTACTATTAACTTTAATTTATAGTTAAGAACCGATTGTTTGAAACTTATGGTATTGACATAACTGCCAACAGGACATAGTTTTAGAACTCATAAGTTACAAACCAAAGGTGTTTAACTATAAAGTCGGTTAGAACCCTGATCCTACTTCATGGCTGCTCACTCAATAGTTACACGAACAAATTCACTTTGGTGGTAGATTCAATCGGGGTCGATAATTTTACTGTATACTAACCGTTCGATAGGAAGCCCTAAAATTGGGATAGGAATATGATAATCACCCTTTTCCTGTTCGTTGTAACGTTGCACTCGTGCTCCTGAGGGAAGATCCAGCCAGTGGACGGCGCTTGCTACTCCGTCTGCTAGTTCTGCTGAGCCTTCTGGGGTCTGCAAGCTAAGGTGCTCTTTCCATAGTTCGATTCGCAGCCAGTGAGCAAAATGGTAGGTCATCACAATATCATTAGAGGTGTCGTAAATTCCAGCGGCGACCTCACTATCGTGTGACCAACTACGGTTATTTGTATTGAGAGAACCGATTACCGCGAATTCGTCGTCGATGATCCAGAGTTTGGAGTGGACATAAGTGTGAGGGATCTTTCCTTCTTTGAAGGTCTTTTCGCTAGAGTCCTGAGGACACGAGACGAAGATGCGAACTCGATCTCCTCCTGCTTCTCTAAGCTTTCTTATGAATTTGCGGCGATGATGTTGGACCAGTGGTAAGTCGATCAATTTATAATACGTGAGGACAACCGTAAGGTGTTGGATCCCTCTCTTCATGGCTTCACATAAAGCTTCTTCCACCTGCGGATTTCCCACAAAATACTGATCCTCGGTGTAAATGAACCGCTTTGCATTATTTATGGCACAGAGAATGATCTCTTTTGCCGTTAGCTCGCCTCCGGGTGCGAATTCGTAGTCATAATCCCCGAAAGTACGGCCGATCTGCACTATCTGAGACCCAGCCGAGGGCGGCATTTCTTTGAGTGTTATTAGTGGCCCTTTGCCTCCCATTGCAACGGACCGGTTATACTTTTGACCCTCTGCATGATCATTCCAACGTTGAATAAAAAGATGTACCAGATCCGTTGCTGCAGGGCCGCGGATCCTGCAATGTACATCGTGGAGTGGAGAGCCTTTTCCCACTTCTTGAACGCGATCCGGGTTGAAATCAATACCTCCACAGAAGCATATCAATCCCTCTTCTCCCAAAACGCAGAGTACCTTTTGATGTTGAGCACCTATATTCATAGGAATAAATGGAATGCCTACCCATGAAAACGGTGGAAAATCCTCGTTACCACGGCTATCGAGGATCGCAGCGCCACTATCCAGCGAATTGATGTGATCGGCCTCAGCGCTGTTCTGGGTGGTGAATTGTTGATTCCAGAGCATGGCACGAACCATAACACCTTTGTCGTGTGAGGCCTGAGAAAGTAATAAACCAAGGTTTACTCCTGGCTCATCACTATCAAGTTCGAACTCTTTATCCATCCACCAATTCAACATATAAATGAAGTGATCAGCTTTTTCACCCGTCTCCGATATTCCTGTGGCTGTACGAATGGCTGCGACAATTTCCTTAAAAGTCTCTTTGCCATCAATCAAATACTTAACTTCGTTACCCTCATAAACAGTGGGCATTTCTTTCTTTACATTTCTGGGACTTTTGACTATTTTAGGGGTTTTTGATCGAATGCGGCCAACTACACGCTTAATTAATGCTAATTTTTGACTTCCCCAAGAGGCATTAATAAGCCTCCCTTTTCCAGGATCAAATTCCGTCTTAAACCATGATTTTCTCTCATCCCGGAAAGGGTCACCTGGGACACATATTGTATTGAGGACGCCAGTCCCAACCTGAGCTGTTCGAGTAAGTAACGATTCCGGCGGGTCTAGTCGATGAGGAGGGGAAAGAGCACTAGCTACCATATACCTCCTCCAACCTTTTTTTGGTCTCTTGGTCTATATTGCCGGTTACCTTAAGAGGGGGGTAAGCTGTTTGGAACCTTTGTATCGCTCGCTTGGTTTGCTCGTCATATTGTTCCTGAATCTCTTTGCTGGCAAAAAAACCCAGGTTGTTCAGACGTGCTTGTGCACCAGCTATCTGGTCACCTGGGGCCATGCTATCTACGATATGGAGACGGATGCTCCAATTTTCGATTTTCATATCGTCGGTGTTCTTTTCACTTATGTGGAACAGCTTCTTGTCAAGTATTAAGTTACCTGTTTTCGCTCCCGCTGGAATGTCATGTTGAAGTATGCCTTCATTATTGGTTATGCCTTCAAACATCTGTTTATCCACTTCCAGTCGGTACTTGGACATTTTAATAGGCTGACCTAGGTCGTTAATGAGACGAATTCGTAAGGTCTTGGTCAAAGGAGTTGTTTTATCTAACAAATCTTGACACTTCCGCTTTTTGGTTTGATTTCTAAACCATTTTTCTATGATGTGGCACTATTGTATGGCTTTCCTTCCACTATCTCTCTTGATGTCGGGCAAGGGTCATGCCTGTAATGTTTATACTTTTTCCCCACCATTGCCTTATTCAAAGCTTGAGTGTAGCAGGTCCTGCCATATCCAAATTTTCATTGAACTCTTGCTCAGAAAGTGAGCAATGATTTTTTAAACTTAATTCAGTTTTTGGAAATGTTCCATTATAAAGAATCATCAACCTATCCCACCAAAATAAAGTAATTATAATTGGGAACCGTCAAGTTATAAATGTTTTGTTCAAAACGATAATCGATTTTTTTGCTCTGGAGAGATCCTCGTTCTTCAAGTGATCAGTCTGGTTCACAATATTTTTAAAGTACTTCCAGATAATGATGAAAATTGTCTATTTTAGTCTATTGCTATCGATTTATATCGGGTTTCTACAAAGCCCAAAAAGCTTTAATTGATATTGCAGAGATAAATCTCACTTTTAAATCTTACTTTTTTATGCACAGGTAGGTTGCTATAAACCCATTATCATAAAAAGCCTCTTCTATCCTGAAACCTGCTTTTTCGATGAGCTCTTCAATCACCCAGTCAAAGGTTGAGAATTCCTCCTTTATATGTAGAATATATTCATGGGTCATTTCATCTTTTACTTCTTCAGGGATGCTTTGCAGCAGTTTTGAGAAAAAAGGGTCAAAATCACTAATTTCTGATGAATAAATTACATCTCTGAGATAGAACCTGCTGCTCACTTTAAGCATTGAATTGATACGTTTCAGTGCAATAAGTTTCCAGAAATCCGGAAGGTGATGCAATGCCAGCTGGGTCACCACTGCATCAAATGGCTCATCACCAGGTTCGAATGTCAGGAAACCCCCTTTGATGAATCTGATATTTTTCCTGTGTCGCGACTTTGCTTTTTCCCTGGCAAATTCAAGCATTCCATCTGAAATATCTACTGCAATAACCTCTTTACAATGTCTTGAAAGCTCAATTGAAAATTCTCCGGTTCCGCAGCCTATTTCCAATACTCTGTCCCCTGCCTGAAGATCAATGAGCCTGCGCATTGTCTCAGCTTCATCTTTTATGTTCCGGATCTTTTGCATCTTGCGGTCATATCTGTGAATTTCCTCCTTATCGGAGTAATCAGTGCCGGTCTGGATGAATTCGTCGTAATACCATTCAGGCAGTTCTCTGGTCATGTTTCCTCATCGGATCAATGCGGTGTCAAAAAATTAGTCAGTGCAGATGCACGGCTTTTGCCCACATGTGGGACATTTATCAGGATATTTCTCAAGGAAAGCTTCTTCAATGTCGATCCCATAGAGATTTGCCAGGGCGCCCACCCAGGCAAAACAGTCTGCAAGCTCTTCCCTTAGATTTTCCCTGTCGTCCCTGCGCACGGCCTCGGCAAGCTCGCCGACTTCCTCCACCAGCCAGAGCATGGTTGCGGCAGGCCCGCGCTTCCTGTCGTTGTGCGCGTAGAGGTCGGACATCAGTTGCTGGAACTCTTTGATCTCCATCGTATCACCGTATCAGAGCCTTACGGGTATGTTCTTCTTTCTGAGATGTTCCTTGACGTCGTTGACTGTGTATTCTCCGAAGTGGAATATGCTTGCAGCCAGTGCGGCATCTGCCTTCCCGTCAACGAATCCTTTATACATGTGCTCGGGATTTCCCACGCCGCCGGATGCGATGATGGGTATTTCCAGCTCTTCCGAGAGTTTCCTGGTGATGGGTATGTCGAAACCGTCATATGTGCCGTCCCGGTCCATGCTGGTGAGGAGTATCTCTCCCGTGCCCAGCTCTTCAACATGCCTGGCCCACTGCACTGCATCAAGGCCGGTAGGCTTGCGTCCCCCATAGATAACAACCTCGTACCATGCTTTGGTACCGTCCTCAAGTTCCAGTATGGTCTTGCCGGGATTGTCCTCGATGTTTGTATTTCTCTTACAGTCGATGGCCGTGACGATGCACTGCGCCCCGAAGATCTCCGAGGCTTCTTTTATAAGCTCCGGATTCTTCACAGCAGCCGTGTTGATTGACACCTTGTCGGCACCCGCACGGAGTATCTGCCTGACGTCCTCTATGGAGTTGATTCCCCCTCCTACAGTCAGGGGAATGAACACTTCGTTTGCAGTTCTCTCGATGACGTTGATCATTGTTGAGCGCCCTTCATGGGAAGCCGTGATATCCAGAAATACAAGCTCATCCGCGCCTTGTTCGTTATACCTTTTTGCAAGCTCCACGGGGTCACCTGCTTTGCGCAGGCCTACAAACTCTATTCCCTTGACAACCGTTCCCCCGGCCTCGTCAAGCGTTACATCAAGACATGGTATGATCCTTTTTGTGAGCATTATGATTAATCCTTTCCAATGCTGTGTGTTATTCGTGTCTGCCAGTAAGCCTGGCAACTGGTATATTTAGATAAGAACACATTGATTTTTTATTTAATACTTGTTGTATGAATTGGGTTCTTACGATTGAACTAACCATCAATATATAAGTGAGCTTTCTTCAAGTCCGGCGAGGGCGATGAAATTTGAGGAAAAGCTGAGGAGTGGAAGAAAAAGATAGATATTTCTTGTAGTTAAATAGTAATGTTTATTGTTTTTCGTTTCAATATCTTATTTGTCGGCATATATTATCTATGAAACGATGGAAGAAGAACCGCTTAATCTATCTGACAAATACTTTCACTTCATTTACATTTCTTTTTAATTCATTGAAGAGAATCTGTAATATGAAGTGTGGAAATGTAACTGCGTTATAATTTGAACTAGCAATATAAGATATTAAAAAAGTGCGTAAAAATTATATACTACAAATACTCATTGAGAAAATTGTATTTATTATTGGTTGTAACCTTATGCTGAAAGTTTCAACGTTAAATGATTTTAAAGGAAAAGTACAAGCCGGTTTTGATAACAATAAGGAATCGATGGCTGTATATGGTGAAAACCATTCAACACAGCTGAAGGCTTATCTCATAGAGACAAATAATCCTTTTTCAGCATCAGGATGTCCAGATGGTAAATGGAAAAAACTTGACGCAGAAGATTGGTATGTAAATCAGTTTGGAAACAAGCCCTATAGTCTATTTTTAGATGCCAGCAGAGAAAGAGTGTGGATACTTTATAGCCTACTTGATTCGGATGATACAAAACAGGCTCTTAATAGTTGGATTGCAAATTCTCAAGGATTTGATAATTGTTGGTTGTCACGCAGACAATTATTACAATGGGAAAACAGGGAATCTTGGGTTCAACGGGGTTTTGGGTTTAAGTTTGAAGATGGTTTATACTCTAAAGAAAATGCAGGGAACTTTAGCTTAAAGGGATGGTATAGGTCAAACAGGTCTATTGAAGGTTTGGATAAAATAATCGAAATTGCTAAAGATAATTTTGCCATTCATAGTGCACGATGGGAGAAAAGAAGAGATGATTCCATTGTTTTATCTTCTGAATGGTATAGTAATGGAAGAGTGACAATCAATAATGCGAAATCTGTAGATGAAACACTGTTATCCATTTCAGAAGTCGCAAGCCGATATGAAGACTCTCTCACAGAAGCTACTAAACTCAGAGACGAATCCATGGGTGCATTTGAAATTGATTTCACTCAGCCTGTTGACTTAGAAGCTTTTTCTGAGAAAGTTATGAAGGGAACCGGCAACATGAAATTATGGCTTGTAGAAACCGAATCCGAAGAAGACTTTAAAAGATATAAAGGAATTGATTTACATACGTGGGACCGTGTTTTCCTTGATTTGGGTCCCGATTTTGCATATTTAACTGTTCCTGGAAAGGGATGTGTAAACGCTGCGCCTAGAATAGCCACTATTCAAGGAGAAAATAGCGCAGGTAATACTTCTATTTATCATGATGGAGTTGAGATTTTTGTATAATCCCAACGATCGGATTGTTTTATGGAGAAATACAATACAACTCTTTCATGAGAGTAACAAACCAAGATTTATAGGTCCTTTCAAAGCTGCAGGTTTTGAGTATGCTATAGAGAAAATGTGTGTATCTTCTGATGAAGGTAAATACCCTACACCTGATATAATTGCAAGCAGTGAAGATGGATTTGCAGTTTTATAGCTTACAACTGATAACAAAAGTTCCTGCAATCCCAATAACAATCGTTCCTGAGATGCATGATAAAACACAAGAATTAAGAAGAGCTTTAGTTGAAATTATGGCATTGTTAATTAAGTATAGTTAGTTCATTATTTCTATACTTCATCAAAAGAAGAACAGAGTATTTTAGCATTTCAAGACTCTTAGTATAACATTTTGTTTTTCTTCGTAATCTTGCCAGAAAGTGCCTGAATATGCTGTTATATCCTTCCACTGTATAGGTTTCTGCTTTTGATCGTGTATGAACCTCATCTGGAACCCAACTTTGACAGTCAAAAGTAATAATAGTGTTCTTAGTCTTGATGTATTCGACCAAAAATGCAACAAAAACTAAGAACATACGAGATTATTCCTAATGAGAATATATGCTTTCCTATCGGAACTATCCTGGCTGTAGAACAACTTTATGATGTACTTGACTTTTCCACTGTTTTTGGCAAACACAAAAAGAATGGATTTGACATCAACTACCTGCTGAAAGCTCTTGTAAGCTACAAGCTTACAGATAATTTCAGCATAAGTAAAGCTCATGATTGGATCAACCGTGATGAGGTACTTGAGATCTTCAATCTTGAAGAATTCAGTGAACGAACACTTTACAGGATTCTTGGAACCCTGGGAAATAATCGTGAAACGATTATTTCCGATATCCAGGACAGATTGTTTGGCAGATACGATTTCGAACATACTAACATCAACATGGACTGGACAAGTATTGTCCTGCACGGTGATAAATCGCCATTGGGTAAATATGGTTATAGTCGTGACCATAGGCCGGATAAGAAACAGATAACTTTAGGCATAGCAGAACTTGCTGATCCTATCAATGTGCCAATTGGCATCACAGTAGAACAAGGAAATCTACATGATCAAAAGCACTTCAGGAAAACGTATCAACAGGTTAACAAGAGGTTGAAGCAGGGATCACTTGTTGTTTTCGATAAAGGAGCTCATAGTACAGAGAACACTGCCATGATAAGGGCAGATGATATGCAGTATCTGACTGCAAGAAAGCTCAATAAGAGCGATGACAAGATAATTGCAAACTTCGGGAACTATTCTCTTGAGATCGTTGATTCAGAAGATGGTATCTATGGCCTGAAAATCGTTAAACCAAGTAGTGTCAACTACTTCTACTTCTCTGAAAAGCTCAAGAAGGAGCAACTTGAATCAAGAGCCAGGAAGATCATGAGGCAGATCCAGGAAGCAAAAGAGATACAAGAATCTATTGACAAAAACAAAAAGCTGCCTAAAAAGTTCAGGATTAACAATGTCCTTGTTGATGTCGTTTATTCTCTGCAGACAAAACTGACGGATATTGATGAAGAAGAAGCTATCAAACTTCTTGAGGAACATTTGATAACAGGCAGAGAAGGATTTTTCTGTCTGAAGCAGGACTTATTCATGGAGAAAGAATGGCCCGCTTAACTTTAAGATATCCGTAAAGTTTTACTCATTGAATTGATCTTTTGGCATTGTTAATTAAGTATAGTTAGTTCATTATTTCTATACTTCATCAAAAGAAGAACAGAGTATTTTAGCATTTCAAGACTCTTAGTATAACATTTTGTTTTTCTTCGTAATCTTGCCAGAAAGTGCCTGAATATGCTGTTATATCCTTCCACTGTATAGGTTTCTGCTTTTGATCGTGTATGAACCTCATCTGGAAGAAACTCTGCATATGCTTTCCAGTTATCGGTCATCACTTTCCCTATCTCTTTCTTCTCTAGTTTCTCCCAGAGCTTTTGTCCTGTTTTGGTTCCCCTGCTACCAAAAGAGCAGTTGATGAATTTTTTCCCAGCTCTATCAACAGCAATCCAGATCCAACAATATTTTTTTTGTTTCCAATATAAGTATGCATTTCGTCTAATTCAACGATCTCTATCTCGTTTTCGCTTTTTAGATCCTCTAATTCCTGTCCGAATGTCTTTATCCAATTTTGAACCGAAACATGACTTACTCCTAAAAAACGTCCTATTGAACGAAATCCCAATCCTTCAAGGTATAGCTGTAAAGCTTGTCTTTTAACGGAGGGAGGAGAGGCAGTAGACTTAAGTTCTACTGTATAATTGTATCTACATTCATGGCATTGATAGCGTTGGAGTCCATTGATTTTACCGTTCTTTTTGTTATTAAAGCTATTGCACTTGGGACAATTCACGCTTTATGTGTAGGCTATCATAATATATAACTATATATACTTACCAATGCCGAAATTATTATGCAGATATTTAGTCCGACTTGTGAAGGAAAAACTGCCGCTGAAATGGTAGAAGAAGGAATGGAACGGCTCTATTCTAAAGTGGATTCTGGTCTTATTAGGACTCTTAATAATAAAGTACAACTGGAAATGGATCAATTAGTCAAGGACAAGCTTAAAGACTACTTAACAAAAAAAGACGCAAAATATGTTGCAACTGAAAAGTTCAAGATTCATTTTAAGACCATGGAATCAATAAACATGATATTAAAAAACTGGGCTGGCATTTCCGCACAGTCAACTCTGGATGATTTTTAGATGAAGTTGTTATCATGGGCGAAAAAGAATGTTTTGTAATTTGCCCTATAGGAGAAGAGGGAACAGAAACACGCAAATGGTCTGATTTAACCTTCAAACACATAACTTTCAAACCAGCAGCACCGCAATAACTCCCGCAAGGAACACCCCGTCGAATGTGCCCGCCCCGCCGATACTCGCCACCGGCGTCCCGATCTTGGTTATTGCCTTGAGGTTCAGCAGGTCGGCGCCGATGAGGGTGCCCATGGTGCCGCTGATATAGGCTGTTATGAAAAGCAGGTCGTGGTTTAGCTGGGTCACGTAGACTACAAGGGTGGAGGCAAGTGCGGCCGCAATGGGAGGTACCAGCGCGGGGGAGACGATCCCTACGCCCCTGACGGGACGCGCGACCAGCTTTGTTACGGCGGCCACTATGATAGTGGCATAGATGCAGTAGACGAGCGCTTCGGGGAACAGGCTCAACAGGTAAATGGATACCACGGCGGGGATTAGCGCGCCTCCCACGTTCACGGCAAGCGTCGTCTTTGTCCTGAATGTATCTCTGAAGGGCACCCTGTAGGAGATGCCAAACATCCTTGCATGGCGCTGTTTCTCAATGGATGCCTCAGACTCGAAGGTCCGCAGTGGGATATTGATATTGCTTCCGATAAGGGAAAAGAAGAGCAGGATGAAGGCGTCCCTCCAGGAGAAGCCTATCCTGGCAAAAGCAGTACTTGCAAGCCCGAAAAAGAGTATGGATACGGCTATGGCAAGAAACAGCGTAAGGATGATTGTGAAAGCAACTTTGAAAGGGCTGTAAAAAAGAGGTGGCATGATATGAATATTTCTACAATCCATAGTATTTATCATTATCACAAATACATGTCTTTGTAAAAAGGATATCAAATTAGCTCCTGAAACCCATGTTCTAATTTGACGGCGTGCAGTCGGATGAAATATTTTAGTGATTATATGTAAGACACAGATTAACACCGATTAAAACTTTGTTACATTTTAATGATAGAGGCATTGCCTTGAATCTGTGTTTATCCTGTAAATCCGTGTCTTGAAAAAGAACCTGGAAAAGGCACCGACCTTAATGAAAAAAGAATAGGCTTTTAAACCAAAATTCTAATTTGATAACCTCGTAAATACAGGTTTAATCGATACCAGTGCCAGCTCCGGAATCCAGGAAACTTTCCTTATTGATGGAATCGCTCATGAAGAGCTCTTCATTGATAAATATCGGCGCATTGTGCCTGAGGGCCATCGCGATGCAGTCGCTTGGCCGGGCATCGAACTCCATATCTGCCCCGTCCCTGATGATCTTGAGCCGCGCATAGTAGATATTATCGATCTTCTCATCGATAAGCACGCTCTGAATCCTTGAGTCCAGTCTCTCCAGCATGGCGATCATGAGATCATGGGTCATGGGTCTTGGCATCGTTTCCTTCCGGAGTGCCGAGTTAATGGAAATTGCCTCGGAGTTACCTATATGTATCGGCATAAGGTGGCCTTCTTTATCCTCCAGCATGACCGAAGGGACCGAGCTGCCCAGGATATTTATCATGAAGACGCCCTTGATGCTGACTTCTTTCAAATTTGTATCAGAGTTCATATGATTAGCATAATTTTGCTTTGTTCACGATTCACATAGTAGATTAACAAACAGCATTACTTAAGATTTTCTTTCAAATCTCTTTTATGGTTTTCTTTCCGGATCATTTCTGATCTTTCCAGATCCTCCCCCTCCCGGAGTCTCAATAACAAATACATCTCCTGCATTTACCGTACATTCCGCCTTTTCCCCAAGTTCAAGAAGTACTCCATCCTTTTTAACGATATAGTTACGCCCGACTTTTCCATCCTCTCCACCATTAAGACCGGAAGGTGGTACCCTCCTGTGGCCTGAAAGTATGGCGGCTTTCATAGGCTCCAAAAACCGTATTTTTCTGGTGGCGCCGCATCCTCCGGCGTATTCACCTCTCCCGCCGCTTCCCGGCCTTATAGAGAATTCCTCCATGAGCACCGGAAAGCGCCACTCCAGTACCTCTGGGTCGGTGATCCTGGAGTTTGTCATATGGGTATGCACTGCATCGGTCCCGTCAAAACCATTTCCTGCACCCGAACCGCCGCAGATGGTCTCGTAGTACTGGAACTCTGCATTCCCGAAGGTAAAATTGTTCATAGTGCCTTGGGAGCCTGCCATCACACCCAATGCCAGGAAGAGCGCATCGACTATCGCCTGGGAAGTTTCCACATTCCCGGCAACCACTGCCGCAGGATATGATGGATTGAGCATACAACCTTCAGGTATCGTAATTTCCAGCGGTCTGAGACAACCTTCGTTCAGAGGTATGTCTTCCTGCACAAGTGTCCTGAACACATAGAGCACAGCAGCCCTGCACACAGCTACAGGTGCATTGAGGTTTCCCGGATGCTGGGGCGAGGTTCCGGTAAAGTCAACGTGTGCCATCCTCCTTTCCCGGTCGATGCTCACCTTCACCTTGATCTCACTGCCGTCGTCAAAGACCTGCACCGATTCCCCATCTGTGAGGGATGTGATAACTCTCCTCACGGCTTCCTCGGCATTGTCCTGTACATGGACCATGTATGCTTCCACAGTTTCAAGGGAAAAGTGTTCCACCAGCTTTCTCAGCTCCGCCACGCCCTTCTCGTTAGCAGCCACCTGTGCATGCAGGTCTGCAATGTTCTGATGGGGGCTGCGCGCAGGATACCGCCCGCGCAGCAGCCATTGCTTCACATCCTCCTCCATAAATCGCCCTTTTTCAATGATCCGGGTTCCGCCGGTCATGGCACCCTCCTCCTCGATATGCCTGCTGCAGGGTGGCATGGAAGCAGGACTTATCCCTCCAATATCAGCATGATGCCCTCTTGAAGCTACATAAAATGCTATCCTGCTCCCGATAAAGACCGGGGTTATAACCGTAATGTCCGGCAGATGCGTTCCACCCCTGTAGGGGGAGTTGACCATGAATACATCGCCCGTCTGCATATCCTTAAATTGTTCCATCACCGATTTGACGCTCTCTCCCATGGAGCCCAGGTGCACGGGGATATGGGGCGCATTGGCCACAAGGTTCCCCTTCCCGTCAAATACTGCACAAGAGAAGTCCAGCCTTTCCTTGATGTTGACCGAGTAGGCGGTATTCTGAAGGGTGTAGCCCATCTGCTCTGCAATGGACATGAAACGATTATTGAATATCTCAAGCATCACAGGGTCTGCTTTGGTGCCGATGTCCTGCATCCCGGGGAACTGCTGAACTTTTGTAAGTACCAGGCAGTTAGTGGGTGTAAGTCTTGCCTTCCAGCCGGGCTCGATGACAACTGTTGTGTTCTCTTCCGCTATGATGGCAGGGCCAAAGATCTCTGTTTCCGGTTTAAGATTCTCGCGTCTTATGACAGGGGTTTCATGGGACTGATCATATGTATACATAAGAATAGGGGATGCTGACTCATCCTGGTCATTCTCAAAGAAAGACATCTCATTTTCCTGCATCTTTTCCCCGCGACTTATGATCTCGACCGAGATTGCTTCCACAACCATATCCTTGTCTTCCATAAGGAATCCAAAACGTTTTTTGTGTTCCTGGCCAAACGCGGTCCGAATGCTATCCCAATCCGCAGAATCGACTATCAGGGGTGTATTTGTTCCTGTGTACTTCACATGCACTTTGTGCTGTACTGTAATTTTCTCCTCTATTGCTCCTTGTCTTAGCATCTCTTCCTTCCCTTCTGCCTCCATCCTCGAAAACTCAGTACTCAAGCTCAAGAGCAGTTCTTCATTCAATACCTGCTCGACAGCATGCTCTTTGAGAATTCTCTGGTCTGCAAGTCCCATGCCGTATGCAGAGAGCACTCCTGCAAGGGGATGGATGAAGACATTTCTCAGTCCCAGTGAATCGGCCACCCTGCACGCATGCTGGGCTCCCGCTCCCCCAAAGCAGCACAGGGTGTAATCCTTGATGTCGTAACCACGCTGGATCGAGATTTTCTTGATGGCATTCGCCATGTTCTCAACAGCAATTTTCAGGAAGCCCTCTGCGACTTTTTCTGCAGGATAATCCTCGCCTGTGAAGGCAGCTACCTCAGCGGCAAGTTCCCTGAACTTCCGGATGACAATTCCTTTGTCAAGTGGCAGGTTGGCTCCCGGGCCGAAAACGCGGGGGAAGTGCTCCGGCTGTATCCTGCCAAGCATGAGGTTGCAGTCTGTGACAGTCAGCGGCCCACCTTTTCGGTAACATGCGGGTCCGGGATCCGAACCTGCAGAGTCAGGACCCACGCGGAACCTGCCGGAATCGAAGTGTAGTATGGACCCGCCTCCTGCTGCAACAGTATGGATATGGAGCATGGGGGAGCGCAGGTGCACTCCTGCAACTTCTGTTTCAAAGCTCCTTTCGTATTCGCCGCTGTAGTGTGCAACATCCGTGGATGTCCCTCCCATATCGAAAGTGATGATATTCCTGAAGCCTGCCATTTCCGATGTACGGACAGCCCCGACAATACCGCCTGCAGGGCCGGAAAGGATACAGTCCCTGCCCCTGAAATGCCAGGCATCCGTAAGGCCGCCCCCGGACTGCATGAACATCAGGTGCGTCTTGTTGCCTGCATCTTCCAGCGTTGCGGCCATCCTGTCAATATATCTTCTCAAAACAGGGGACAGGTAGGCGTCTACAACTGTTGTTTCCCCGCTGCTCACGAATTTCATCAGGGGACTGACCTCATGGGAAAGCGATATATGAGGGAACCCTATTTCCTCTGCGACCTGCCTGAGCTGTAATTCGTGGTCAGGGTAACGGTAGGCATGCATCAGTACGATGGCAAGAGACCTGATACCACTGGCATATAACTTTTCAAGCTCTTCCCGCGATTTACGGATATCAAGGGGCGCCAGTTCCTCTCCCCGGGCAGTGTAGCGTCCCTTAACTTCCACGACGTTGTTGTAGAGCAATTCCTGTCGCTTGATCTCCAGTGCAAAGATATCAGGGCGGTTCTGGTAGGCTATACGCAATGCGTCCCTGAATCCCTCTGTCGTGACAAGGGCCGTGGGTTCACCTTTACGTTCCAGAAGGGCATTGGTCCCCACGGTCGTGCCCATTTTTACGGACGAGATATTCTCTCCTGATAAGTTATCCTCAGGCCCAAGCCCCAGTATCTCGCGAATTCCCTGTATGGCTGCATCCTCATAGTGTTCCGGATTTTCGGAGAGCAGTTTCCGGGTAAGTAGTTTTCCTTCCGGCGACTTTGCAACAATGTCAGTAAAAGTTCCGCCACGATCAATCCAGAATTCCCATGAACTGTTTTTGTCTGAAACCTTGCCTGTTAGCATGCTATTCCCCCGGAATACCTGATTAAGGAATAAATATGAATGTGTCCGGAAACAATTTCCTATTTAAAACAAGGTTCTATTTAGAAGTGGTTGTAAGGAGGATAATAAGATCCAGAAAGTGCATTCATTATGGATGGAAAAAGAGCAGGCCTTTAAATCAAAGCTCTAATTTGATGTTCTTGTGGTTTACCCTGCATATCTCAAATTGACTCAGGGTTGTGTGACGAACCTGAAGCCGTGCTCGCCAATTAGAAGCACGAAGAACACTCCTCCCCAGTCTTCCTTCACAACCTTGCCTTCCTCCCATTTTCTGTAAAGGTACAGCCGCTGGCAAGCCTCTCCCTCAGGTATTACTATCAGTCCGCCGGCTTTGAGCTGCTCCATAAGGACTTGCGGCAGGGCAGGAGCGCAGGCTGTTACACATATCCTGTCATAAGGTGCTTCCTGTTCATATCCAAGGGAGCCATCACACCGGATAAGCTCCACATTATCATATCCTGTTTTCTTCAGGTTTCCACAAGTTCAGCCATGACTGCTGCGTTGTCCCAACCTGTGCTATCTCCAGCACCTTCCGGCCTTTATCCGGTTCAAGCAGGTTACACATGAAAGCGACCATGTGCGGCGCAGATATCGTCTGTCCGTGGCCAATGGGCAACGGAGTGTCCACATATGCACTATCAATGTGAACCCCCGGTACTAAAATCTTGCTGAGGGAATTTACCAACTGCGACCTCTTCCGCGCATACTCCATGCAGTCCTGCCTTCTGCCCATCCTTTTCTTTTAATTTCATCAGCAAATATCCTTTTGACGTGTTTTGCTTCCACAGTTCCGCCCCTGCCGGATAAGAAGGTCCCGTCTCTTTTCTTGATCTTCGTTATCTCAAAGTCCAGGCCGCCAACAGTGTCATTTTGTCCGATGATGAATTTGTATCCGCCGTTGACTCTTTTTTGCAGTGCTTCGGTGCGTTTGCCCTGGTGCACTGATATCTTGACGATAACCTCGTCAATGGCTCTTCCCCAGATGGTCGTGATATCTCCGGCATTTGCGGTATTGACTCTCTTCTGCGTCGTATCAATGGCCGTTACGATGATCGGATATACTTCATCGCCTTCCTCATCGTCGACTATGATCTCGTCGTCCACTTCTACGATATCCTCTGTCGTCATCTTGTTAATGCAGCTGAGGGACTCCTGCCCCTTGCTGACTATTACCTTCACAGTGACGTCCTTTGCTCTCTCTATGGTTGCGGGGTGTATGGTACCGCATTCCTGGCAGCGCACTATCACGTTCTGGCCGGACTTCAATAAGTCGTGCGGCACCTCTATCTTAGGGGAACATGAAGGGCATACTACTTCTACTTCAACTTCTTCGCTCATGATCTCAATTATCCATTGTCTGGAGTGCGTAAATAATTAACTCTGTCTCCGATCCAAGTTTCTCTCAAAAAAGGATACTTTGGGCCAGGTGACCCATGATCCTGAAAAGCAATGATCCTGTCCTATCTCTCACTTGCAGCATGTGCCGCGATGAATTCCCTCAGCAGTTTCGTGCCAAGCAGCGCGCTTTGCCCGTTGTCATATTCCGGCGCTATTTCCATGATATCAAAGCCCACGCTCATAGGTGCAAGCCTGTGTATCACTTCACGGACCTCAATGTCGCTAAGACCAAAGGGTTCAGGTGTACCGAGGCCAGGCGCGTATGCAGGGTCGAGGGCATCCATATCCAGGGAGAGGTATATCTGCGAGCAGCCCAGGTAGTCGGTAACCTCTGCAAGTACCTTCCTGATACCTTTCTCGCGTACATCGTCAGGAGTATAGTACCTGATATCATTATCTTTTGCAAACACCCATTCTTCCTTTGGCCCGCTGCGTACCCCGATTGTCACGTAGTTATCGGTGATCTCATCCAAGATGTGTCTTGATACGCATGCATGATTGTATTTGACACCGCCGTACTCCGGACGGAGGTCAAAGTGGGCATCCAGTACCACAACGCCAAAGTCATCACCTGCCTGTTTTGCACAGGCTTTCACGCAGGGAAGAGTAAGCGAATGCTCTCCTCCAAGCATAATAGGGATCTTTCCGTCTGCAACGATGGGCTCGACTGCAAGAGCAAGCTCTTCAAGCGTCTGCTCTACTGTTGTGTAGTGTTCGAGGTTGCCTGCATCATGTATCTGCAGATCCTCGTAATCCACGTCAAAGTAAGCGTTATACGTTTCAAAATTTGCAGATGCCTGTCTCATGGCGTCCGGCGCCCATCGGCTTCCTGACCTGTACGATGATGTCCCGTCAAAAGGCACACCGAATATAACATACCTGGCAGAGCCATAGTCTGACAGGGCATCCATCATCTCAGGTTTATGGAACATATCAGAGTAAGATTAAAGTGACCTTTATCTGAGGTCGATCCTCATCTTGCCCATGGCTGTGAGGTAGGTGATCTCTTCCCCTTCCTTTACCCTGTCCTTGTGCTCCTCAGGTATGGTCAGCTCGAAAGTTGAAAAGTCTCCCATATCCATCAGCTGGACGATGTCCCCGCCAACGGAAAGCACCTGTGCTGTCTTCCTCTCTACTATGGGAACGTATGCCTTGTCAGAGACAGGTCCCACAAATGATCTCTTCTGGTTGTCGAAGAGTCCGATAACATCGATCCTGGCTTTCGCTGAACCGTGTTTTCCTGGTTTCGACTTGGATATGCTCTTGATAACGCAGGGTTCATCATCGACTATGACATATTTCCCTTCTTTGAGTTCCTTAACTTCAACTTGTACTTTCATTTATGATCCTCCATTGGAAAGTTAGATTATGATCGTAATTCGTGGGGTGTAATTCCCTGTTCCATATATCAATTTAACCTATATATCCCACAAGAACCGGAAATACTTTATAGCAGGCATTACTAACGCATTTAAGTATATAAATCAATTTGTTCAATGCAGTCCGGACTCTTTGCATACAGGACTTTGGTAACTATCTTCCCCCGGAATCCTTCCCTGCTTTTTCTTCCCAAATGCCCAGTTCCTGTAATTTTTCCTTTGAAGGCACTCCTGTCTCATCCCAGCCTCTGAAATGATAATAATCGGTCAGGGTATTTCCGAACAGCTCCCTGTCAATGCCATCTTCCCCGAAGAATCTTTCAGGCAATGTATCATCTTTTCTTGAAAATCCGGTCTTGATATTGTACATTCTCTCCAGATTGTATATGCGCTCTCCCGCACGCAGCAGTTCCTCGGCAGTATAGGATTTTCCGGTTGCAGTGCTGAGGAGGGAAGCAAGTTCCACCTCTCCCATCGCAAAAGCTGCATAAGGGCAGATAACAAGCGAGTCGATCACTGCCGCAAGGTTCTGGAAATACTGGACAAGAGCTGCCTTGCCGTCAAACTTAAGCCTGTTGAGAGCCACCGGTTTTCCCATTATCTCCGGTGCCGCCATGAATGCACTCAGATGACATCCTCCCCTGTTGGATGTCGCATAGGCAAGTGCCATCCCTGCCATTTCCCGGGGATCATATCCCGGGAGGTCAAGCCCCTTGACGCTCATACTGTTCTGCCGCGTTCCTTTTGAGCACATATATAAGTATGAACCTGCAGAAAGTTCGCTTCTCCCTTCCCCAATATCCCTGACCAGTGCAACAAGTTCTTCTTTTCCAAGCCTGACGGAGTGCAGCTCCATGTATGCCGCAACGGCAGATCCACATGAAATGGGATCCATGCCATAGTCGACACACATTCTGTTGAGCAAAGTGATAGTATCCAGATCAGTATTGCCTATATTCGGCCCAAATGTCCAGAGTGAATCATAGTCCGGCACGGGAGAGCCATTATCAAAATCCCTCCTGCACCCGACAGGGCAGGCATAACATGGCTCTTTTTCGGTTCGGTAATTGTCCATGATGAACTCGCCCGAGATCTTGTCCGCTTCATGGGACCCCTTTTTCCTGAAATTGTCCGCAGGCAGTATCCCCATGTGGCCTAACAGGTCAGCAAAGACTGCTGTTCCGTAATTGGCAAGGCCCTTTGATGCCGGTGGATTTGCGATCAGCAGCCTGTTGACCTTCTCCACTGCTTTTCCAAAGGCTTTTGGCTCTGCTATCTCCGGAAGGTTGCTTCCCTTCACAACAACCGCCTTGAGGTTCTTTGACCCGGCCACAGCCCCGTGCCCGCCGCGCCCGGAGGGATAGCCACCACTCACTATGTTTGCAAGCGCGACCAGCCTTTCTCCTGCTTTACCTATACATGCCACCTTTCCCTGAAACTCAAGAATGGATACTATTTCAGCGGTACTTTTTCCCCAAAGGTGGCCAGCTGGCAGTATCTCAACATCCTCATCCTCTATTCGGATATAGGCCGGTTCTGCAGCTTTTCCCAGCACTATCAGGGAATCCACACCTGCGAACTTCATCTCCGCCCCGAGATGACCTCCTGCGTTGGAGTCAGATATTGTCCCTGTCAGGGGTGACTTTGTTGTTATGTTGAAGTGTCCTGACATGGGCGCAGAGGTTCCTGTCAGCGGCCCGGTGCTGAAGATAAGTGGATTTCCCGGACTCAGGGGTTCTATCCCAGGGTCAGCCAGGTCCGCCATGAGCCGGCATCCCAGGCCACGCCCTCCGATGAACTGTTCTGCATCCTTTTTCGTTGTCCTCGATTCAGTGACCGAGTTACTCTCAAGGTCTATGATTACTGTCCTTCCGGTCCATCCGAACATGTTCATCCCTTAAACCCATTGATAACGCATGGATATCTTGTATCCTACTCCTGGCTTTTGGAATCTTCTGACACTGCTTTTGATTCCATTTCCAGCATCTTCCTTTTAAGCTCTACTTTCTCCCCGCAGGTCTCTGCGCAAAAGCCGCCGATATCAGATGCTGAAACGACTCTGTGGCATGGTATGACTATAGGATATGGATTTTTTGCAAGCGCGCTTCCTACAGCTCTTGCTGCTCCTTCTTTTCCTATACGGCAGGCAAGCTCGGCGTATGTGATGGTTTGACCGTAGGGAATCTTCCTGGTCTCCATGAGCACTTTTTGCTGGAATTCCGTAAGGTCGCAGAGGTCGGGCTCGTAACCTGAGAAGTCGACCTTTTCTCCGCTGAGATATCGCAATATATCCTGGAAGACAGTGTTCTGTTTCATTTCTCCTTCCTGCCCAATATCTCTTCCTCCAGTTTTTCCCTTTTCTTTCTGGAATGAAGCCATCCGCCTCCGTGGTAGAACACAAGCGTCAGGCCAAGTAATATCCCCGTGATGATCAGGGGCAGGGTCTTCTGTACGAGCAGGGGGTTAATGTCATCCTTCTGGTCATATGTCGGGAACATGATATCCTTCCTGTCGTTACTGTGTCCAAGACCCAGAGCATGGCCTATCTCATGCTTTGCTATTTCCCGCATGTTGGCGTCTCCGTACTGCCTCCATGAGTATCCCTGGTAATTGCCTACTTCCAGCACTATCTCAACACGCTCATACCTGCCGTTGACCTCATAGGGCCTGGCAAAGCCCGCGACACCTTCAGGAACGCCCGCATCCTTTTGCAAGTTCTCCACCCACATGATGAGGATGTCTGCATTATCCTCTTCGACAATCTCGAACTCCGGGGTATATCCCAGTTTCCCGTTTCCCCCGTTGCTCCAGTATTCAAGGGCTCTCTCGACCTGGACCCTGTAACTGGGACTGTAGTGCGCCGGCACATTCCTGTCATCTATATATACCGTGATGGGAATGTTCTCCCATGGGTCGGGGTTCAACAGGGGATATACTTTCTCGGAAGGTGAAAAGAGCGCTGCAATCAGTAACAGGGCCAGTATGGCAAACAGGACTCTTCTTCTTTTGTTAGCTGGCATTGGTATCTACAGATATTAATGGTTCTATGTAATTATAACTAATGAAGCATATCCGCAGTAATGCAGACCCCTTCTTGCGCCGTAAAGATAATTATGTTTCAGTGCAAAGCATCTTCCATGCAAAAACGTGTAGCTGTGGTTTTTGACAGTGCTGGGACCTTGCTTCGTATGTATCGTGTGGCCAAGGAATCAGCCACAGGCCTTGTCCTCGATAATATCCAGACTACACTTCTGGTGGCTCAGAAACCTCGCAGGGCTCTTGTGGTAATGAACGGTGACCTTGAGAGCACGATACTATCCTGTCCACAGATGACATTCCATGAATTCCTGGGGAAATACGGCATCAGCATCGAGATCAGTTGTTCAAGTAGTCCCATAGGGCTGGATGAGGCTTACGGAGTGATACAAAAGAGCAGTGTCTGTGTTGGTGACATAAGGGATGTTATATCTATCGTAAGGGGCCGCTGTCCGGATGTGTTCTATCTTGCCGCAGGTATCATCGTCGATACGGAGGAAAGCACAGTGCCTTATGTGCTTAGTACGGGCGGAAGGATGTATTCCAGGACACCGGCAACAATAACCAAGCTGAAGAGAATGGGCGCTGATGTATTTATCGCTTCAGGGGATGGTTATCATAACCTGGGAAAACTTGCAGTATCTGTGGGCATCCCCATGAAGGATGTGTTTGGCGTTGCTTCACCCAGGGAGAAGGAAAGGATAGTCCTTGAACTCCGGAAGAGTTATGGCACAGTGATAATGGTCGGGGACGGCATGAACGACATGCTTGCGCTAAGGGCGGCAGACATCGGGGTAATGACCACCCAGCAGGGTGATGAAAGACCGCAGGTTTTGCAAGATGCTGCAGACAGGATTATTGACAATGTATCTGATGTAACGGATATTGTAAGGCAGGCATTGTCGTAAGTGCGCAGGAATCCTTGAGATATCAGGGTGACAAAGCTCAATTTTTCGAAAGTTAACAGCGCAAAGCCGATGCGTCATGTTTATGTACTGAGTTTAATAATCCAAGTATAACTTATTTATAAAAAACTCATTAGAATGTTGTCAGATCGTTTGTATGGGATGTAAGATACATTGATGTTAGTTTTGTGCAGAATCTGCAAAACCGTTAAGTAATTTGCATATGTATGCATAGAAACATATTAATGGATAATAACGCCCATGCATCCAGTAGGCGGAGGAAATCATATGGCAGTGTTTATAGAAGTCAAAAACCTTTCACTGGAATTTGACGGTGTCAAAGTTTTAAAGAACATTAACCTGACTATCAATGAAGGAGAGGTTCTGGGCATCCTTGGAAGGAGCGGCTCGGGCAAGACCGTATTGATGCATGTTTTGCGTGGTGTGGAAGAATATGAAGGCATAAGCGGGCAGGTCATCTATCATCTTGCGCGATGTGAGAAGTGCGGGCACATAGAACCTCCGAGCAAGACAGGAATGAAGTGCCCGGAATGTGATGATACTTTAAAGTCCTTTGAAGCTGATTTTGTTAAGCTCTCACTCCATGACCCAGGCAGAAGGGATATCACCAGAAGAATAGCTATCATGCTTCAGCGCACATTTGCGCTTTATGGTGATGATATGGTTATTGCCAATGTGGTAAACTCCCTGACAGAGATCGGTGTCAGTACCGAGGATGCCATGGGCAAGGCAGTGGACCTGCTGGAAAAAGTGGAACTTTCCCATCGCATGATGCATGTGGCACGCGACCTGAGCGGCGGCGAGAAACAGAGAGTTGTCCTTGCACGTCAGCTTGTCAGGGACCCTATGCTGCTCATAGCGGATGAACCTACGGGTACCCTGGATCCCCGGACTGCAAAGGTCGTACACGATGTGATCGCCAAGGCTGTCAAGGACTACAAGATGACCATGGTGATAACTTCCCACTGGTGCGATGTTATAGAGGAGCTGGCTGACAAGGCTATTGTGCTTGAGGATGGGGCGATTGTAAGTGAGGGCTCCCCTGCAATTATTGCAAATGAGTTCATGAAACTTGTGTGTGCCGTGGAGAAAAAATCCGATATTGAGATAGGCGACACTCTTATCAAGGTCGACAATCTCGTCAAGAAATATATATCAGTCAGCAGAGGAGTCGTCTATGCGGTAAATGATGTTTCCTTTGAAGTAAAGGAAGGAGAGATATTCGGTCTCGCAGGTACCAGCGGGGCAGGTAAGACCACGACCTCTGAGATACTGATGGGAATAGTACAGCCAACCAGTGGTGAGGTGCATGTAAGGGTCGGTGACGAATGGGTGGATATGAAGAAGCCGGGGCCGGAATGCAGGGGACGTGCAGTGAAATACATGGGTATCCTCCATCAGGAGTATGGGTTGTATAACCACAGGACCATTATCGACAACCTTACCGAGTCCATAGGCATCGACCTGCCCTATGAGCTTGCAGTAAGGAAGGCTATTAACACTCTGATATCTACTGGTTTTACTGAGGAAAAGGCAAAATCTATATTATCAAAGATGTCAGATGAAGTTAGTGAAGGAGAAAGGCACAGGATCGCGCTTGCCCAGATCCTTATGAAGGAGCCTGTGATAATAGTAATGGATGAGCCTACAGGTACAATGGACCCCATAACAAAGAAGGAGGTCACAAAATCCATTCTCAAGGCACGCGAAAAAATGGGTGACACTTTTGTTATCGTGTCCCATGATATGGATTTCCTTGAGGAGATATGTGACCGTGTTGCTCTTATGAGGAACGGGAAGATCGTTGATATTGGTGCACCTGCAGCAGTTCTCTCAAAACTCACTGATAAAGAACGCATGGAAGCAGCAGCAGGCTCATAACCGCATCCCGGATGCTCCGGGTCAACTGGCGAGTTTGCCATTAAAAAGAGGTGTTTGGCACGAGCAGTAAAATAAAGGTAGAAATCAATGGAAATGAGATCGAATTGCCTGAAGGTTCGGTCCTTGAGGATGCTATCAGGTTGTCAAACGCCCCTTACAGGAAAGGTACGGCGATAGGTATCTTCATAGAGAGAGCCGGTGAGGAAGTTGCAGATGTTTCCAGATATACTGTCAGGACCTCAAAGGGTGAGTTTCGGATAGAACTCCAGGATACGCCATCATCTTCTAGAAAAATATGGATGTCCCGTTATGCAGAGTACAGTAACATGCCTGTCCGCTGGATAAGCAGGGACGCGGTTGCTTTTGGGCCTTTTGCCTCCGAGATAGTTCCGGTCAGGGGAAGCGCGGACCATAAAAGATTTGAGCTGATGTTTGCCGGAGGTTCAGATCCTGCAAACACTCATTTGATATTAGTCAAGGATAAGCACTCTGCCGACTATGGAGCTCCTGAGGAAGGGACTTTTGCAAAAGTGATAAGCGGGAAACACGTACTTCCTGACCTGACTAAGAACGACAGGATACTGGATATTGAACCTGTTACCGAGTCTGCAGAGGCCGGAGAACATATATGCACCACAGACCTTTCCACACGGCTGGAAAATGGTTCCCGGATATTCACATACCTGGAGATAGAAATCGATGCCGAAGCTCCTGAAGGTGCAGAACACCTGTTTGCCGTAACTCGCGATGGTACTTTCCACATAGACGCCGTTTCTTCATCTTATATCTCGGATCACAGGTTCCAGGGTGAACTTGTCACCTACGAGAATTTCGAATCCCGTTCCGCAGGTTCTGTATTTGTAAGGACCGTGGGATACGGGGCAGGTAAGCTGTTCATTGCCACTGACGACAGGACATCGACCATCATGCACTCGGTGGTTGGTCATGTGGTCAGGGGTCTGGAGCTTGCCAAGGTGGCACAGGAAGGCCAGAAGATCATGGTAGAAAGCGTTCCTCATCCTATCATGCTGCTTGGAATGAGCTACGTGGAAGCTGAAAAAGAGATGGAGTTTCTGGGTGTGGAAGTTGTCAGGGAGGGCTATACGGGAGATGATGGCTTCATTGTGGCCCAGGACCCTGCAACAACAATAGGCATTTTAAAGGAGGCCAGGGTGACACTGAAGGGTGTTGATCCTGAACATCTTGTTCGTGTAAAACTGTATAATGACCTTGTGCCAAAGACACTTGAATTCTTCAGGCATGCTACCGGAATGCAATATAAGCCTGTAGGTGCTCTGGCTGTCCTCATGACCTATGATAACACCTACATATTTAAGGCCGCAGAGAAAGAGGCTGATAAGTACAAGGAAATCCTGCCTGAGAACACACCCGGTGTGAAAGTGGCAGCAGGGGAGATCGGTGTCACCAACCAGGCTGCCAAAAGGGCTGGCATGGTGGGTGTCAAGCTGGAGGATAATGACCTTTTCGGGCCTACAGGCGAAAAGTTCGCCAGCACGAATATCATCGGAAGGGTGATCGAGACGGACAAGCTCAGGAATTTCAAGGATGACGATATCATGTATATTATAGAGAGCAGCACGGAGGAGTCATAATGTCCCAGGGGCAGAACGATACTCTCACCAAGATCGTGGTTATAAGCTCTGACAGTGTCCTGCCTATAGATGCTGCAATGAGGATATATCAGTCAGATACCAATATAGAGATCAAGGAAACGTGTTTTGGGACCATGGTCACAGGCCCCAGGGATGCTGTTAACAGGGTTGTCAGGGAAGTAGTGGACCTTGACAGGAATCATATTTTCGTAAAAGAGAGAGGTTTCCTGCCGGGAGATGAAAGAAGATGCCGTTCATCCCGTGGAGGAGGCCCAAGGCCCGGGTTCCATTACCTGAGGCATGAGGTGCAGATGCTGCCCACTATCGGAAAAGCACTTGATGCATATGACCGGAAAGCACCTCTTAAAGAAATAGAGTCAAAGAAGAAGCTTGATGTGGATAAACTGGAAGATATGATCAAATCCGAATTATGAGGCAATATCATGGTTAAAGTCATCATATACCCGACAAACAGCCTGATCCTTTCCGACCTGGTTGAGAGATTCGGCCACAAACCCATTGCTATGATGGAGAAGATCAAGGAAAAGATCTCTACTGTAAGTGTGGATTCGCCTCCATTGAATATAACCCCGGAAGAGCCTAAGATGGGCTTGAAGTATGCAGCAGTGGAAGTACCGGCTGGTGTAAGAGGAAGGATGGCAATAGTGGGTCCTATGATAGAAGAAGCCCAGGCAGGCATCATTGTCAACGAATCCCCGATGGCATTTGGATGCATGGGCTGCGCACGTACCAACGAACTGACAAAATACCTCATCAGGCAGCGTGAGATGCCTATCCTGGAAGTGGACTATCCGCGTGAAGGCAACGATGAGGAGGCTAAGGAATTCGTGTACAAGATCGCAGAGTTCCTGAAATCCCTGCCCGGGGATGAAGAGGAAGATAAAGCATGAGTGACAAATCCGTTGTAAAAGTAGCCTTGGTATCATGCGGCTCGGAATATGCGGGTGTGCATAAGGAACTTGAATCCGTGGCAAAATCCGTTGATGCCAAGCTGGTATTTCCGGAGATAGATGTTTCTTCCCTGGATACGATAGGCAGGGATTTTGGTATAGAGGCAGCCAGCCCTGATCTGCGACTCATGATGGCAAGGGCAAAAGCCGTTGTTGAAGGGATAACAGACGTTGACGGAGTATTCATTACTTCATGTTTCAGATGCGCAGAAGCTGCCATTGTAAGGAACGAGCTGAGGCGCTATATCCACAAACATTCAGACATTCCTGTTATCAGTTATTCGTTCACGGAGCGCACAACGGCAGCAACCCTCATGACCCGTATGGAAGCACTGACCACGATCGCAAGAAGGAAGCATCTGCTTGCAAGGGAGCACCAGACCGGCCTTACCGCAGGCATAGACTCAGGTTCCACCACAACCAAGGCTGTTGTAATGAAAGATGACAAGATACTCGGTACCGGATGGGTGCCTACGATCAAGGTCATTGAAAGCGCAACGGAAGCTTTTGATAAAGCACTTGAACAGGCAGGTGTCAGGCGGGAAGACATCCAGGCGATAGGAACCACGGGATATGGCCGTTTTCTTGTGGGTGAACATTTCAATGCCCAGCTTGTGCAGGAAGAGATCACAGTTAACTCAAAGGGTGCCGTTTATCTTGCCAATAAGCAGAAAGGCCCTGCCACTGTTATAGACATCGGGGGTATGGACAACAAGGCCATATCCGTTGATGACGGTATACCCGGCATGTTCACAATGGGGGGTATTTGTGCCGGAGCATCCGGACGTTTCCTGGATATGACTGCTAAAAGGCTTGGCGTGGATATCACCGAACTTGGTGCCCTGGCGGTGAAAGGTATGCAGAATAAAGTGGACATGAACAGCTACTGTATCGTTTTCGGTATCCAGTCACTGGTAAATTCCCTTGCAAAAGGTGCCACTCCTGAAGATGTCGCAGCCGCTGCCTGTCATAGTGTGGTCGAGCAGATATTTGAGCAGCAATTGCAGGAAGTCGACGTGAAGGAGCCTCTTATCCTCGTAGGTGGTTCATCTCTCATTGAAGGTGTGCCCAAGGCGCTCAGCGAGCTTCTCAAGATCGAAGTACTTGTCCCCCCGAATTCCCATATGATAGGTGCTGTGGGAAGTGCTCTCCTGGCCTCCGGGTTCGTGGAGGAGTGACCCTATGGAAGCTCTTGAAACATTTGTTGTAGAGTCAGCTGTTCCGGATGAAGCTGAAGCTTACAGGAGCATTGTAGCTGATGTCATCTCCGAACTTATGCTGGGCGGAGCCATAGGGCGGATAAGGATCGTTCTCAGGCCGGAAGATTCTCTGTTCCAGATGGCTATCCTTTTGAGAGGCAGCCAGCCTCCTGTCAGGCTTGTGGATGTTGCCAGCCTGGGATATGGGGTCATGGAGCGCAAAGAGGTCAAGATATCAATAAGGGAAGAGAAGTACCTCCCTAAGCTTCTGGAGAAACTATGGGCCAGATATGGGCGTGGTCAGGTGCTGCAGCCTGAAAGGAATACACTTATAGTGCGCCAGGACCAGGATCCGGAAAAGGAGATTATATCTCTTGAATCTATGCTTATAGCTGACCCGAAAGAGAGCCTACAGTCCAGGCTCATCGAGATGGCTATCAGGTCGACCCCTGAAGGCTTCAGGGTCCGGTATCATGCCATGAAAGAGAACAGTTTTATTTTTGTAGCAAGCGAAGACACTTTAAAACCGGAGTGGATACAGCAGGCTCACCAGATGCTTGCCGAACTGCAGGAGGTGCAATAATGGCGGCAGTGCTTGAACCATATATCTATGAAGGCGGTATTCATAAACATACTCTTATCACCGAACTCCTTGAAGATATGGGAGGATACCTCATCCAGAAGATTCCCGCAGCTACTGAAGTCACGCTAATAATGCTGATCCCGAAAAAAGATGTTCCTCTTATTCAGGAGCTGGGCACGAAATTGCTTGGCAAGCTGACCAGTGCGCCTCTTACAGGTACTGAAATAGCTGTGGTCTCGCCCACACTTGCTGCCCATCATCTCCCCCACTCGGCCTGTGACGTTGCTGAGCATCTGCGCAGGGACGGGGCAAACACCAATATGATAGGCCTGGCCAGGGGAATGGGCAGGAGAGTTGCACTTTCTGCTGACTATGAACGACGGCTTATCAACGAACACGATATCGCCCTTTTCTCTTTCGGGACATTTGCAGATTGTATCAAAAATAAAAAACCCAAGTTATTTGAAGGTATAGATATACCTATTATTGCAACAGGGGGTCCGGACCTCAGGACAGAAGATGTCCCAAATGCTGATGTCTATGTAGGGAATATCGGCAGGGTGGCCCATCGCCTGCGAAAATCTGAAGAGCTGAGCTCTCTGGATATAATGAACCAGAAAGTTGCCGAAGTCGTTGGCCTTATGAGGGAGGATATGTCAAAGGACCCTCTTTCGGTGCTTCCTCCGCGTGTTATGAAAGAAATATATGAGCAGATCCCCCAGATAGAACAGGTGCTTACACCTGCACCGGTGACTCTGCAACTGGATGGTCTGCGCGTAAAACTTCCCTATGCTGAGTTCCATAAGAAGGTCGAGGACCTTGAATTTGATGAAGGGACCCGCCTCATAGAGCTCGCACGGGTGCTTCCATCCAAAATGAAGAATTATATACTGATCAAGATCAAACGTGAATCAGAGGTCGGTTTTGCCATCTAGGTGAATCCGCAGGTATCCGATTCATCGGGGTTATAGCATGGAAATTGAAAAGATCAAAAAGATCCTGGACCAGGAGCCGGAAGAAGCTGTTGCGGAACTGCTTGAGGATGTGGAAGAGCGCTATGGTGAGATTCCCTATATCATCAACTTCATGAAAGATATGCCAAGCTTATTCATTTCAAGGATGATCTATGAGAACAGTGTCATGCGCCAGATGGATTTCATAGACCCCAAAACAGTTGAATTGATAAGCATAGCGGTGGCTTCTGCACTCCGGTGCGAGTATTGCCTCAGGACACATGTGAGGGTCGCCAAGCGTCTGGGGGTCTCAAAAGAGGCGATGTTCAGTGCCACGCTCATAGCAGCTACCATTTCCAGTGCGGCTGTACTTGCGGAAGGTACGCGCTCCCTGGATTCCCAGCTTAACAGCATCAAGACCGAAATGGCTGGCAGGGAGGGTAACTGTTCTGTCTGCAGTATCGTTTCCCAGCCACCTGAAGAGGAATAACCTCTTCGATACAGGAAGCTTCAATATAGTGGTGTTCCGCTTATAAGGACACCTGCTATATAACCCAGGATGACTCCGCCATTGAGGAACGGAAGTCCTGCCTGTGGCTTTCCTTTCATTACCAATACACTCAGGGCTATGAATCCTATTATGGTTCCAACCATTGCTGCAATTGCAGGAATTGTGATGAAACCGGCTATAAGATCTATTCCATATTTTTCTACAAGGAATACGTTTGCAGATACGACCAGTATTGTCGGCATGATAGCATCGCCCAAGCCCATGAAGAAAGCCTCTCTCTTTTGGCCTTCTTCCTTTTTGAATGAGTCTTCGATGAATGAATACTTCAGGTGCTTTGGTATAACGAATAGTATGGGTAATCTCAGGTCCATAACTCCTTCCGCAAGGTCGATCATATGTTTTGTCTTATAGACAGCGATTGCATCGTATATCGCCAGCAGTGCCAGCAATACCACTACAGGCAGTATCGAAAGGGATATGCCGAATATGGCACTGGCTCCGGCACCGATTATGAGTCCGATGATATTAATGACATACCACTCGGGGAACTTGTAGAGCAGGATAGTGAGAGCAGCTGCGACAGTAATGGAAATGACATTGTTTGTCAGGGAGGATATATTTGCAATTGAGAGCAGGGCAAAGAATACATAATACATTGTGGAGCCCACAGCCAGCAGAATTGTCAGCTGGATGATCCATTTCATATTCTTTTTGATAGCCATCAACAGGACAAAGGTGAAGGCAAGCACGAAAATAATATAGAATATGCTGTTTGCGGCTGAATCCGGATCTTCAAAAGCTCTCATGTCGTTAGCCGCCATGGGTGCTGCAAGCAGTAAGGCAATTACCTGTACCACCAATATGATACCTGCCATTACAAGCATAGGCACATATTCCTGAATACTTTTATTTTCTGAGCTCAATATCGTAACTCCCGTTATTAATTAGTAAATACAAATCTTTATATTTCTATTGAATATGTTAGATGTATATGCACTATTTAATGCTATGCCACTCTTTATTAAAAACAAATGATATAAATACAAGGGATGCGCATATAACGCAAGAGGGAACGCAATGGAAAGCCGGGATATAATATTCTCAATAGTAATGGTAGTATCTGCATTTGTTCTTACCTACGAATGGCTTGGAAGATTCCAGTACAGCCCTGCAAATGCCTTAATTGTGCTGTCTGCTATGGTAATGGTGGGAGCTTTAGCCGCAATGATCCTTTCCGTGGATATGCGCCTGAGAAAGATTGATAATATGCTGGAAGCAAAAGAGCGCTCACTGAGGATAAATATCCAGAGCGTTGAAGGCAATCTCGATAAGCGAGTTGGTGAAGTGCTCGTCAGGATAGACGAGGTGGCTACTTCTATGGACAGAACCCGTTACAGATAAATTGAACGAATTCGTTATAACTATTTTCTACCAGTCCTAAATACAAATCCGAAAACCATATATACGTCGAATGACGTACTAAGATTCGATAGTTTTCCATTCTAACATAGAGGTGCGTATATGCGCATTAATTTAGAACCGGTAGGTATTATAAAGAAAGCTGGGAAATGTTCTGAGGTTCTTATATACTCTGAGTTTGAGCAACTCATAAAGAATATCGTCTCAAAACTGGGTAAGAACGAAGATGCAGGACGTAATCTCCTTATAATACACAAAAATAAGGTCAACAATGATATTCATCAGGTACAGATTACAAAAACAAATCTTATCGATTGGGCGGGAAACATCCTCAGGGTGGGGAAAATAGACGCTAATGATGATTCCGTCATCGATGTCAGGCTGGAATAAATAGTTTCAGCCAGTGAAGTAAGCAGGTTAGGCAGGCAATACAATGGGTGTTGATCTAGGGGACCTCCTGAAAAAGAAACCAGTAGAATTGTCAGATCTTTCTTCTAAGGTAATTGCCATAGACGCCTATAACACCCTTTATCAGTTTCTCAGCATTATACGCCAGAAGGATGGCACTCCCTTAAAGGATTCAAAGGGCAATATCACCTCCCATCTCTCAGGGCTTCTTTACAGGATGTCAAGCCTTATGGAAGCAGGGATAAGGCCGGTGTTTGTTTTTGACGGTAAGCCTCCCCAGATGAAGTCCCCTACAATCGAGAAGCGCGTGCAGGCCCGTGAAAATGCACAAATGAAATGGGAGCAGGCACAGGAAGAGGGACTTGCTGAGGAGGCGTACAAATACGCTCAAGCTTCTTCACGGGTAGATGCGACAATTGTCGAAGATTCCAGGAAATTGCTGAATGCCATGGGTATCCCATTTTTGGATGCTCCATCGGAGGGTGAAGCCCAAGCGGCTTATATGGTAATCAAAAGAGATGCGGATTATGCAGGCTCGCAGGATTATGACTCTTTACTTTTCGGCGCCCCACGCGTTGTCAGGAACCTGACGGTATCCGGGAAGAGAAAATTGCCAAAAAAGAACCTCTATGTGGATGTGAAACCCGAGGTTATGGAACTGGAAGAAACTCTTCTCGGGTTGGATGTAACCCGTGAGCAACTGATAGATATTGCACTCTGTGTGGGCACTGATTACAACCAGGGGATTACAAATATAGGTCCCAAGAAGGCCCTCAAGCTCGTTAAGGAGCATGGGAGCATCGAAAAGATCCTTGCTTCAACGGGTAATGAAATTCCTGACCTGGGTAACATAAAGGATTTTTTTATGAACCCCCCGGTTACAAAGGATTATGGGCTCAACTGGAAAAAACCAAAAACAGATTCGGTACTGGAATTACTATGCGATGAGCATGACTTTTCCCGTGAGAGGGTCAGCAAGGCTTTAGAAAAACTGGAGGTGTCTTCCGGGGGAGGCCAGAAGACACTTGACAACTGGTTCTGATTTTTTATTGAATTTATCTGTTCCTTGCCAGCAGGGAAATTCCTGTCATTTCATCCGGCTTGCTGATGCCAAGTAGTTCCAGCATGGAGGGTGCAATGTCTGCGAGTTTTCCGGGTTTGAGGGTGATGCCTTCGCCTCCGTTGACAAGTATGCACCTCACAGGGTTGGATGTATGTGCAGTATGCGGTTTTCCTGTAATGTAATCTGTCATTTTCTCTGCATTGCCATGATCCGCTGTGATGAACGCAGCTCCTCCTTCACTCACCAGCACACCGATCACCCTGCCGACGCATTCATCAATAGCCTCTACAGCCTTCACTGTCACATCGAATGTACCAGAATGGCCGACCATGTCCATATTGGCAAAGTTGAGGATGATGACGTCATATTTTCCTGATCTGATTCTTTTTACAAGTTCTTCGGTAACTTCATAGGCGCTCATCTCCGGCTTGAGGTCATAGGTTGCTATCCGGGGAGACTGTATGAGGCATCTCTCCTCTCCTTCGTTATGTTTCTCCACGCCACCGTTGAAGAAGAATGTCACATGGGCATATTTCTCGGTCTCAGCAATCCTAAGCTGTTTTAAGTTCGCCCTGCTCAGTACCTCTCCAAGGGTGTTCTCTATATTCTCCGGCGGGAAGGCAATGGGGACATTGAGTACCTCGTCGTATTCGGTCATGCATACAAAGAAAACTTTGGGGTGCACCATTCTTACAAAAGCATCAAAATCCTTATTCGCGAATGCATATGTGAGCTGGCGGGCCCTGTCCGGCCTGAAGTTGAAGAACACCAGCGAGTCCCCATCCTTCACAGTTGCTACAGGTATGCCCTGCTCATCGATTATTACTGTGGGTTTGACGAATTCGTCGTTCTCCCCCCTGTCATAAGCCATTTCTATGGCAGACACGGGATCTCTTGCGAGAAGGCCCTCTCCGAAAGTGAGTGCATCGTAAGCAAGTTGTGTTCGCTGCCACCTTTTATCGCGGTCCATCGCATAGTATCTGCCCATTACTGTGGCTACCTTGCCGAATCCGATGGAGCGGCAGAACTCCTCGTGGCCTTTCATATCTTCCAGGGCAGCCCTGGGTGACACGTCTCTGCCGTCAAGGAAAGCGTGGATGTATACATTTTCAAGCCCTTCCTTTTTTGCCAACTCGATCAGGGCCCTCATATGATACATGTGGCTGTGGACACCACCGTAGGAGAACAACCCCATTAGGTGAAGTGAGGAACTGTTCTTTTTTACATTAGCGATGGCCTGAAGAAATACGGGATTCCTGGAAAAGTCATCATCTTCTATGGACTTGTTGATCCTGGTAAAATCCTGGTATATGGTCCTTCCTGAACCGATATTAAGATGCCCGACCTCTGAATTCCCCATCTGTCCCATGGGCAGGCCGACAGACTCTCCCGAAGCCTCCAGAAGACATGAAGGATATTTGTCTATAAGGCCGTCAAGGACCGGTGTCCTGGCGGCAAGCACTGCGTTTCCTATTGTTTCCTGTGTATAGCCCCACCCGTCAAGTATCATGAGCAAAAGGGGTTTTCTGACTTGAGACATGTAAGTAAAATAGTCCTGAAGGTTCATAAATGCGTTGTTTTTAAATGAGTTGAATTAAAAAACAGCTCCGATATCCGTGTCAGACTATAGATTCATTTTTGTGGTCCCATCAGACCTGAATAAATCCTCAAAGGGAAGTGTAAGAGAACAACTTCCCCGGCGCTATCAGGATGCTTTTATGTGTGATAGCAGCATATTGAACTGCAATAAAAGATTACTTTCCATAAGGAGTATGTCTCCTCCGGTCCTGTCCCTTTCTGTGGCATTAAGCACGGTGAATTCAAGGTCTTTTTCGGCTTCCGTGCGGATCAGGGCGAACGGATCTGCAGAATCCCTCTTTCTTGATGCTACTGCCCTGTTCAGGACAAAAGGGTCAAGATAATTGTTGATCCACAGGTCAAGTTCTCTTCTGTATCGTGTGGAAAGCGGCATGTTCCCAATCAGGGACAATGCTTGCTTCCTGTTCTGTTCATAGTACGCAATCCATTCGGTATTAATACCCCCTTGGCATTCTATCTTGACTGGAGCTCAAAACTACCCAATGAGATTTTGTTTTCTCAATATTTATTGCTTTGCGCTAATATTTATATTTATCTAATTATTAGACTAATGTTATCGTTATTTATTTATCTATACATCAGCCACTTTAAATGAGCTGAAAATTTTCTTTTCAGTCTGAAAGGGGAGCCCGGTTGAAATATTCCCAATACCATTCCCGATAGTTAGAACTAATGAAGGGGTTAGATATGCCAGAAACAATCAAGAGATCAGAAGATGAGTGGAAACAGATACTTTCCAAAGACGAGTATCTGGTTTTGAGACAAAAAGGCACTGAACCAGCATTTACAGGCAAGTATTACAATTCCAAGGAAAAGGGCACTTATCTGTGTGCTGCATGCAAACAGGAACTTTTCAGTTCGGAATCAAAGTATGACTCCGGTACGGGATGGCCAAGTTTCACAAGACCCATTTCTGAGGATCGCATTGTCCGGCATGAAGACAACAGCTATTTTATGAAGAGAATAGAAGTGCTGTGCAGCAGGTGTGGCAGCCATCTGGGTCATGTGTTCGATGATGGTCCTGCGCCCACAGGCGAGAGGTTCTGCATGAACTCCATATCCCTTGATTTCAAAAAAGAGGACTGAAAGAGGATTGAAATCAAATCATGTAATTGGTGAGGCCATCTAATAATGGCCTCTAAGTGTGTTTAAAACAGATTCCATCAACTTTCATCTTACATTTACGGTCATGGTCATATCGGGAGTGTCTGCGATGCTGAATGTGTATGTCCCGCTGCTCTCAAAGATGTGGTAGAATGTGTTTCCGTATTTCATCTCCTGATCATCGAAGAGCCCGTCGTCACTGATAAGGGTGTATACTTTCTGCTTGTTGTTGTTTCTCCAGGTGATAGTGTCTCCCCTGTTGATCTCCAGCTCAGGAGGTACTAAGCCATAATATTCCATACTTGCCATATGTTTTGCTGATTCAACAGCTGACATAGGTGCTCCGTCAGCTTCCTGTTCCCCTGCCGGTGTCTGAGCCTGTCCTTCTGTCATATCATCTGCTTCTGTCTGATCATCCGCGCACCCGGATCCCATCACAAGTGCAATCAATATAATAAACATTAACCATTTACTTTTCATGAGTGCCGCCTACCATTTGAATATTGCTATCTTACTAATGATACTATAGTATCTCAATTTCATGGTGATGTCTCTGATTAATAAAAGTATTGCCTGTTGAGTGCGGGTTTTTATATAAATGACTGTGACTGTTAATCACAATTGCTTAAATGGCATGTAAAACTTTAACCGGAAAAACTTAAAAACAATGTTATAAATCTAAGGTCATGGATATCTCAGTGTTAGTTCTCCTTTACTTTATGGCTGTGAACATTGCTGCCTTTCACCTGATGGGCAAAGACAAGAAAAAAGCCAAAAAACGTGGCAGCAGGATACCGGAGAAGACTCTCTTCCTATGGGCTATCATTGGAGGAAGCATCGGATCGATTGCCGGAATGCAGTACTTCCGCCATAAGACACGTCACATGTCATTTAAGGTTGGGATGCCTCTGATACTGTTATTACAGATATATTTCTTCGGAAGGTATATCCTCGGCCTGATAATATGATCCTGCCTGAAAAAGCGGCTGGCTCAGAAGCCCAGCCTTTCCATTTCCCTGAGCACTTCCGGTGAAACATCGGTGAAGTTCTGGATGCCTCCGGTCCATGCCGCTATCATCATCGCGTCCTTGATCTCCTCGGCAGTCGCCCCGAACTTCTTGAGCCTCTGGAGTATCTTGACGGCACTCTCTGTCTTAAGGTTAGAGCATGCAATGGCAAACACAAGCAGATGCTTGTCCTTCTTTGAAAGCCCGTTCTCCCTGTCTGCCCAGACCGCATTATAGAATCCGGCAAGACCTTCGCCAAAAGCCTCATCAATCTGTTTTGCATAACGGACCGACCTTGGCTGGAAACCCTTCACGTCATTTACTTGTATATCCTCCTGCATTATTACCACCTGTACCTTTTACTATAATCTCATCTATACTTATCGTTCATTGATATCATTCATTACATCATTTATTGGTATCTCATTTCCAATCATAATTTAACAGGAAACAATTTAATGTTTTCTTAACATACCCTGATTATGGAAAACAGCATTGAATGGGATATCGATGTCAGTATTCTCACAAACCGTTTCATCATGCTTGAAGTTGCAAGGGCCCTAGCTATTGCTTTTTTGTTCACTGGTATGATCTTGTCCCTAATTTTGCTCCCTTCATTGATAGATGGTTCCCTCCTTACTGATGGCACCAATACTTCCGGATTCGGATATTTCCTTTTCATGGTCTTTCTGCTTTTCCTGCTGACAGGGGTCTTCATTTTCATCTACTATGGGAACAGGTATATGCTATCATACTCCGTAGATGAGAAAGGTGTCAGGACATTAACCCGCAAACCACAGAGGTCCCGGAACCGCGTGGCTAATGTCCTGCTGATCGTCATAGGACTGCTGAACCGCAATCCCACTGCTGCAGGTGCAGGCATGATGGCGGCGGGCAGGCAGGATCAGAGTCTCAGGTGGAATAATGTCCGCAAGGTCATGTTCCATCCAAAACATCACACCATCGTGCTCCGGGGTGGATATGGTGTGAAGAGCACCATCTTTTGCACACAGGGCATGTACGGGCCTGTATCTGCCTTTGTGACTTCTCATTGCAGAGCCGCAGCTGTCGCATATAAGTGATAGGTTCCAACAGAATGACTAAATATGAGTGGTAAAAGATGGATTTTCATTTCCTGTCTTTAAGGTATATCTAGAATTAAGGAAATACATTCGTTGAAATGGATTCCACAGACCTCCTGAATTCCCTGCAAAAAGAAGCCCGGAAAATATCGAACGAGGATATCTGCCTTGCCCGAGCCGCAGTTGTTGACAGCGTGCAGGACCTGCCCGGGAAGTACAGGAAAGCCTATTCCTCTGATTATTTCACTTACCTGTACGAGGCTTTCCAGGAGCTCAGGACCTGCAAAACATCAGATAAGGCCGAGCCTGTAGACGACGAAGAGCACAGGGACCTTCTTACGAGGATAAGCCAGCAGAAAGACAAAAGTAACCCCCGGCAAAGAGCATTCCTCCGTTTTGTGGCCGTGGTCACTCCTTATCTTGTGTTTGTCGCAAAACGGACGATACATCCTCCGGGGATGATCTTCCCCGGCGGGCTGATGATCACCTCCCAGGGAGGCGAGTATTATTGTCCTGTCAAGAGCAAGCAGTCGGGTGTTGAGCTGGCCTTGTGCGACTTTTGCAAATGCAGGGATAGTGAGGAACTTAAAAGGGAAGTGTAGGAATACCAGATAACCGGATACTGTCTTTCCTGATGGATGATTCCGGCATGCCCTCCCAATATATTCTTCAGGTTCGCCTCCTGAATAGCCACAAGGCTACACTGACCACTGCCAGCAAGACTACGGAGATGCCAGATGCAGGAGTACTGCGTCCATCTTCCAATTCTAAGTTATCAGTCGCACTGGCAACAGTTGTGCTATTATTCTCAACTTGCTTTTTGCTCTCTGCAGTAGATGGAGTTTCCTCCTGGCTGGAATTAAGTATGAGCTGTTCAGATTCTCCGGCGTTTTCTATTGCGTTCGCCCCTTTATTGCCAGTGGTGCCTGTATTCATGCTTCCATAGCTTTGCGTGCCAGAATCCTCCGAATCAGTGGCTAGATCCTGTTGAGTTCCAGTTGCTTCCAGTGGATCTTCTACAAAACCCTCCATTACCTCTTCTGGTACTTGCTCTTCAAGAGTGAACATGTATATGTCATGGTGATCCATTCCATTGCGTCCATCTGACCATACAACCCTGTTCTCGTAAATTGCAGGCTGACCTCTCCATTCTGCCTCTGTTATTGAAGAATGGTCTTCCCAGTCAGTTATCTGAAGTTCTTTTCCGGTAGACATGTCATACATTAGTATCTCAAGATATCCATCCACCCAGACGATCCTGTCCCCACATATTGCAGGATCTATCTGATCAGACTCGCTTGTGGTTAGCCTTATCTCTTTTTCGGACGAAAGATCGTACATATAGATGTCCCAGTTCCCCTCCCGGTAATCCTGCCACACTATCTTATCGCCATAGATAGCAGGGTTGGTCTGATCTGAAACTTCCCTGGTGATTTGCCGCTCCTCTCCGGTAGATATGGCATACATATAAATGTCCCAGCTCCCACTCCGGTTATCCTGCCACACTATTGCATCGTCATGGATCACAGGATTTGCCTGGTCTGAATTATGGGTTGTTATCTGCTGTTCCTCCCCGGTCGATATATCGTACATATAGATCACCGGGTTCTCATAGCGTTCATCCTGCCATACAATCACATCATTGTAGATCACAGGGGCGGAAAAAGAATATGTTTCTATCAATAACTTATTTTCTCCTGAAGAGATGTTATACATGTAAATGCCAGAGAACATATTTTCTCCCGTTGTGTCCTGACGCCAGTCGTTCCACACTAGCCTGTCTTTATAGATCGCAGGATATTCTGAAGTCATAGTATGGATTGGTGTCAACAGCAGTTCCTCTCCTGATGATATATTGTACAGGTAGATCTCAGCGGGAGAAAAAGCACGTCTGTTATCCCATGCTATCCAGTCTCCGTAAATTGCCGGATTGTATGAATCAATTGAGTTTGAAACGCGTGCTTCCGTCCCCTCCGCCCTCTCTGCTAAAGCATTATTTGCACCACCAATAATAAAAAGAGATATCACTAAACCAATCGCTATCCTGTGTCGAGCCCCCATTACAACAACCCCCTGAATATCCAAGCCTGATAAGACAAGTACAATGATACTAACGATCTATTGGGATTTATTGCAATTGGAACAATGTTCCTTAATTATGATATGGGCTGCAGGATCTTCAAGAATATGGCAGGACGCAGCCAAGTGAGAATATAAGGGAGATCAAGGTGGCGAAAAGCTTGAAATTCATGTCTGAATGTGTTGTTTTTAGGTGGTTGCAGGTGATAGCCCTTTGGCTTTATTTTCCTTCCATTTCACTTACTCCGACGTGTTCAGCTGTTATGGTCACAACTATATTTTCGTCACTAGTTGATCGATATATTTTTGCGTGCTCTTTCCCAAGCTTGTGTATTCTATCGTATCCGCCATATTCATTCACAGTGTGGATATCACTATCTCCCGACAGCTTATCCCAGTTTATTATTATACTGGGATATTTAACAAACTCTTTTAACATATTTAAAAATCCGGAAGCTGTGGTTATTACCTCTTTTTCTTTGTAAAGGTGTTCAATTCCTTTGATCACACCATCTGTGCGATCTTTGATAAAGCCATTTGCCTGCAATTTATCGAGTTTCACAAGTATTTCATCAGGCAACCTGAAACTGGTAATTTTCCCCTGTTCTGTCATAGTTAAATAAACCTGTAGTAAATATTTAACTATTTGTTTGGACCAGTGTTGGAATATAATAATCTACAAATACATCGCATATATTCAACATGGGTGAAAGAATAACTGACCATATATGGACTTTAAAAGAACTATTAACATTCAGAGTTCCAGTTCAATAACATAAGGACCCGACCGTGCAGTGTTGTATTCAAAATCAAGATTCGCTTTTGTAGGATCAAATACTGATAGATAATGTTTCTCTTGCCCCTACTATTTTTAGGGTTCTTTACTGTAAGATATCAAAACAAAAGACTTGTAATTCTTTCTCTTTTTACGAGTTTAAGATGGGATTCTCAAAAGATACTCTGAATTGTGTTATAAGTGTGGGCATCGTGGCCAATACGATGCCCTTAGTGGTTGGTTAGTCAAGGTTTTATGCTCCCTGCACATTAATTTTAGATTTTAAAAATATATCTTTATTGAATCTAACTTTTGAACAAAAATGAATCAACTTGAATTCAGCGAAGAAAGGGCATCGTGCGGGATTACGATACCCATAGTGAGCCTCCTGTCTTGAGTTTCACATAATTCTCAAGTAAACCATCTTTTGTGGGTTGCTTTCGGGGAACTTATGTTTTAACATGAGAATTGGGGCTCATGTTTCACTTATTCACAGGAGGTGGACAAAGGTTCCAATAAGGTTTCCCTCGCTTTCTTTTATTCACTCCCCGTGTCCAGTTTAAATTAGCCTTATATATTATAAACCAATATCGAAATTACCTTCTGACTCACCACCATTTTAGTATAACTTAATATACAATAATTAAATCAAATCAAAAATGCACTGCACTGTCATTATTTGTGATATATTTCGGACTTCTCCGTTTGTTGCAGTTGTGGGTTTTCCCCGCGTACGTTTGAAATTAATAATCCGTCTATATACATATATAGAATTTATATTTCTCATAATTAGTAAATGGATATAAGTAACCACCTTTTTTATATAGCTTATTAATTTATTATTGCACTAAAATTATGTCCTGCTTATGGGGTAAGAGTTTATAATCATCAGTACACACCTTAAGCACTAGATAAATTATAATTATATCCGCTTGTATATATTATAAACACACATAAAGTCTCGCCAATTTGACTAGGGACCTTAATTTTTGCTGCTGCTAAAATAGAATCCTGTAATAAAATAACTTGTCACTAGCATTATTAATAAAAGGTTATGTTAAATAAAGAAAAGACCTACTAATTATTGCGGGTCGTGGGGAAAATGAACCGCAACACGGGAGTGAATCAGTTGAGAGATGTTGGGGAACATCTCGGATTCGTTAGGAGAGAGGCGCCTTAAAGCGTGGTGGTTTCCAGGCGCCTCATACTACCTTAGTATGTTGAACTACTTTCTGTATAATCTGGATACTATAAAAATGTATTCTATATATTCTATATTTTTTGTAAACGCTCTAGCTGATTACAATGTTCAACCTAAATTGCTTCTATAATCAGTGCTTGCTCTCTAAAAGCAGAACACATCAATTATTAATTTACTAGATAAATCCATTTTACTTATTAATCTAGTAAGGCTCTATGTTATGTGGTAGAAATACAAATTATTAGATGTGGGCTTTGGGAGCAGCGCATTAGGGTTACTAACAGAAATTATCCTTGGTTTTGGGGAATATAATATAATTGCTTATGTCCCTACAATGATTTGATTCCATACATGCAAAAAGCAGTATCTAAGCAGGACTATATTAAATATTTTAGTAGTCCTGCGCGGATTCGAACCACGGTCTTCGGCTCCAAAGGCCGAAAGGATTGACCACTACCCTACAGGACTACGTTGATCAGCACAATAAATGCATAATGGTACTTATTTGTTATGCAAAAAAGTGCTCACTTTGCTATTATCAGGGTAAGAAGATCCTTGTCGCGCAGGACATGGTCAAGGCCTGCTCTCTGGCCGGGGTGTTTTGCGGACTTACCCCATATAAGGGCATACCTGAACTTTCTCCTGAAATCGCGGTGCAATCGATCACAGATATCCCCGATGGTCGTACCGCTGCGGACTATGAGGGGCTCCTCGAGGTCTGCGGGTCCTCCCTGGGGTTTCAGGTATATCCTTATGAAGTCGAGGGCATCGTAGATGACATCCCTTACTTCCTGCAGGTTCTTTTCCTTATCTGCAGATATGTAGGTTGCATCAGGGAATTCCTTCTTGCATTTATTGAGTACGTATTCATCTGCCATATCCACTTTATTTATCACAGCGACAGCTGGTACATAAACCCTGTTTTCCATGATCACGTCAATGAGCTGGTCTACGTTGATACTTTC